>NZ_LZIE01000090.1:0-278571 GCF_001667155.1 Mycobacterium sp. 852002-53434_SCH5985345
GCCCGGTTGCAATCCACTCGGTGACGAGGCGCTGGCGATCCTGGCCCCCGAACCTTCAATGTCGGGTGTTCTGCCGGGGGAACATTGGCCGGCGGCAGGTGTGGCGCGTCGGCGATGGTGTGCCAGAGCGACGTGTACCAGGGATCGGTGTTGGCGGGTTTCGCCGCCTGGCTTCCGGGCTCGGAAGGTGTCGCCGCGGTCGGCGGCAGCTGGACCTGGAAGGGGATGTCGCCCGGCTTCACGAAGCCGAGCCGCTCGCGGGCCTGCGCGGCGATGTAGGCCGGGTCGCCGAGTTTGGCCTTCTTCTGCTCGAGTTCGGCGATCTGAGCGCGCAACGCGGCTTCGCTCGCCGTCAACTGATTCATCTCCGTGCGCTGTGCGAAGTAGGTCCGCACCGGGCCGGCGATGGTGAGCGTCAGCACGCAGACGACCGCGGCGAGCACCGCCGCCCGCCGCGCGGTGAATCCCAGCCGCTGCTCGGACCGCTGTTCGACCGATTCGACCGCCTGTCGCTTGATGGGCTCGACGACATGCTCGACCGACCTCGCGCCGGGCTGCTTCGCGGTTTGGGACGGCTTGGAAGACGGCTTGGCCGTGCGGCGGCGCCGAACCGAATCCCCGGCCTTCCCCGGACGCGATGCCGGGGAGCGCCGTTTCGGATCCGGCTTGGCGGGCAAGCTATTTGGCCTCCGGCGCATACCGCGGGAACGCCAGGTCGCCGGCGTAACGAGCAGCGTCGCCCAGCGCCTCCTCGATCCGCAGCAGCTGGTTGTACTTGGCGACACGCTCACTGCGGGCGGGTGCACCGGTCTTGATCTGCCCGCTGCCGACGGCAACCGCCAGGTCGGCGATCGTGGTGTCCTCGGTCTCGCCGCTGCGATGGCTCATCATCGTGCGGTACCCGCTGTGGTGCGCCAGCGCAACCGCATCGAGAGTCTCGGTCAGCGTGCCGATCTGGTTCACCTTGACCAGCAACGCGTTTGCGACACCTTTCTCGATGCCTTCTTCGAGGCGCTCCGGATTGGTGACGAAGATGTCGTCGCCGACGATTTGCACGCGGTCGCCGATCGCCGCCGTCAACGCCGCCCAGCCATCCCAATCGTCTTCGGAGAGCGGGTCTTCGATCGAGATCAGCGGGTAGGAGCCGAGCAGATCGGCGTAGAACTCCGCCATGTGCTCGGCGCTGCGGGTGCTGCCCTCGAAGATGTATCCGGTGCCCTTGTTGTAGAACTCGGTGGCCGCCGCATCGATGGCCAGCGCCACATCGGCGCCGAGTTTCAGGCCGGCCGACTCGATGCCCTGGCAGATCAGGTCCAGGGCGGCTTTGGTGTGCGCCACGTCGGGCGCGAAGCCGCCCTCGTCGCCCAGGGCGGTGCTCAACCCCTGCTTTTGCAGCACCGACTTTAGTGAGTGGTACACCTCGGCGCCCCAGCGCAGCGCCTCGCTGAAGCTGGGGGCGCCGATCGGGGCCACCATGAACTCCTGGATGTCGACAGCGGTGTGGGCGTGCGCACCGCCGTTGACGATGTTCATCATCGGCACCGGCAGGATGTGGGCGTTGGGTCCGCCGACATAGCGGAACAGCGGCAGCTCGGCTGAGTCGGCGGCCGCTTTGGCGACGGCCAGGGAGACGCCCAGGATCGCGTTGGCGCCCAGCCGGGACTTGTCGGGGGTGCCGTCCAGGTCGACGAGCGCCTGGTCCACCAGCCGCTGGTCGTCGGCGTTGAGCCCGATCACCGCCGGGCCGATCTCGTCGAGAACGGCTTGCACCGCCTTTTGCACGCCCTTGCCGCCGTAACGCTCACCGCCATCGCGCAACTCATGGGCCTCGTGCTCACCGGTCGACGCGCCGGACGGCACCGCCGCGCGGGCAAAAGTTCCGTCGATCAGGGCAATCTCGACCTCGACCGTCGGGTTACCGCGGGAATCGAGGATCTCGCGGGCCCCGACCTGCTCGATAATCGGCACTGAGTTTCTCCTTGCGTTGTAGCTGGTGCCGGCCTCGCCGCCGTTAGCGTAGAGCCTGATACATCCTGCTACAGCGGGTGACCCGCCGCATAAGCGGTCGCCCAGTCGCGCACCGCTCGCGCGTAGACGCCGGAGTTGTTGTAGGCCCGCAGCGCCGTAATCCAGCCGCGCGGCGTCCCCAGATCCTTTCCCCGCCAACACAGGTAACCCGCGGCCGCGAGCGCGGCGTCGTCGATGTTGTCGGGGCTGACGCGGCCGTCGTTGTGGGCGTCGACGCCGTACAACCGCCAGGTCTCGGGGATGAACTGCATCGGCCCCATGGCCCGCACCACCCCGTCGTCGTCGGTCACCGGTTCCTCGCTGTCGACGATGCGCAGGGTGCCCCCGCTGCCGTCCAAGCGGACACCGCGAATGGGGGGGCTCACGTCACCGTTGGGCGCCAGCCGCGCGCCGCGATAGGTGCCATGGTGGCTCTCGACCTGCCCGATGCCCGCCAGCGTGGTCCACGCGATGTGGCACTTCGGGTTCTCGACCTCGGCGACCCGGGCGGCGTAGGCGTAGGCCTCCAGCGCGATCACCGGGATCTCCAGGGTCGGGGAGCGCTGTTCGGCCCAGGCCCGAAGCTGGTCCGCGGGTCTACCGCTGGCGTGCGTGTCCACCGGCGGCACCGGAGCCCCGGCAGGCGGCGGGACGCCCTCCGGGATGAACAGGCTGAGCTGCCACGTGCAACTGGAGGCCAGCAGCATCGCGGTCGCGCCTATCACGGCGGCCGCGCGCAACCAACGCCTCGGCGACACCATGCTGGTTAAAGCTCCCTCGACTCCCCTGCACCAACTTCGCACAACCATCGTCCCATGGGTCGCGGTGCTGCCCGGCCGTATCGGGGCGCGAGCGCAGGATTTCCGCTAATTATCGGTTAGCTGACGCAGCTTTGGCGGTCAGGCGTCGTCGGCGACCGCACCCGTCGCAGACTCGTCGACCACCTCGTCCGACGGCCAGTGCTCACGCCACTCGTCTTCGGTGACCTCGCCGAGCGGGGTGACGTCGAATTCCTCCGGAACACCCGCGCCGCGGCGCGTCGCGGCGATCGCCCGCTCGACCGCGCGGACCGTGTCCACGAACTCCAGAACCGCCGTGCGAAGCGCGCTTTCCGCATCACCGTCGGCCGACACCGCGATGGAGGTGATCTCGGCGGGGATGAGATCGGCCGGCAGGCCGGCCTTCTCGGCACGCTGAATCACCTTCTGGGCCAACGCCAACGCCGGCTGACCGGTATGCACCTCGTCCATCACGTACTTGCGCGGCTTTTCGGCCGCCTTGCGCTCTTCCCATTGGGCCAATTGCTCTTCGAGCGAAATGGTCTGACCCGCAAGCACACCCGGAACCCGATTGCCCAGCTTTCGCATCAGCGTGACGGCGACGTCGTCGATGGTGAAGGGAAATTGCGGGGCGTCCTCCGCGATGCGCGCGTGAAAGAGCACCTGCAACAACACGTCGCCGAGTTCTTCGCGCAGCTGGTCGGCGCTGCCGCTGCGGACCGCGTCCAGCAGTTCGTAGGTCTCCTCCAGCAGGAACCTGCGCAGCGAGTCGTGGGTTTGCTCACTCTCCCACGGCCCGGCGGTGCGCAGCTTGTCCATCATGGCCACCACGTCGACCAGTCGCTCGCCGCGCGGTGTCTCCGGCGCGGAGATCAACCGGGCGCCGGCCGCCAGCCGGGCGGTGACGGCGGGATGCTCGGGGTCCGACGACAGCAGCACCGGCGCTGGATCATCGGGGTCCCCGGCATGCACCGGACGCGCCGCGGGCAGCGACCACGGCACCGCGACGGGCATCTCCTCGGTGTACTGCACCTCACCGCTGAGGTGTTCGATGGCCTCGACCGGCACCAGCGACGGGCGACGGGGGTCGAACAAGACGACGATCATCGCGCCTGTCGCTCCTCCCCCGACATAGGTGCCGACTGTGAACCCGTTATACCAATCTCTATCTGGGATTTACCCTGCAGCGCCGTCACCAGGTTGGCCACCATCTGCACCAACTCCACGTCGCGGATGCGTGCCGCACCGACGCCCCCGTCCCGCGGGATGGGCACCTGCACCGTCGAGGTCGTGGCGCGGTAGCCCGCGGCCGGATACATCCGCTTGAGGCGCACCTGGGCCGAATCGGGCAGCGTTATCGGCGACAGCCGCACCGTCGCCGCCGACGGGGCCGACACCTCGGTGATGCCGGCGGCGCGGCAAAGCAGCCGCAACCGCGCGACCGCCACCAGGCGCAGGGCCGGTTCGGGCAACGCACCGTAGCGGTCGACGAGTTCCTCGATCACGGCCGCGATCTCGCCGTCCGAGCCCGCCGCGGCCAGCCGCCGATAGGCCTCTAACCGCAGCCGGTCGCTGGCGATGTAGTCCGGCGGCAGGTGGGCGTCCACCGGCAAGTCGATCCGCACATCCTTGGGCTCCTCGGCGGTGGTGACGGTCTGGCCGTCAGCCGCCGCCCGGTAGGCCTCCACGGCCTCACCCACCAGCCGCACGTACAGGTCGAACCCGACCCCGGCGACGTGGCCGGACTGCTCGACGCCCAGCACGTTGCCGGCGCCACGGATTTCGAGGTCTTTCAACGCGACCGCCATGCCCGCGCCCAGCTCGTTGTTCTGCGCGATGGTCGCCAACCGGTCATAAGCCGTCTCGGTCAGCGGGGCGTGCGGCGGATACAGGAAGTAGGCATAACCCCGCTCGCGGCTGCGCCCCACCCGGCCGCGCAGCTGGTGCAGCTGCGAAAGCCCGAAGGTGTCGGCGCGCTCGACGATCAGCGTGTTGGCGTTGGAGATGTCCAGCCCGGTCTCCACGATCGTCGTGCACACCAGGATGTCGTATTCGCGGTTCCAGAACCCCTGCACGGTGCGTTCCAGCCGCTCCTCGGGCATCTGCCCGTGCGCGACAACCACCCGCGCCTCCGGCACCAGCTCGCGGATCCGGGCCGCCGTCCGGTCGATGGAGCTCACCCGGTTGTGCACGTAGAAGACCTGCCCGTCGCGCAACAGCTCGCGCCGCAGGGCGGCCGCCACCTGCTTGTCGTCCTGCGGCCCGACGTAGGTCAGCACGGGATAGCGCTCTTCGGGCGGGGTCAGGATGGTCGACATCTCGCGTATCCCGGCCAGGCTCATCTCCAGCGTGCGTGGGATCGGGGTGGCGCTCATGGTCAGCACGTCGACGTGGGTGCGCAGCGACTTGATGTGTTCCTTGTGCTCGACGCCGAACCGCTGCTCCTCGTCGACAACGACCAGGCCCAGGTCCTTCCAGCGCACCCCGGTCTGTAGCAGCCGGTGCGTGCCGATCACCACGTCCACCGACCCGTCGGCCAGGCCCTCGATCACGGCGCGGGACTCGACGTTGTCGGTGAACCGGGATAGCCCCTTGACCGTCACCGGGAAGCCGGCCATCCGGTCGGTGAATGTCTGCAGGTGCTGGTCGGCCAGCAGCGTGGTCGGCACCAGCACGGCGACCTGCTTGCCGTCCTGGACGGCCTTGAAGGCCGCGCGCACCGCGATCTCGGTCTTGCCGTAGCCGACGTCGCCGCAGATCACCCGGTCCATCGGGACCGGCTTCTCCATGTCGGCCTTGACCTCGGTGATCGCGGTGAGCTGGTCGACGGTCTCGGTGAAGCCGAACGCGTCCTCCATCTCCGCCTGCCACGGGGTGTCCGGGGCGAAGGCGTGCCCGGCGCTGGCCTGCCGCTTCGCGTACAACGCGACGAGCTCGCCGGCGATCTCGCGCACGGCGCGGCGGGCCTTGGTCTTGGTGTTGGCCCAGTCGCTGCCGCCCAGCTTGGAAAGCGCGGGCGCCTGCCCGCCGACGTACCGGGACAGCTGGTCCAGCGAGTCCATCGGCACATACAGCTTGTCGGACCCACCGCCCCTCTTGCTCGACGCGTACTCGAGCACCAGGTACTCGCGCCGGGCACCGCCGACCGTGCGTTCCGTCATCTCGACGAACCGGCCGATGCCGTGCTGGTCGTGCACCACCAGGTCACCGGCCGTCAGCGCCAACGGATCGACGGTGTTGCGCCGCTTGGCCGCCAGCCGCTTGCCCTCGACGGCGGTGGCCCTGCTGCCGGTCAGGTCGGTCTCGGTGATGACGACCAGGTTGGCGCCCGGGATCACGACGCCGTCGTGCAGCGGGCCCTTGAGGACGCTGACGATCCCCAGTTTGAGCGTGGTATCGGCCGCGCCCGGTTCCAGCATCGCCGCGGGGGTGTCGGAGTCGGCCAGCCGCTCGACGACGCGATGGGCGGTGCCGGCGCCAGGGGCGACGACCGCGGCGTAGCCGCCGGTCGATACGTGGGCGCGCAGCATCGCGAAGATCCCGTCGATGTCGTGCTGATGCCCGCGGGCCGACGGCGCCGCCCGAATGTCCAGCTCCATCGCCGACTCGTCGGACAACTGGCTCAACGTCCACCAGGGATGACCCGAGCGCGCCGCCGCGGCGTGCACGTCGTCCAGCTCGGCGAACCCCGACCCGCCGAACTGCGCGACGTCGACGGGGGCGTCGGTGCCCAGCGCCGCGACCGACCAGGACGCCTCGAGGAACTCGCTGCCGGTCTTGATCAGGTCGGCGGCCCGGGTGCGCACTTTTTCCGGGTCGCACAGCAGCACCGGAGTGCCCTCGGCCAGTTGGTCGGTCAGCAGCACGTGTTCGCCGGGCCGCAGGACCGGCAGCAGCGCCTCCATGCCGTCGACCGCGATGCCCTCGCCCAGCTTGGCCAGCATGTCGGTGACGCTGCCGGTGATGGCGGGCTCGGCCCCGGAATGCCGGGCGGCCAGCGCGGCGGCCCGCTCCCGCACGTCGTCGGTCAGGAGCAGTTCGCGGCAGGCCACCGCGATGACCGTCTCCACCTCGATCTCGGGTATGGAGCGCTGGTCGGCGACGGAGAACATCCGCATCTCGCTGACCTCGTCGCCCCAGAACTCGATGCGCACCGGGTGCTCGGCGGTCGGCGGGAAGACGTCGAGAATCCCGCCGCGCACGGCGAATTCACCGCGCCGGCCGACCATGTCGACCCGCGTGTAGGCCAGCTCGACCAACCGGGCGACGACCTCGGAGAAGGCGATCTCCTGGCCGACGCTGAATGTCACCGGCTCGAGCAGGCCCAGCTGCGGGGTCATCGGCTGCAGCAGCGAGCGCACCGCGGTCACCACGACGCGCAGCGGTGGGCCCAACCGCGCGTCGTCGGGATGAGCCAGCCGCCGCAGCACCGTCAGCCGGGCGCCGACGGTGTCGACTCCCGGAGAGAGCCGCTCGTGCGGCAGGGTCTCCCAGGACGGGAAGGCCGCCACGGCGTCGCCGAAGACGCCGCGCAGCTCGGCGGTCAGGTCATCGGCTTCACGCCCGGTCGCGGTGACTACCAGCAGAGGACCCAACCGCTCCAGCGCGCTGGCGACGAAAAGCCGCGCGCTGGCAGGACCCACCAGGCACAGCTCGGCCGGCCGCTCGGCCGCGCTTTCGATCAGTTGCTGGAAGGTCGGCGCGGTGAGCGCCAATTCAACGAGCCCCGCGATCGGGAGTTCTGGGCGAGCAGGCCCCGGTGCGGTCATGATGAATCCATTCTAGGGGCGCCAGAATTCGTCAATTTTGAGCCTGCCGCCGTCAAGGGATCGTTAGGAAGACCGCCCGCGACCCCGACGCGGGCGCACGTTGGATTCATGACTTTGCTGGACATCCTGCCCTCCATCGGTGACGCGGCGCCCCCGCTGTGCGCCGGCGCCGGACCGCACGCCCCGGCCGGCGTGGCCGCCGAGGCCGATTTCCGCGATCGCGCCCGCCGTTGGCGCAAAACGCTGCGGGGTGCGCGCATCGTCCACTTCGGACGGTCGCCGCTAACGATCGAAGTCGCGCGCATGGCGCGCAAAGAGCGCCTCGGTATCGGCGTCCGCTCGGGCGCCGAGCTCGCGGTCGCCCTCGCCGCGGGGACGGACCCGGCACGCATCGTCACGCACCCGGGATCGCCCGAGTTGTTGCGCGACGCGGTGGGCGTCGGTGTCGGGCGCATCGTGCTGGACTCTCCCCTCGCGGCTCCCCACGTCGCCGGCCCACGACGGCGGGGCCGGGCGCGCCCCACCTTCGACCTGGTGGGCCTGTACTGCCGGCTGGATTCTCGGGGTCCCCGGGACGGCGCCCGGGCCCGCTACGGCGGGGAAATCCGCCGGACGATTGCCGCCATGGCGGACGTCCGCGCCCGGCACGGCCTCATCCTGACCGAAGTGCACGTAGGCGGTGACCAGGCCGGCCCGTACGTTGCTGGCGATTCGGAACTCGGTGTCGACGAGCTGGCCGCCGTCATCGAGGATGCGCTCGACGAAGCTTGCGCCGCAGAGCAATTTCCCCGGCCGATTGTCGCGGTGGGTGTGACGCTGACCGAATAAACACCCCAGGCGGGAACCGCCGTGACGTCACGCCCGCCGGGCGAATCTCTACCCGTCGTCCTGCAGCCGGGGGTCGGCTTCCAGGTGGGTCAGCCCGTTCCACATCAGGTTGACCAGGTGCGCCGCGACCACTTCTTTCTTGGGCTCACGCGTATCGAGCCACCACTGCGCCGTCATCGACACCGAGCCCACCAGCGCCTGGGCGTACAACGGCGCCAGCTCGGGATCAAGGCCGCGGCGGGCGAAGTCGCCGGCCAGGATGGAGCTGACCTGGTTGACGGCGTCATTGAGCAGGCTGGAGTAGGTGCCCGAGCTGATCGCGGCCGGTGAGTCGCGGATCATGATGCGGAAGCCGTCGGTGCGCTCTTCGACGTACGTGAGCAGCGCCAGCGCGACTCGCTCGACCCGGACCCGGGAACGGTTGTTGGTCAACGACGAGGTGATGCCGTCCAGCAGTGCCGACATCTCGCGGTCGACGACCACGGCGTACAGCCCCTCCTTGCCGCCGAAGTGCTCGTAGACGACCGGCTTGGACACGTTGGCGCGTAACGCGATCTCCTCGATGGAGGTGCCCTCATAACCGCGTTCGGCGAACAGCGAGCGTGCGATGCCGATGAGTTGTTGTCGGCGCTCGGTACCGGTCATCCGGGCGCGCGGCGCGCGTGCCTCTTTGTCCGGCTCCTTATCGAGAACAGCCACGTCAATCAGCGTATAGGGTCGCCCGCACCGAACCGCCCGTCTTTCCCTCGGCGCCGCGATCGGCCCGCATACCGTCTAAAGTCTGTTGGTGGCGCGGGCCCAAAGGGCCGGCAATCCGTCGTGGTGTAATCGGCAGCACCTCTGATTTTGGTTCAGATAGTTCAGGTTCGAGTCCTGGCGACGGAGCTTGGCTCGTCGAGTGTGGGGCCTATGCACGAATTCGAGGCGGCGGTTTCCATAGTTAGGGCAGTGATCGCCCAGGGCGCGGTCTTTGCGTCAACATCAGGTGAAGTGCCACGCTTGACGGCGTGTCGTCGTGCCAGCGCGCACGCCGGGGTTGAGGAGAGTTGATGGCGTCTCGTGGTGATACCGCGGTCCTGGTGCTCGCGGCCGGGCCCGGCACCCGGATGCGGTCGGACACCCCCAAGGTGCTGCACACGATCGCCGGTCGCAGCATGTTGTCCCACCTGCTGCACGCGATCACCAAGGTCGCGCCGCAACACCTGGTGGTGGTCCTGGGCCACGACCACCAGCGCATCTCCCCGCTGGTCGCCGAGTGGGCCGACGACCTGGGGCGCGGCATCGAGGTCTCCCTGCAGGACCGCCCGCTCGGCACCGGCCACGCGGTGTTGTGTGGCCTGTCCGCGCTGCCCGAGGACTACGCCGGCGTGGTCGTCGTGACCTCGGGCGACACACCGCTGCTGGACTCCGACACCGTGGCCGACCTGATCGCGACCCACAACGCGGGGTCGGCCGCCGCGACCGTGCTCACCACGACGCTTGCCGACCCCACCGGGTACGGCCGCATCCTGCGCACCCAGGACAACGAGGTCAGCGCGATCGTGGAACACGCCGACGCGACACCCTTCCAGCGGGAAATCCGCGAGGTCAACGCCGGCGTCTACGCCTTCGACGTCGCCGCGCTGCGCTCCGCGCTCAGCCGGCTGAGCTCCAACAACGCCCAGCGGGAGCTCTACTTGACCGACGTGATCTCGATCCTGCGCGGCGACGGGCAGGCCGTCCATGCCCAGCGCGTCGACGACAGCGCCCTGGTCGCCGGCGTCAACAACCGCGTCCAGCTCGCACAACTGGGCGCCGAACTCAACCGCCGGATCGTCGCCGCCCACCAGATGGCCGGGGTGACCATCGTCGACCCCGCGACCACCTGGATCGACGTCGACGTCACGATCGGGCGCGACACCGTCATCCACCCGGGCACGCAACTGCTGGGCCGCACCCAGATCGCTGGCCACTGCGTCGTCGGCCCGGACACCACGCTCACCGACGTCACCGTCGGCGACGGCGCATCGGTGGTGCGCACCCACGGCACCTCATCGGCCATCGGCGCCGGCGCCACGGTCGGCCCCTTCACCTACCTGCGGCCCGGGACGGTGTTGGGCGACGAAGGCAAGCTCGGCGCGTTCGTCGAGACCAAGAACTCGACGATCGGCGCCGGCACGAAAGTTCCGCACCTGACCTACGTCGGCGACGCCGACATCGGCGAGCACAGCAACATCGGAGCGTCCAGCGTCTTCGTCAATTACGACGGCACCAGCAAGCGGCGCACCACGATCGGCTCGCACGTGCGCACCGGGTCGGACACCATGTTCGTCGCCCCGGTGACGGTAGGCGACGGCGCGTACACCGGCGCGGGAACCGTGGTCCGCGACGACGTCCCCCCGGGCGCACTGGCGGTGTCCGCCGGTCCGCAACGCAACATCGAGGGCTGGGTGCAGCGCAAACGGCCGGGCAGCGCGGCCGCCGAAGCGGCCGAGAAGGCGGTCAAGCTCAACGACGACACATCCGAGCCCGAATCGACATCGTGACTTTGGTATCTGGTAACCCGGCCACATTTCCGTACCATTCGCTACGTACGATTGGCATCCACTTCTGATCCGAACGGCGAGGGCAGCGCGTTGAGCCACGACTGGACCGACAACCGCAAGAACCTGATGCTCTTCTCCGGCCGTGCACACCCGGAGTTGGCCGAGCAGGTGGCAAAGGAGCTCGACGTCCACGTCACCGCTCAGACGGCGCGGGAGTTCGCCAACGGCGAGATCTTCGTCCGGTTCCATGAGTCGGTCCGCGGGTGCGACGCGTTCGTCCTGCAGTCGGCCCCGGCGCCGGTGAACGACTGGCTGATGGAACAGCTGATCATGATCGACGCGCTCAAGCGGGGCAGCGCCAAACGGATCACCGCCGTCATGCCGTTCTACCCCTACGCCCGCCAGGACAAGAAGCATCGCGGCCGCGAACCGATCTCGGCGCGACTGGTCGCCGACCTGCTCAAGACGGCCGGCGCCGACCGGATCGTGACCGTGGACCTGCACACCGACCAGATCCAGGGTTTCTTCGACGGCCCGGTCGACCACATGCGCGGGCAGAACCTGCTCACCGGCTATATCCGGGACAACTACCCGGACGGCAACATGGTGGTCGTCTCCCCGGACTCGGGCCGGGTGCGCATCGCCGAGAAGTGGGCCGACGCATTGGGTGGCGTCCCGCTGGCCTTCATCCACAAGACCCGTGATCCTCGGGTGCCCAACCAGGTGGTGTCCAACCGCGTCGTCGGCGAGGTGCAGGGCAGGACCTGCGTGCTGATCGACGACATGATCGATACCGGCGGCACCATTGCCGGCGCTGTGCAGCTGTTGCGCGATGACGGCGCCGCCGACGTCATCATCGCGGCCACCCACGGGGTGCTGTCCGACCCGGCCGCCGAGCGGCTCGCGGCCTCGGGTGCTCGCGAGGTGATCGTCACCAACACTCTGCCGATCGGCGAGGAGAAGCGCTTCCCCCAGCTCACCGTCCTGTCCATCGCGCCGCTGTTGGCCAGCACCATTCGCGCCGTCTTCGAAAACGGCTCCGTCACGGGGCTATTCGACGGGGATGCCTAGATGGCTGCACGGCCAGGCGAGGCGGTCATCTACCACAATCCCCGGTGCAGCACCTCGCGAAACACGTTGGATCTCTTGCGCGACAGTGGGTTTGAGCCGACCATCGTCGAGTACTTGAAGAACCCACCGTCGCGCGACGAACTGGTGCAGATGATCAACGACGCCGGGATCGACGTGCGCACCGCGGTGCGCAAGCGGGAATCGCTGTACTCCGAGCTCAACCTCGCCGATGCGACCGACGACCAGTTGCTGGACGCCATGGTCGAACACCCGATCCTGATCGAACGACCGTTCGTCGTCACGCAGAAGGGCACCCGGCTGGGTCGGCCGGCCGACACGGTCCGCGAGATTCTGTGAGACGTGCCTGCGCGGCCGCGGCCATTGCGCTGACGCTGCCCGCGGTGGCGTGCGGCCCGAAAGCGCCCGACTATCAATCGATCTGGTCCACGACGCCGACAACCACGACCACCACGACACGGGTCGCCAAGCCCGTGCCGCTGTCGCAATATCTGCAGAACATCGGCGTGACCGGGCAGCAGGTCGCGCCGGGCGACCTGCCCGACCTGAAGGTGTCGATACCGACGCCCCCGGGCTGGTCGGTGGCGAGCAATCCGCACATCTCCCCGCAGACGCTGATGATCTCCAAGGGCGGCAAGTATCCGACCGCCAGGCTCGTGGTGTTCGCCCTGCACGGCGATTTCGATGCCGCCCAGGTGATTCAGCACGGCAACGACGACGCCCAACTGTTCGAGGACTTCAAGCAGCTGGACGCCTCGACGACGCCCTACAACGGCTTCCCTTCGTCGATGATCCAGGGCAGTTACGACTTGGATGGCACGCGGCTGCACAGCTTCAACCGGATAGTGATCGCCACCGGTTCGGGGCCGGCCAAGCAGCGGTACCTGGTTCAGCTCACCATCACCGGCCTGGCCAACGAGGCGGTCACGCAGTCAACCGACATCGAGGCGATCATGCGAGGGTTCGTCGTCGCGGCGAAGTGATTTCAGTCCTTCGAGCCCGGCGAAATTGCCGCCAGGGTCGTGCTCGACTCCCGAACGGCTGCAATCTCAGCGAAATCATGTTGAGCGCTGGTCCTTGAAGAGCTCCACCCGCGAAGAGATGCCGAGCTTGGCGTAAACGTGGGTGAGGTGGGTCTGCACCGTGCGCGGTGAGGTGAAAAGCCGCGCGCCGATGTCCTTGTTGCCCAAACCTTCCCGGGCCAGACGCACCACGTCCTGCTCCATGGGGGTCAGCGATCCCCAGCCGCTGGCGGGGCGCTTACGCTCGCCGCGGCCGCGCTGCGCGTAGGCGACGGCATCCTCGGTGGACAGCGCCGCGCCTTCCGTCCAGGCTGCATCGAAGTCGTTGTCCAGCAACGCCTCTCGGGATTTCACCAGCGTGGCCTGATGGCCGGGCTCATAAGTCGGGCGCCGCGCCTCCCCCGTCCGCTGGCGCATGCCGTCCGCCGCGCCGAGCAGGCGTGCCGCGTGCGCGTTGTTGCCCACGTCCGCCGCAAGGCGTGCCAGGCATTCCAGGGCGTCGGGCACTCGCAGATACCCCTGCACCCGGGCGGCGACCGCGAGGGCGTCGTGGGCGTCGCGCTCGGCCTGGCCGTAATCGCCTTGTGCGAGCGCGACATAGGCGCGCGCAACCAGGGCGACCATCTGCTGGTATCCCGGAACGATGGCGACGTTCTCGTCCGCCCAGCGGCGAGCGACCTCGAGCTCACCGCACGCCAGAGCGGCCTCGCCGATCGGGTTGACGCTTCTGGTGAACACTTCACGCGGCGGACTGGTGCGCTGCCAAGCCGTCTCACAGAATCGCAGCGCCGCGGCGCCGTCGCCGGCGGTCAGCGCGGCATCGGCGAGCATGGCGTGCACCGTGTCTTCGGCCTCCCCGCCCACCGCCTCCGCGGCCACCAGCGCCGATTCCGCCGCGGCCCGCGCGTCAGCCGCCCGCCCAAGGCGCGCGAGCACCACGCTGTGGACGGTGTGCCCGTAGATCTTCATGACAACCTCGTCGGCCGCATCAGCCTCCTCCGCCAAGGATCTGCCAACTTCCTCGGCTTCGGCGAGATGTCCCTGCATCATCAGCGCGATGGTGAGCCAGGTTCGGCAATTCCGCGAGAAGAACCGGTCGCCCAGCGTGTCCGCCAGGCCACGCCCCATCTCGGCGGCCGCACGCGCCTCGATTGGTTGCCCGGCAAAGGCGCCCACTGTTGCCTGGTGACTGTAGATCTGGCACAGGCTCCAGCGATCACCGGCGGCGCGGGCGAGGCTGATCGCCTCCGCGAAGTAGGGCTGCGCCACCTCGGGACTGAAAACGGCGCTCATGCCACATGCGATCAACGCCCGAGTGAGCAGCGTCGGATCATCGAGCTGTCTCGCTATCCCCAGGGCGTCCTCGGCGGGGCCCAACTCCGTTGGGATTCCTATCCATGCCGCGAGGACCTGCCGCTCGACCACTGCTCCCGCCCACACCGCCGGAGGAATCTCAGAACGGCCCACTTCATTGAGGATCGCGTCCAGTCCGGCGATGCCCTCGAGGGTGCGGCCACCTCGCAGCCACAACGGCCGGAGTAGCGAGATAAGCCTCAGCCCGGTCTCCAGGTCCGAATTCTCGCGGCACCAACCGAAGGCGGCCCGCAGGTTGTCGACTTCCGTTTCTCCCCAATGCAACAGCTGCTCATCGCGGGAATGGCCCTTTGACTCCAGTTCTGCGGCCTTCGCGGTGTAGTAATCGCGGTGGCGGGTGCGCACATCATCGGACTCACCGGACTCACCGAGTTTTTCCTGCGCATATTGGCGCACCGTCTCCAGCAACCGGTAGCGCATCCCGGCGGCGGTCTCATCGGCGGCCACCAAGGACTTGTCGACCAGCAGGCTCAGCTGGTCGAGCAGCTGGTAGCCTTCGACCTCGCTGCTGGCGCCGACTGCCTGTGCCGCTTCGAGGTCGAAAGTTCCAGCGAAAGCGGCCAAGCGGCGGAACAAGATTCGTTCGGGTTCGGTGAGCAGCGCGTGCGACCAATCAACCGAGGCACGCAGCGTCTGCTGGCGGCGCACCGCAGTGCGCGCGCCCCCGGTGAGGAGCCGAAATCGATCGTGCAGGCTGTCGAGGATCTGTTGTAACGACAGCGCCCGAACTCGTGCCGCGGCGAGCTCGATCGCCAACGGCATGCCGTCCAGGCGCCGGCAGATCTCCTCAACCGGCGCGCGATTTGCTTCCCCGACACAGAAGTCGGGGCGCGTGCGCCGAGCGCGGTCAGCGAACAACTCGACCGCCTCGTCGGCCAGGCCCAACGACGGCACGCGCCAACCGAATTCGCCCGGGACGCCGAGCGGTTCGCGGCTGGTGGCGAGGATGGTCAATCGCGGGCACGCCTTGAGCAGCTCATCCGTCAGCGCCACGGAGGCGTCGAGCAAGTGCTCGCAATTGTCCAGTAGAATTAACATGTTCCGCTGCGCGCAGAACCGCACCAGCAGCTCCGTGGTGGAACGCCCCGGCTGGTCGGGCAGGCCCAGCGTGCGCGCGACCGCCACGGGAACAACGGCGGGAATGGTGATTGGTGCGAGGTCGACGTACCACTGCCCGTCGGGAAAGTGGTCGATCAAACCGGAGGTGACCTCGACGGCGAGCCGGGTCTTACCCACACCGCCGGCACCGGTCAGGGTAACCATGCGGTTGTCGGTCAAGACCTGCCGCAACTGCGCGATTTCGGCTTGGCGCCCAACGAAACTCGTCAGCTGCGCCGGAAGATTATGGGACACCACGACCCCACGGACGCGCAGTGGCGGAAATTCATTGGCCAGGTTGGGGTGGCACAGCTGCACGACGCGTTCCGGGCGTGGCAGATCCCGCAGCGGGTAGCTGCCCAGCTCGGCCAGCCACACGCCTTCGGGCAGCCGGTCCACCACCATCGATTCGGTCGCGCCCGACAGCACCGTCTGCCCACCATGCGCGAGATCGCGTAGCCGGGCCGTGCGGTTGATGGTGGGACCCGCGTAGTTGGCGTCGTCGCGCAACTGGATCTCGCCGGTGTGTATCCCGATCCGCAGCCGAATGGGCGCCAGCGGGGCGCGCTGCACGGCAAGCGCGCACGCCACCGCGTCGGACGCCCGGGCGAACGCCGCCACGAAGCTGTCACCCTCGCCCTGCTCGAGCGGGCGGACCCCGCCATGCGCGTCGACCGCGTCGTTGACCGTCTTGTTCAGCCGGGCCAGCGCGGCCGTCATCTCCTCAGCCTGAGTTTCCCAGAGCCGCGTCGAACCCTCGACATCGGCCAGCAGCAACGTCACCGTGCCTGTCGGCAGCAACTCGCTCACGCCCAATTCGTTCCAGTTCAGCAACGGCATCTCCGCGTGTTGGCTCATGGTAGCCAGCATCGTGGCCGCGCAGCACGCAAACATCGGCCACAGCGCGTAGATCTTCCCCGAACGCGCCGCCGGAACCTACGCGGTCGACCGCGCACATTTACGCGCTGCGGCGGATGGTCTTTGTCTCCCGCCCCCCGATAGTCGACTCAACGCCGACCGAGGAGACCGTTATGACCACCGTCCAAACCAGCGAGTGCCCGAGCGTGTTCGACGCCGGGCTGCCCTTCTTTTCCTACGACCACCTCACCGATCCCGACGAGGCGCACCGCGCGATTGCGGCCGCCCGCGAGCAGTCTCCGATCGCCATGGGGCCACGGGGGCCGGAGGTGCTGAGCTACGAACTGGTCCACCAGGTGCTGCGGGACCCCCGCTTCGTCACAGCCCACGGCCTCGGACTCGACCTGCAAGGCGTCACCTCCGGCCCATTATGGGACCGGGCCACCACCAACATCCTCGGGCTCGACGGCGCCCAGCACAACCGGCTGCGCCGGCTGGTATCCAAGGCGTTCGCGCCGCGTGCTGCCGAGCGGCTGCGTTCGCTGATCGTCGAGGTGATCAACGGATTGGTCGATCCGCTGACCGAGGTCGGGCACTGCGACGTCGTCTCCGACATCTCGCGCCGCTACCCCACCCCGATCATCTGCGCCCTGCTCGGCGCGCCGCCCGAGGACTGGCAGCTGTTCTCCGACTGGACCGACGACATCAAGAAGCTGTTCGACTGGAACGTCGCCGAGGACGGCCCGGCGATCCTGGCCGCCTGGGACCAGCTCGACGCCTACCTCGAAGACCTGATCGCCGGCCGGCGCGCATCACTGACCGACGACCTCGTCTCCGATCTCATTCGCGCCGAGGAGGACGGCGACCGGCTCACCCACGACGAGCTGCTCATGCTGTGCGGCACGCTGCTGGGAGCCGGCACCGACACCACGCGCAACCAGCTCGCGGCCGGGGTGCAGGCGCTCTGCGCGCACCCCGACCAATGGGCGTTGCTCGCCCGGCGCCCCGAGTTGGCGGCCAACGCGGTGCACGAGCTGATGCGTTACTCGCCAATCATTTTCGGGACCATCCGGCGGGCAGCCGAAGACGTCGACCTGGCGGGGGTTCGCGTCCCGGCGGGCACGCTCGTGCTAGCCAACACCGCCGCGGCCAACCGCGACGCCAATGTCTACGACCGCCCGGACCGCCTGGACATCACCCGCGGGGGCGCCGCGCCCATGCTCACCTTCGGCGGCGGCGTGCACTACTGCCTCGGCGCTCACCTGGCGCGCTTGGAACTGACAGAGGCGCTTCGCGTCATCACCCAGCGCATGCCCAACCCCCGCGCGGCCGGCCCGGCGCAGTGGAAGGCCATCACCGGCATCACCGGGCCTACCACGGTGCCGCTGGAGTTCGACCCCGGGCACTGAGGGAGTCCGATTAGGCTCGTCAGCCATGACCAACTGGACGGCCGCAGACCTACCCTCGTTCGCGGGGCGCACCGTGATCGTCACCGGCGCCAACAGCGGGCTGGGCGCCGTGACGGCCCGCGAGCTGGCGCGGCGGGGCGCGACGCTCGTCATGGCGGTCCGCGACGTTCGCAAGGGCGAGAAGGCCGCGCTGCAGATCCGGGGTTCGCAGACCGGCCCGGTCGAGGTGCGCGCACTCGACTTGCAGGATCTGTCGTCGGTGCGGGATTTCGCCGCGGGTGTCGACAAGGTCGACGTGCTGATCAACAACGCGGGCATCATGGCCGCGCCGTACGCCCGGACCGTCGACGGGTTCGAGAGCCAGATCGGCACCAATCACCTCGGTCACTTCGCGCTGACGAACCTGCTGCTGCCCAAGCTCGCCGACCGGGTGGTCACGGTGTCGTCGATGGCGCACTGGGCGGGGCGGATCAGCCTCGACGACCTGAACTGGGAGCGGCGGCGATACTCGCCGTGGCTGGCCTACAGCCAGTCCAAGCTCGCCAACCTGTTGTTCACCAGCGAGCTGCAGCGACGCCTGGGTGCGGCCGGTGCCACGCTGCGGGCGCTGGCGGCCCACCCCGGTTACTCGCACACCAACCTGCAGGGCGCCTCCGGCCGCAAGCTGGGCGACGCGCTGATGTCGGCCGTCACCCGCGTGGTGGCCACCGATGCCGACTTCGGCGCCCGGCAGACGCTGTACGCGGCGTCGCAGGACCTGCCGGGCGACACGTTCGTCGGCCCGCGGTTCGGCCAGACCGGCCGCAGCCAACCGGTCCGGCGGAGCCGTCGGGCGCAGGACCCGGCGATGGCGGTGGCGCTGTGGGAGCTGTCCGAGCAGCTCACCGGCACCAAATTTCCGCTCTGAGCCCCACCGCCCCACTGGTCCCTCAGGTCGGACGGCCGACGAGTTGCCCGCCTCCGAGCGACAGCCTTCGTGACGCGGGGACTGTCGCTGTGAGGCGGGCAACTCGGGCATCGCCCGGGCCAGGTAATGGAGTGACGGATGTGACACACACCGCCGGGACCAAATTTCCGCTCTGAGGTGCGCATGCGCTAACCTGACCGGGCGTCACGGCGAGGGTGGCTGGCCAGCCAGCACCGTTATCGACGGAGACCGACGAATTGTCGCGATCCTCGCCGTGCCCCCACACTCAGGCACTGAGCACACAGGAGCGACACGATGGCCAAGTCCGCAGGCAACCAACTCACCGCCACGGTGCGAACCGAGACCGGCAAGGGCGCGTCCCGCCGGGCCCGCCGCGACGGCAAGATTCCCGCCGTCCTCTACGGCCACGGCGCCGCCCCGCAGCACCTGGAGCTGCCCGGACACGACTTCGCGGCCGTGCTGCGCCACGCGGGCACCAACGCCGTGCTGACCCTGGACATCGACGGCAAGGAACAGCTGGCGCTGACCAAAGCGCTCGACATCCACCCGATCCGCCGGAGCATCCAGCACGCCGACCTGCTCGTCGTGCGCCGCGGCGAGAAGGTCGTCGTCGAGGTCCGGGTGGTCATCGAGGGCGACGCCGTCCCCGGCACCCTGGTCACCCAGGACACCAACACCATCGAGATCGAGGCCGACGCCATGTCGATTCCCGAGCAGTTGACGGTGTCCGTCGAGGACGTCGAACCCGGCACCCAGATCACCGCCGGGCAGATCACCCTGCCGAAGGGCGTCAACCTGATCTCCGACCCGGAGATGCTGGTGGTGAACGTCGTTACCGCGCCGACCGCCGAGGACCTCGAGGAAGAGGGCGCGGGCGAGGTCGCCGAGGCCGAAGCGGCCCCCGCGGAAGAGGAAGCCGCCGAGGCCGAGGCCCCCGCGGACGAGTCCGAGTAGGCGGACCGCAACGTGGCCGAGCCCTTGCTGGTGGTCGGCCTGGGCAATCCCGGAGAAAACTACGCCCGCACCCGGCACAACCTCGGGTTCATGGTCGCCGACCTGCTCGCCGACCGGCTCGGCTCAAAGTTCAAGGTGCACAAGCGTTCCGGCGCCGAAGTAGTCAGCGGCCGGCTGGCCGGACGCTCGGTGCTGGTGGCCAAGCCGCGCTGCTACATGAACGAGTCCGGCCGCCAGGTCGGGCCGTTGGCGAAGTTCTACTCGGTGACGCCGGCCGACCTCGTCGTCGTCCACGACGACCTCGACCTCGACTTCGGCCGCATCCGACTCAAGATCGGCGGCGGCGAGGGCGGCCACAACGGGCTGCGCTCGGTGGCGTCCGCGCTGGGCACCAAGGAGTTTCAGCGGGTCCGCATCGGGATCGGCCGACCGCCGGGACGCAAAGATCCGGCGGCGTTCGTGTTGGAGAACTTCACCGCCGCCGAGCGCGGCGAGGTCCCCACCATTTGCGAGCAGGCCGCGGACGCCACCGAGTTGCTTGTCGAGCTGGGCCTCGAGCCGGCGCAGAACCGGGTCCACGCCTGGTAAACGGCGCGGCCTAGGTGACCAGGGTGGCGGAGTGGGACCGGCGCAGTTTGCCCGACGGTGTCTTCGGGATGGTGCCCGGCCCGAGCACCACGACGTTGCGCGGCCGCATGTCGACCTCGGCCACCACCTCGCGGGCGACCTGGTGCTCGATGCGGCGCACCTCGGCGGGGTCCTGCCAGGCGTTGGACTCGACGGCGACGGCGAACGTCTCGCGTGAGTGGCCGGCGTCCAGGCGCACCGCGACGGCGCAGCCGGGCCGCACCCCCTCGACGCGGCAGGCGGCCCGCTCGATGTCGGTGGGGTAGATGTTGCGGCCCGCCATGATGATGACGTCCTTGACGCGGCCGCACACCACGACGTGGCCGTCCTCGGTCATGTAGCCGAGGTCGCCGGTGTCATACCAGCCGTTCTCGTCCTGCGCCGGGATGAAACCGCCCATGGTCAGGTAGCCGGGCGTCAGCGACTCCCCGCGCAGCTCGATGACGCCGACGCCGCGCGGCGGCATCACGTCGCCGTTCTCGTCGATGATGCGCGCCTCGAGGTCCTGCAGGAGCGGGCCGAGCGTCGCCAGCCGGCGGGTGTTGCCCTTGGTGGAGGGCACGGCGCGGCGCAGGGCGGCCAGCAGGTCGGCGTCGACCTCGTCGACGACCAGACCTGCGTTGCACTCCGAGAACGACACGGCCAGCGTCGTCTCAGCCATGCCGTAAGCCGGCAGGATCGCCGACGGCTGCAGGCCGAACGGCTTGCCGGCGTCGAGCAGGTCCTCCACGTCGGCGGGTTCGACGGGCTCGGCACCCGAGAGCGCGAAACGCAGGGTGGACAGGTCGAAATCGCCCGGCTTGGCGTTGCGCCGCAACCGCTTGGCCAGCAGCGCGTAGGCGAAGTTGGGCGCCGCGGTCATGGTGCCCTTGTACTTGTCGATCAGCTTGGCCCACAGCAGCGTGTCACGCAGGAAGTCCATCGGCGTGACCTTGACCAGCTCCGCGCCGAAGTACATCGGGATGGTCAGGAAGCCGACCATGCCCATGTCGTGGAAGCAGGGCAGCCAGCTGACCATGACGTCCCTGTCGACGTCGTACTCGGCGCCGATGAACATCGCCTCGGCGTTGGAGTAGATGTTGCGGTGGGTGATCTGGACGGCTTTGGGGGATCCGGTGGAGCCGCTCGTCAGCTGCATGAGCGCGAGGTCGTCCTCGCCGACCTCGACGGGGTCGATCGGCTCCGACGCCAGCAGGTCGGCGACGGTGAGTACCTTGATCCCCTTCTCCTCCAGCACGGGGATGGCCACCAGGAACGGCTCGGAGACGATGACGGCCTTGGCCTCGATCATGCCGATGACGTTCATGGTGTCTTCGGCCCACACGCCGAGGTCGGTCCGCGGCGTGGGCTGGTGCAGCATCGTCAGGCTGGCCCCACGCATCCAGAGGCCCTGCGCCGTCGGGGCGATCTCCACCGGGAAGCCGGCAAGGACACCGACCGCGTCGCCCAGCCCGATGCCGGCGGCGGCCAGGCCGCCCGCGATGCGACTGGCGCGTTCGTGGACCTCGCCCCAGGTGTGCCGGACCGGTTCGTGCGGTTCACCGGTGACCATGCCCGTCGTCGCGTTGCGGGCATTGCGGTACATCTTCTCGGTAAACCTGCTCACGCAAACCTCCTCGGTTCCGGCGCTTGGCCCAACGCCCGGGATTTCATATTCCGCCCACTGGGTAACGCTTCGGAACAGGCGCGCAAACACAGTCGGGCAGCGGTTAGGTCTCGAATCGGCGATGAGTCGGCCACCTGCCGTTCGGCCGGCCGATGAGCGCGAAGCGGGCCCGAAAACCGCCGGTGGGCCCGAAGCATCAGTCGCCCGCCGGAGACCCCGGCGGACGACGATAATGAGTGGTCTTGCTCAGCGCGACTCGTCACCGCGCATATCTTAAACTCCTCTTAGGGAACAGCCCAAACGAATGCAAGTTTTGGGTTGCTTTTCACACTTCGGTGGGCGTCGGCACCACACGCGCACCCACGACCGGCCCACTGGCGACCCGTACCGTGCGACAGACGCCCGCCCCGGACACCTGGGCGCCCACGTCGACCGCCGAGGCGGCCGACCGGCACAGGAAGGCGCATGTCGGGCCCGAGCCGGACACGATGCCCGCCAGCGCACCGGCCTCGACTCCGGCGCGCAGGGTCCGGCGGAGCTTCGGATTCAGGCTCACTGCGGCCGCCTGCATCTCGTTGCCCAGCAGTGACGCCAGCTGTTCCGGGTCGCCCGCGGCCAAGGCAGCCAGCACCGGGCCCGGGCCGGCAAGCCGCGGCGGGTCCCCCGCTTCCCGGAGCCGGTCCAGCTCGACGAACACCGCCGGGGTCAGCAGCTCGCCGTCGGCGAAGGCCAACACCCAGTGGAAGGTGTTGCGCGACAACACGGTCGCCAACTCCTCGCCGCGGCCGGTGCCCAGCGCGGTGCCGCCATGCAGCGCGAAGGGCACGTCGCTGCCCAGCCGTGCGGCGAGCATGCGCAGGTCCCGCCGGGGCACGTTGAGCTCCCACAACGAGTTCATCGCGACCAGCACCGCGGCGGCATCGGCGCTGCCACCGGCCATCCCGCCGGCCACCGGGATGGATTTGTCGATCATGATCGAGACGTCGGGCGCCCGGCCGACGTGTTCGGCCATCAGTTCGGCGGCCTGCCAGGCGAGGTTGCGTTCGTCGGTGGGCAGTGTGTCGGCGCCCTCGCCGACGAGCTCGAGCGACAGCACGTCGGCGTTGCGGACCGTCACCTCGTCGAGCAGGGAGATGGCCTGGAAAACGGTGGTGAGCTCGTGATAGCCATCTTCGCGACGGTCGCCGACCGCCAGATAGAGGTTGACCTTTCCGGGCACCCGAACGGTGACCGACCCGGTGGGCACCCACTGGGCGGCGGTATTGCCGTCAGATGCGGACACCGCAGCAGACTATCGCTGCCGCCGGTCAACTACACGCAGCGGCGCCCCGAAGAAACCACAGTCAGCTCCGGGAAGGCTGCTGTTCGGCCGGGGGCGGCCCGGCGGTGGCGGCGTCGGCCGGGTCGGCCGATCGCCGCAACAGCCGCACGAAGTCCTCAATGGACAGGGTCTCGCCGCGACGGGCCGGGTCGATGCTGGCGGCCAACAGCCGGTTCGCCGACTCGTTGCCCGAGCCGGCCCACTCCGCGAACGCGTTGCGAGTCGTCTTGCGCCGCTGCGCGAACGCGATGTCCACCAGCTGGAATACCTGACGCCGGAAGGCTTCGTCGGTGGGCCACCTCGGGGTGGCGTGGCGGTCGATGCGAACCAGCCCGGAATAGACGCGCGGAATCGGCCAGAAGACCGTCGGCGACACCATGCCGCACCGCCGAACCGCGCCGAAGAAGCGGACCTTGACGCTTGGCACGCCGTATTCCTTGCCGCCCGGTTCGGCGGCCAGCCGTTCGGCCACCTCCGCCTGCACCATGACGGTCAGGGTCTGAATGGACGGGAATTCCGCGAGCAGATGCAAGATCGCGGGCACCGCGACGTTGTAAGGCAGGTTGGCGACGAGGGCGTTGGGCTGGGCGGCCAACTCGTCTTTCCGGAGGGTCAGGACGTCGCGGTTGAGCACGGTGAGCCGGTCGATTTCGCTGCGCGAATGCTCGGCGACGGTTTGCGGCAGCCGATCGGCCAGCACCGGGTCGATCTCGACGGCGGTGACGATGGCGCCGCGGTCGAGCAGGGCCAGCGTGAGTGAGCCCAGTCCGGGGCCCACCTCGAGGACGTGGTCGGAACGGCCTATCCCGGAAGTCGAGACGATCCGGCGGACCGTGTTGGCGTCGTGAACGAAGTTTTGCCCGAGGGATTTCCGTGGCCGAAGGTCAAGTTCTTTGGCAAGCCGCCTGATCTCGGTGCGACCGAGCAGCCGGATGGTCAGTTGGCACCAGCTCTTCCGCTGCACACCGGCCACGCGCCCCAACCCTGGCGTGCTCGGGTCACCTCGGCAATGGCGATCTGTTCTTCGCGGGTGGCCAAGTCGGCGCGCGACGCGAACCGCAGCCCACCGTTGCGCTCCCAGGTTCCCTGGTCGAACTGGACACCGCCGTAGTAGCCGTTGCCGGTGTTGATCGCCCAGTTCCCGCCGGCCTCGCAGCCCGCGATCGCGTCCCAGATGGAGCCGTTGGTGACCGCTGGCACATCGGTGCCGGGCCGGGTGCCCACCCGCACCACGGCGTCACGGGCCGGGGTGATCACCGTGTTGGCGATCGGCAACCGGCCGGTCTCGACCCCGTTGACCGTGGCCACCGCGAACGTGACGTCCTGGGTGCCCGGGGCGCCCGGGTCTTCGACCACCTGGCGGCTCATGTTCATGTCCGGGTCCTCGACCCGACGGGCATTCGGCGGCAAGGGCATCCGCTCGGTTACCCGTTGGATCCGATTACGGGTCACCTGGATTTCCATGCCATCGACGATGGGCGACGCCGCATTGGGCACCGCCTGATCCCCCTCGAGCAGCGGCGCGCCGGCGGCGCTGAGCAGCCCCCCGACGTTCGGCGCCGGCAGGTGGACCGTGCGGATCGCGCCGCCGTCGTTGATGCGGACCGTCTTCGCACTGACGACGGGCAGCGCCATCCCGGCGAGCGGGACCCGGCTGCCACGGGAGGCCGCGGCGGGGGCGGTGTCGGTCATGGCGAGTTGGGCCAGCGCCTCGTCGACGGTCGACGCCGTCGTCCACACCTGCTTGGTGTCGTGGCCGTCCAGCGAGATCTGCAGCGGCCGGCTGCGCCGCAGCACGATGTTGGCGGTGTCGTGCACCTTGACGTCTCCGGCGGGGTACAGGTCGTCGCGCTCGTCGACGGCGAAGCCGTTCTCCTGGACGATGTCGATCACCCGCGACTTCATTGTCGTCACCCGCATCGCGATCCCGTCGACGGTCAGCGTCACGGTCTTAGCCGCGGAGACCGCGTACCCACCGGCGAATGCCAGAACTACCAGCAGTCCTCCGACAACGAGCCGCAACATCGGAGATGGGGTCTGATGAAGTTTTGTTAATACAGTCAACGCGCGTCTATCCCGACCACAGCAAGCAACTCCAACGACCTAATCAGCACCAAGCGACAAATAAGGGCCCGTAGGCCCCACCCTTTCGATCACAAGACGGTAACGAACCGGCCAATGTTGAGCAACTCCGGCGCGAGTTTGTTTACGGAATCGCCAAGTTCGGCGTGTTAACCGTGAGCCAGTCCGTAGACCCGCCGAGCGTTGTTCGTGGTGGCCTGTGCCAGCTCTTCGGCTGGACGACCGACCAGTTCTGCGACCGCTCGCACAGTATAAGGAAGGCAATACGGCTCGTTCGGCGCCCCGCGGTAGGGGTGCGGCGTCAAGTACGGCGCATCGGTTTCCACCAGCAGCTGCTCCAGCGGTATCAACGGAACGGCTTCCCGCAGGTCGCGGGCGTTGCGGAAGCTCGCCGTCCCGGACAGGCTGAGCAACCATCCGGCGTCCACGCAGCGGCGGGCCATCGCGGCATCCGACGAGAAGCAGTGGAAGATCACGGCGTCGGGGGCGCCCTCGGCCGCCAGCACGTCCAGCACCTCGGCGTCGGCGTCCCGGTTGTGGATCATCAGGGGTTTCCCGCAGCGCTTGGCCAGGTCGATATGCCATGCGAAGGCTTCCCGCTGCGTCTCCGGGGCCGCGCAACCGTCCAGCCGCCCGGGCCAAAACAGGTCCAGGCCGGTCTCGCCGACGGCTACCACCCTGGGATGCGCCACCAGTCGCTCGATCTCGGCGCGTGCGCCCTCGTCCAGCGCGTCGGCGCGGGTCGGGTGCAGCGCCACCGCGGCATACACCCGCGGATCCCATTCGGCGGCCCGCGTCACCCACCGCGCCGAGTCCAGGTCGTCGGCGATGGTGACCACCGCCCCCACCCCGACCGCCGCGGCGCGGTCCACGATGGCGCGCACGTCCGCCGCGTCCTGCGCACCGCAGGCGTCGAGGTGGGTGTGGGCGTCGACCAGGGGCGCCAGCGGCTCCGGCGCGGGCGGGGCTTCTCGTTCTCGTCGGTTGGAGCTCACGCGCACACAATAAGGTGGACTCTCGATGAAGCCCTTCTACGTCACGACCGCGATCACCTACCCCAACGGCGATCCCCACGTCGGGCATGCCTACGAGTACATCGCCACCGACGCCATCGCACGGTTCAAGCGACTCGACGGCTTCGACGTGCGTTTCCTGACCGGCACCGACGAGCACGGCCTCAAAATGGTCGAGACGGCGGCCGCCGAGGGCGTACCGACCGCCGAGCTCGCGCGGCGCAACTCCGACGCGTTCCAGCGGCTTCAGGAGAAGCTGAACATCTCCTTCGACCGATTCATCCGGACCACGGACGCCGACCATCACGAAGCGTCCAAGGCGATCTGGCGGCGGATGGAGGCGGCGGGCGACATCTATTTGGACAGCTACTCCGGCTGGTACTCCGTGCGCGACGAGCGTTTCTTCGTCGAATCCGAGACCGCCCTGGTCGATGGGACCCGTGTCGCCGTCGAGACCGGCACACCGGTGACCTGGACCGAGGAGCAGACCTACTTCTTCCGGTTGTCGGCGTATGGCGACAAACTGTTGGCCCACTACGACGCCAACCCGGATTTCATCGCGCCCGAGGTACGGCGCAACGAAGTGGTCAGCTTCGTCTCCGGCGGCCTGCGCGACCTGTCGATCTCGCGCACCTCATTCGACTGGGGCGTGAAGGTCCCCGATCATTCCGACCACGTCATGTATGTCTGGGTCGACGCGCTGACCAATTACCTGACCGGGGTGGGCTACCCCGACACCGAGTCGGATTTGTTCCGGCGTTACTGGCCCGCCGATCTGCACATGATCGGCAAGGACATCATCCGGTTCCACACCGTCTACTGGCCCGCGTTTCTGATGTCGGCCGGGATCGATTTGCCGCGAAGGGTTTTCGCGCACGGGTTCCTGCTCAACCGTGGCGAGAAGATGAGCAAGTCGGTGGGCAATATCGTTGACCCCGTTGCCCTGATCGATACCTTCGGCGTGGACCAACTCCGCTACTTCCTGTTGCGGGAGGTCCCGTTCGGCCAGGACGGCAGCTACAGCGAGGACGCGATCATCACCCGGATCAACACCGATCTGGCCAACGAGCTGGGCAACCTGGCCCAACGGTCGCTGTCCATGGTGGCCAAGAACCTCGACGGAGTGGTGCCGGTCCCCGGCGAATTCACTGCCGACGACACTGAACTGCTCGACATCGCCGACGGCCTGCTCGAACGGGTTCGCGCCGAATTCGACAGCCAGGCAATGCATCTGGCGCTGGAGGCGATCTGGCTGATGCTGGGCGCGGCCAACAGATATTTCTCGGCTCAGCAGCCGTGGGTGCTGCGCAAGAGCGAGTCGGAAGCGGACCAGAAGCGATTCGCGACAGTGCTTTACACCACGTGCGAAGCGGTTCGCATCGCGGCGCTGTTGATCCAGCCGGTGATGCCCGGCTCGGGGGGCAAGCTCCTCGATCTGCTCGGCCAACCGTCCGAGCGGCGCACCTTCGACGCCATCGGTACCCGGCTGGCCCCCGGCACCGCGCTGCCGGCGCCCACCGGCGTCTTCCCGCGCTACCAAGTCGACTAACCGCCCCGCCGCCGGCTCCTGAGAGCAACACCGACGTCCACTCGCGTTTGCGCCAATAGCAACGCTAGCGCTCATATCGGCGCTAGCATGGACGTATGGCTATCGAAGACCGCCGGGCACGCGAACGGGCCGCCCGCCGTCGGCTGATCACCGCCACGGCGCGCAAGCTGGCCGAACAGGAGGGTTGGGACGCCGTCACCACCCGCCGGCTGTCCGCCGAGATCGAATACAGCCAACCGGTGCTCTACAAACACTTCTCTGGCATGGAAGACATCGCGGCGTCGGTCGCCGTCGAGGGATTCGGCGAACTGGCGGACGCGCTCCGCACCGCCCGCCGGGGCGCCACCGACGGCCGGGACGCCCTGGCGCGAGTCGCGCACGCGTTCATCGGCTTCGCCCGTGACAATCCCGCACTCTTCGACGCGATGTTCACCCGTACGACGACGCTGCAGTTCGCCGCCGCGGACACCCCTGCCGAGCTGACCGCGGCCTTCGCGGAACTGCGGGCGGCGGTCGACATGGTCGCGGGCACGCGGGACCCCGACACGCTGACCGAGGTGGTGTGGGCCGCGCTGCACGGCCTGGTAACCCTCGACCGCAGCGGCCGGTTGCGCCCGGACCAGCACGCCGGCCGCGTCGACATGCTGATCAGCGGATTCTGCGACGCCGGCACACCGGCGAGGTGAGGCGGTCACGCCTGCTCTGGATGCCGTCGCAGGTTCCGGATCGAGTGGCCAAACGGGACGGCCCGCCACGTTCGGCGCGCTCATCTGGGCGAAGACCTCGTGTATAGCCTATGTTATGCGCCATAATCGGCCGGTGGAGCGACGACGTAATCGGCAACATGGGGATTCGCCGATGACGACCTTGAAGCAGCTGCCGGCACTTGTTGTGCTCGAGCGGATCCCGATTCCCGTGCTGGCCATCGAACATGACGGCGCCATCCTGTTTTCCAACGCCGCGTTCGCCGAGATGACGGGCTACGAGCCCGAGGAGGTCTTGTCCCTCCGGTTCCATCAGATCTTCCATCAGGCGCCGGCCTCGGATTCGTTGTTATCGGTCGTTCACTCCCTGGCGAACATGGTCGTCGAACTGGCGCACAAGGACGGCTCGGTCGTGCGGGCCCTGATGAGCAAGTCGGCAGCGATGCGAGCCGACGACCAATTCGTCCTCGCGGCTTTCCAGGATCTGACCGAGCAGCTGTGGCAGGAAGACCGCTAGCCCTTCAGCGGCCGGTCGCGGCGGCCGGGCCGCGCCGTCCCCGGTAGCGGCCCGGCAGGCCGCCGGAGACCATCAGCCGGAAGTGGCCGAACGACGCGTCGCTGGCCACCGCCAGCCGCGGCAACGCCAGCGGGTCGCACTGGCGATCCGCCAAGCCCGCCGTGGTGGACAACGCCCAGCGGATGCCGCGACGGCGCAGCACATCCCTGGCCCGGTTGTCGAAGTCCTGCGGTCGACCGTTGGGGTAAGCGAAAACCTTGGCCGCACAACCGGTCTCGCGTTCGAGCGCCGCGCAGGAAGCAGCGATCTCCCGCTCGACCTTGTCGTCGTCGCAGCGGGCCAGGATCGGGTGGGTCACCGAGTGCGGATGCAACGTCACCAGGCTGTCGCCGACCATAGCCCGCGCTTCGTCCCAGGTGAGCATCCGGAAAGGACCACCGTCGCCGTCGTCGCGGTACCCCAGTGCGCCGAGAATCCCGTCCAGGGCGGCGATGCGGTCCGCGTCGGCCAAGTCTTTCAATCCCTCAACCGCGGCGGCGTAGGCCTTCCCGCGGTTCGCGCTTCCGTTCAGCGAACAAACACCGCGTCCCAACGCGGCAAGGTCGATCTCGCTCGCGGCGGTGTGGGCGATCGCGAGCCAAAGCCGGTCAGGCCATAAGGTTCCGCCGCTGTCCAGCGGGCCGGTCGCCACGAACACCGCCGCGGGCAGTCCCAGCTCGCGCAGCACCGGGACCGCGTGCGTGGCGAGGTTGCGGGTGCCGTCGTCGAACGTGATCGCCAGCGCGCGCGGCGGCAACGTTCCCTCGGCAAGCCGATCGAGCGCCTCCTCCAGCGGAAGAACGTTGAAATGCTTACGGATGTAATCCAATTGACGGCGGTACAGCCTCGAGTCGAGCACGTGCCGGCAGACCGGTGAAAGCGGTTCGTCTTCCACCCCGTGGAACATCACGATGGCGACCGCATCGCGGTGCCGCCGCCGCGCGAACGCCGGCACGCCGGCGGCGCAGAGCAGTCCGGCCGCCACGTTCTTGACGGCCGGGCGCGTCGCCAAGCCTTTCACCCGTACCATCAGGCGCCAAACTTCAGCGGCGCCGCCATGATTCGCGCCGGGTACGCCACACGATCACGCCTGCGCCGACGATGGCTACGACGATCCAGCCTGCGCCGAACCACCACAGCCAGCCGAGATCGGAGTGGCTCTGCGAGCCCGCGGCCGGGCTGGCCATGGGCGAGTGTTCGACGGTCACCGGGTCCTGTCCCCCCGGTGCGGACACCACCGCGACGCCCTTGAGTCGTTGCCAGCGCTTGTTATCGGCGTTGAGCCACCGCAGCAGCTCGTCGAGCTGCCCCGGCGCGCCGTTCGACGTCGCCACCAACAGAGACCTGCCCCGGTCGAAAACCGTTTGGAGAGAGGCGAACCGAAGATTCGGGTCCAGGGCGAGCTTGGCGGGCTTCCCGTCCGATTGGACGGCGTTGACGGTGATCGGCCCGCTGGGCCCCGCGGACACCGGCAGCACAACATTGGAGTGGTTCCACCCGTCGGCGGAAATCAATATCGCGGGATCCGACGAGTCGATCGCCTGCTGCACACTCGTGGCCGTGGTGTAGATCGGCACGGAGCTTATTCGCTGTAGACCCACCACGAGATTGATCGCCCGCACGGTGTCGATCAACGAGTGCGGCTCGATGCCCACCTGCACCCGGGGCATCAACGACTGCGGCACCGACTGAAAGCCGTCCGGCACCGGCGGTGCGGCGGGACTGCTCTGTATCGTGCTGTCGCCGTTGATGTTCAGCGTGAGGAGCTGATTGCCGGGACCGGCAGTGTAGAAGTCACCGCAATGTCCGACGTTGGCCGCGACGTCGAGAACGAGGTCAAGGCTGGTGTACCGCTGCAGCAGTCGGTCCGGCACGTCGACCCAGCGGTCGATGGTGCCATGGCCGTCGGTCGGCCAGTGGTCGATGGTCTCCGGGCCGACCGCCACGGCAATCTGGCCGGCGACATTGCCCGGTGTCGGGGTGTAGGAGCCCTGGAGATGGACGCGCAGGTCGTGCACGGATCTGCCGAACCTGGTCTGGTCCAGTCCGATTGACAGCCGCGGTTGTAGCGATGTGGCGTTGACGACGGGCTGCCCCAATTCGCGCAGCGCGACGCTGTCGCCGGGCCGCTGCAGGCTGGGCTTCAGTTGTTCCACCGCCGCCTTGGAAGACAGGGCCAGCTGCGACACGTCGTTGAACAGCACGGCAGTGTTCGATTCGTCGGACTGGCCGAGCGGGCCCGACATCAATAGCCACGGCACACCGGCGGCGCCCTGCAGGGAAAGCCCGTTGTCGGGGCCCTCTTTGACGACGATCTGACGTTCCAGCGCCTGCGGCGGCGTCGGCGGCGCCGCCTGCCCTTCGGGCAACGGCGTCACGGATATCTCGGGAGTCTGCCTGCCGTAGTGACTGGCCACGGAGGCGGCCAATTGGATGGCGGTGTCGGATTCGTTAGCGGACGGCGATTGTGGCAGGAAGATGGACAGCTTCCGCAGCACCGGGGGCAGGAAATGGGCCACCGTGGTGGGCGGCAGTTCGACCCCGGTGTAGGTGATCGACCCGTTGGTCAGGCGCAGCGGGCTCTCCGGGTACAAGCAATACCCGTCGAGCGGCACCAGGTAGGAACGCAGTGTCACCGTCAGCCAGTTGTCGTTGACTTCCGCTCCGGCCAGCGGAATGACGAGCGGCGCCTGATCGGCGGAGGGCAGATTCAGTCGCGCGATGGTGCGCTCGCCCTGCGTCACGGTGATCAATCCCGACCGCAAGTTGATCGGAAGCTCGACGGTGGTGTTCACCGCTGTCGGTGTCAGCCCGTGCAGCACGGGCACGGTCAGCTGCTGGCTGCTCGTCAGGCCCCAGAACTCCAGGGTGGGCGCGGACCCAATGTCGGTCAGCGACAGGGTCGGCGAGTCGGCCGCCGTCGCCGGGTCGCCGGGCGCACCCCACGATGCCGGGGCGCTGATCACCAAAAACCCAGCCACAGCGGCCAGCGCAACCGCTTTGCCCAGACGTCTCGGGTACATCACCGAAACAGTATGCATCGTTGGGTGCGCGTCAAGCCCCACTTACCGGATCACCGTCTAGAGGACCGCGAAAGAGGGTGTGGCACATCCGGCCCGACCTTCGGCACGCGGAGCACCAGCCGATCAGGCCTCCGTGGAGGCGTCGGTGCGGGCGGCGACGGCCGGGGCGTGGCGCATCATTTCGCGACCAAGGAATTGCCGGAAATAAGGGAGCGACGCTTCCGTGACGGTGCCGGGCAGCAGGAGTTCCAAGATCTGGCGCAGGCGCCCGGCGATGTCGACACCGACGCCCCTGTTCGTGTCATGGCGCGCTATCGCATTGGATACCAACCGCGTTCCGAACATCGCCCCGACGAGGAACTCGGAGAGCACTTCGGGGTCGACATCCTGGCGAAGGTCTCCTTCGCTGATCGCTCTCCTGGCCTCCTCGGCGATCTTCGCAGCCAGGTCGGCATAGAAGCCCGCGGCGGCCTCGTTCAATCCGCTTAAGGCAGAGGCCAATTGCTCGGCGGTGCGAACCATCTTGTCCGAATTCAGCACTTCGACGATGGTGAAGGCGCCGTGCAACATGTTCTCCAGCCCCGGCGACGACGGCCCACATACGTTCCGGAAAGCCGTGAGAAGAGCGGCGGAGCCCTCCTTGAGGATGTCCGACGCCAGCGATTCCTTCGAATCAAAGTGGTGATACAGGGCGCCCTTGGTCATCCCTGTCCGCTCGATGATCGCCCCCCAACCGGCGGCCGCATATCCGACTTCGCCGAACACCTCGATCGCGGCATCGAGAATCTTGCGACGAGTGGCTTCGGATCGGACCTGGCGCGGCATCGTGTTGCTCCTCCAGATCCGCGATGGGTGCGAGGACGTCGTCACCGTGGTCTCACATCGACCGCCAAGACGTCCAAGGTTAGCAGCCGCGAGCGCGCCGTCCGGCCGGCCTCGCTGCGGTTACGGCGAATCTTCCTCGGTCGAGCTGGCGTTGACGGCGAGCGCCGCACGCCGCCTTAGGAATTGGCGGAAGTAATCGGTTCGGTCCGGTTGCAGGATGCCGCCCAGGATGAGCATCCAGCATTTCTCCAGGTCGAGCAGGAATCTTTCCGGTTCGTCCAGATTGCTGGTCTTCCGAAGCCCCATATGCAGGGACACCATCAGGCGGCCGACGTCGTGGGGATCGCAGCTGTCGCCGATGTCACCCTCGTCGATGGCCTGCTGGACGACGCCCGACAGGGCTTCCACCCATCCGCTCAGCAACGTGTCCTGCAGGCCCTCCGGCTGCCCGACCGACTCGATCAAATTCAGGCCGGCCCTGACCAGATCCGTCTTGATGTCTTGAACGGCGATCAGGTACGAGAAGTCGATGAGGGTTTCCAGGCCCGAAAGCCCCCTCGTCAACAGGTCTTCGACCGCTACGGTGGCCGCCGCGATCTGCTTGTCGATGAGCTCCACCGCCAGGGCGTGTTTCGACTTGAAGTGGAAATACATCGCGCCCTTGGTCAGCTGAGCCTCGGCCAGGATGTCGTCGAGACCGACGTCGTGATACGGCCGGCGCGCGAACTGATGCGACGCGGCCCGCAGAATCTGTCGCCGCGTCGCGTCGGCGCGTCCATCGGTCGAGTGGGTCGTCATCGGGATGCCAGCTCAGTTCTCGTCGGCCGCGAAGACGCGACCCTCATGTGAAGGCGGGAACCCGGCAGGAATGCCGGGGCCTCCCACGTCGGCCGGGCAACGCGAGCGTCCTCGTCGGGGGTTGCGACCCTGACCTGGTCGATCGCCATCAGGTTGATGAGCAGGGCATACACCTCGGTTCTTCGGCGGTCTGAAGCAAACCGACCGGCCACCCCCGGGCAGTACTTGGGCCGCTTCTGAGGTTAGCAGCCGCAAGCGCCCGGCTTGACGGTCCCGTAAATACCTGTAGTGCGGATCACAGCACCTTTACAAACTATTAGTATGCTTTATACGCTATTATCAGTTTGTCAGTTTGTAGCCTGGAACGCCCCAAACCCACGGTTCAGGCAGTTGAGCAGCCAATACGCCCGGTCCCGGGCCACCTGCAGGTTGTGAGGAGAACTAGATGCCGGTCGTGACCACGAGGCCACGTGCGCGGGCAGCGGCACCAGGTGGACCACCAGGGAAAGGACTAAGTGCCTTCGCCGCCGTAGGCGAAATACTCTTCGCTAGCGGTATGGTCCTATTTCATACTTTGAGTATGTTTAGTTGCGGATTGCCGGTGCTGCAGTACGGTGCGCCCACCGCCGAGGCCGGTCTTCCTCCGTCCGGAGTCAGCGGGGCTTCGCGCGCGGCGAGCGGGCCCGCCGATAAGGGCAGGGCCTGAAGTGATCGATTTCGGCGCGTTTCCCCCGGAGTTCAACTCCGCGCGGATGTATGCCGGTCCCGGTCCCGTCTCGCTGGTGGCCGCCGCGGTGGCCTGGGACGGTCTGGCCGCCGAATTGCATTCCGCGGCAAGCTGTTACCGGTCGGTGATCGCGGGATTGACGACCGGGCGCTGGATGGGGCCCTCGTCGTTGACCATGGCGTCCGCCTTCGCTCCCTACATGGCGTGGACCGCCGGCGCGGCCGCGCGGGCCGCCGAGGCGGCCGGTCAGGCCAGGCTCGCTATCGAAATCTACGAAGCCGCCTTCGCGATGACCGTTCCTCCCCCCGCCGTCACCGCTAACCGGGTCCAGCTCGCGACGCTGATCGCCACCAACTTCTTCGGCCAGAATTCCGCGGCGATCGCGGCCACCGAGGCCGAATACGGCGAGATGTGGGCGCAGGACGCCGCCGCCATGTACGCCTACGCCGCGGGTTCGGCTGCCGCGTGCGAGGTCACCCCGTTCAGCCCGCCGCCCGATGTCACCAGCCCGGTGGGGCTGGCCGGCCAGAGCAGCGCCCTCGCCCAGGCCGAAACGTTGACGGCGACCCACACGTCGCTCTCGAACGTGGTGTCCTCGGTGCCCAACGCCCTGCACGGGCTTTCGTCGCCGCTGATCGCCAGCACCCTCAGCGACGCCGGTGCCGGCACCGCGAGCACCGTGACCAACTCGGCCAGTTCGTCGCTGATGTCGAGCCTCGTATCCAGCCTCCCCAGCTCCATTCCCACCTACTTCATGGCCGCAGCGACCCCGCTGTACGGGATGTCCTCCATCCTCGGCATGGCCCAGACCGGGCAGGGCTTGGCGAACGGCGCGATGGCTGCCGCCAACGCCGCGGGCGCTGCCGCCTCGGGGGCCGCGAGCGCGGCCGCGGGTGCGGCGAGCGCGGGCGCGGGGGCGCTCGGCTCGCTCGGATCCGGCGTGATCGGCAGCCTGGGCAGCGCGGCCTCGCTGGGCCCGCTGGCGGTGCCGGCCAGTTGGACCAGCATCATCCCGGCGGCGCACAGTGCCGCTTCCGCTTTGCCGACCATCAGTCTCGCCGGTGCCAATACCCCGCCCAGCATCATGGGGTCGCTGCCGCGTCTGGCCGCCGCGTCGGGCAAGAACCTTGGGCCCCGGTATGGGGTCATCCCGACCGTGATGACACGCCCGCCGTCCGGTGGATACGCATAGGCCAGCACATGAACCGACCAAGCACTCGTTACGGAAGGAGCGGTGAGTGAAGTACACGCCCACCCAGATCGCCGGCGTGACGATCATCGACCTCGAACCGCAACGTGACCACCGCGGCTTCTCCTCCCGTTCCTTCTGCGCCGACGAATTCGCCAGCCGCGGGCTGACTTTCGACGTCACCCAGACGAATATCTTCTTCAACTACACCCGTGGCACCGTGCGGGGTCTGCACCACCGAGTGCCGCCGTACGCCCAAACCCAACTGGTCCGCTGCACCCGCGGCGCGATCGCCGCCGTTGCGGTAGACATCCGCCCCGGGTCGCAGACCTACGGCGACCACGTGATGGTCGAGTTGAGCGCCGACAACTACCGGACGCTGTTCCTGCCGCCGTTTGTCGCGCACGGCTTCCAAACCCTCATCGACGACACCGAGGTCAGCTACCACGTCAGCGGTGAGCGGGCGCCGTCCGACGAGCAGGGATTCCACTGGAACGACCCGGAATTCGGGATTGTGTGGCCGCTGCCGGTCACGGTCATTTCCGAGCGAGACGCCAGTTGGCCATCGCGAACGCCGACCTTCACGCCAATCGAGAGGGCAGCGTCATGTCTAAGCCGTTGATGACCCGGGAATTGGTGGACGTCGTGCCCGCGGAACCGGGGCCACACAAGCGGAGACCCGCCGGCATGATGCCGTTGGCTCGCCCCCAAACCAGCGCTTTACCGGTCACCGCCGCTTCGGCGCCCTCCCCCGCGGGGAATGCCGTCCGGCGCTGGCAGCACCAGTATTCGCAGCATCTGCGCATCAGTGACACCGTGATCGTGTGCGTGTCGGTGTTGCTCGCGCAGTACGTCCGATTCGGCGAAATCGCCAACACCTCGGGTTATTCGGACGTCGTGATGACGATGTTGTCATTGCTGTTCGCGGCGCTGTGGCTGTCATCGCTGGCGGTATTCCAAACGCGCTCACCGCGAGTCATCGGTGCCGGCATCGACGAGTACCGGCGGATCGGCAGCGCGTCATTCTGGACGTTCGGAATCATCGCGATGGTGACCTTGCTCGCCAAGGTCGACCTGGCCCGCGGTTATCTCGCCATCGCGCTTCCCGTCGGAACCATGGGCTTGCTGGGGAGTCGCAGCCTGTGGCGCAAGCACATCCGCCAGATGCGCGCGGACGGCCAATGCCAGACGACGGTCCTGGCGATCGGGGACCGCCAGGCGGTTTCCCACCTTGCCCACGAACTGACGCGCAACCCGCTGGACGGCTACGTCGTAGTCGGTGTCTGCATTCCCGGCTATGGGAGACCGCGGGGCAATACCCTCACCCTCGGCGGCCGCGTGGTGCCGATTCTCGGTGACGTCACCGACGCGGTGGCCGCGATCCGGCACTGCGGCGCGGACACCGTGGCGGTCACCCAGACGGATCACTTTGGGATGCATGGGATCCGGGAGCTGATGTGGCAGTTGGAGACGATGGACGTCGACGTCGTGGTGTCGCCCGGGGTGATGGACGTGGCGGAGACGCGGTTGACCCTTCGGCCCACCGCCGGTATGCCGTTGCTGCATGTCGAGAAGCCGCAATACGAGGGGACGCAACGCTTTCAGAAGCAGGTCTTCGATTTCCTCTTCTCGCTGGCGGCCCTCATCGGGACGGCGCCCATTCTCATCGCGGCGGCTATCGCCGTCAAGCTCACCAGCAAGGGTCCGGTGTTCTACCAATCCGAACGGATCGGCATCGACGGCAAGCCGTTCAGAATGCTCAAGTTCCGGACCATGATCGACGGTGCTGACACACAGATCGAGCACCTCTTGGCGCTGAACGAAGGCGCCGGCGGCATGCTGTTCAAGATGCGCCAGGATCCGCGGGTCACTCCAGTCGGCAGGATTCTGCGCAGGTTCAGCATCGACGAGCTGCCGCAGTTCATCAACGTGCTCAAAGGCGAGATGAGCGTCGTCGGCCCACGCCCACCGTTGCGGCGCGAAGTCGAGAACTACGACGGTGACGTCAAGCGGCGGCTGCTGGTGAAGCCGGGCGTCAGCGGGTTGTGGCAAGTGAGCGGCCGATCCGACCTGTCCTGGGAAGAGTCGGTGCGGTTGGACCTGTCCTATGTCGACAACTGGTCGATGTCGGGTGATCTCATGATCATCGCCAAGACGATTAAGGCCGTTCTCACCAGTCACGGCGCATACTAGGGAGTCATGACTGAGCCGACGACCCCTGGTGCGGTCGTCCCATCGGTGCCGCTCTCGCGGATGGCTCACGCGTTCTCGATTCAACTGATCTGCCGGGCACTGGGGATGCTGGCCTCGGTGGTCTCGGTGGCGATGACGGCGCGCTATCTGGGTCCCGGCCGCTACGGCCAACTCTCCATCGCGGTGCTCTTCATCGCCGTGTGGACCAGCATGGCCGATCTCGGTATCGCGACCGTGATCGTGCGCCGCGTGACCTCCGGCCAGGGTGACCTCGAGCGTCTGGTGCGCGTCAACAGCGGCATGGCCCTGATCTATTGTGTTCCGCTGGCGTTGTTGGCGGCCGGGTCGGGCTTGCTCATCTATCACGACGCCGACATCCGAGTGATGCTCGTCGTGCTGTCCGGGGCGCTGCTGATGCAGACCATGACGACACGGTTCGAGCCGGTGTTCTTGGCCACCGTCCGGTTCTCCGCGGTGGCCATCTCCGACGTCGCCGGGCGCCTGGCCGCGCTGGCCATGGTCGCCTGCTTGGTCGCGGCGCGGGCGGACGTCATCTGGTTCGCTGTCGTGCAACTGATTCCGCCCGCCCTGCAATTGGTGATCCAGGGCACCGCGGCGATGCGGCACATTTCGGTGCGCCCGGTCTTCGCGCCGCGAGAGGCCGCGGATCTGTTGCGGGAAAGCCTGCCGTTGATGGGGTTTCTGGTCGTCGGCCTGCTGTACTGCCGCGCCGACGGGGTAATCCTGTCCCTGCTGAGCACCCACTCCGAGGTCGGCGTGTACGGGCTGGCCTTCACGATCGCGTTCAACACCATCGTGGTGTCGCTGGTCTTCTTGAAGTCGACGCTGTCGACGGCCACCGAGCTGTTCGCGCGTGACGTCGCCGCGTTCGCCGCCTTCCTGCGTCGCAGCGTGGAGCTGATGTACTTCGTGGCGGTCCCCGTCGCGGTTGTCGGCGCGCTGTTGGCCGGACCGCTGATCGGACTGTTCGGCGACAAGGCTTTCGTCGCCCGCGGGACGCCGACGCTGGCGTTGCTGTTCGTCGCGGCGGCCCTGCGATTCGTCAGCGGCACGCTGGGCCAGGGTTTGGTCGCCAGCCACCACCAGCGGGTCTTGCTCTGGCTGACGGTCGCCACCCTCGTGCTCAACGTCGCGCTCAACGTCGCGCTCGCCGGGCGGTTCGGCGCCGTCGGCCCCGGCATCGCGCTGGTGTGCACGGAGTTCTTCAACCTGGTGGTCAGCAGCTGGTGGCTGCACCGGCACTGCGGTTTCCGTACGCCCGTGATGTTCTTGCTGCGAGTGCTGATACCGACGGGAGCCAGCGTCGCGGCGGCGCTGTTGCTCCGGGGTCACCACGTGGTTCTCGTCCTCGCGGTCGCCGCCGTTGTCTACCTGGCCACCAGCGCGGCGGCCGGCCCGCTGCGCTGGTCGGACCTGGCCTCCTTGCGCCGAAATCAGCTGGCGGCATGAAGCCCGAATTGGACCGGCAATATCTGAAGAGTCCGGTCGGCGACGCGGCCGCGCTGCCGCCCATCCGGTCGATCGCCGTGCTGATCGTGGCCGGTTGCGGCCACCATGCGCTCGAGAGGTGCCTCGCCGCCGTCGCCGAGCAGCTGCCCGGGTCGCCGGTCTATGTCTACGAGCCCGGCGACTGTAAGGAACTGACGGCCCGACACCCGCGCGTTCACTGGGTGTCGGGCGCGGCGAAAGTTGGCTTCGCCGAGGCCTTCAACACCCTGGTGGAGCGCGCCCCGAGCGACGCGGATCTGCTGCTGCTCGACGCCAGAGTCCGCCTGCTGGGACCGTTGACCCGCACCCGCGAATTGCTGCGCCAGCCTCGGGTGGCCGCGGTTTCACCGATGGCGCGCGACGACACCGCACCGGGCTGGAGGCCGTGGGACATCGCAACGCGGCGCCGAACCCTGGCTCGCGAGCTGGTCGCGGGCAGGCTGCGCGGCGCACCGATTTCATGCCGCTATGCCCGCCAACCGGCCGAATCACAAGGCGTGGACGGGGAATTGGGTGCCATCTGCCTGGCGATCAACCGCGCGGCGTGGAACACCGTCGGCGGTTTCGACGAAGAGTTTCTCGGGGCCGAAGCGGCGGCGGACTGGCAGGCCCGGGCCCGCGCGGCGGGCTGGCGGATGCTGCTGGCCGATGAGATCGGCGTCGACCGTGCCGGTCTCGGCGACGAGGAGGGCACTACCGCCGAGCGCCGCCGCGAGCGAGATCTGGCGCGAGCCGATACCGCGCTGCTGCTCGAGCATCAGCGCAGCGTGCACCACGCCGACGCGTATCTGGCCGGTACCACCCTGCTGCGGTCGCGGCGGACCATTCACTGCGGCCGCCGCAAGGACCTGCCCGCGATCGTGATCACCACCAATCGCCTGGTCTACGGCGGCGCCGAAAGGCAAAAGGCGTTGCTGGCAACGGAGTTGGTTCGCCGGGGCTATTCGGTCACGATCGTCTGCGTGCAACGGTTCGGCCCGATGATCTCCGAGATTCCGGACACCGTGCGCGTGGTGCGCCAGCCGTGGTGGGCGCCCGCCGTCGATATCCCTGAAGGCCCGGCGGTGCTGATCACCGCCGACACCAACACGGAGGCGGGATTCGCCTCACTGTGGCGTGCGGGCGCTCGCGGCCGGCGGTGGTTGGTGGCTCCGCATGTCCCTCCCGAGCAGGACCGGCCCATCTACTCGCGGCCGCTGACCGCCGCCATGCGCCGCGCCGACGGTTTCATCGTGTTGGCCCAACGGCATTGGGACATGCTGGTCGCCCAGCATCGGTTATGGGGACGGCGCTTCGTTGCGCCAAACGGCGTCGCCCTCGCCGGTGACCCGGCGCCCCGGGTCCGCACGGCCGGTGAGCCGCTGCACTTGGTCATGCTCTCGCGCATCGTCGAGCACAAGAACCCGCACCTGCTGATCGGGGCGCTCGGCGAGCTGCCCGATTTGCCTTGGCGGCTCTCGGTTTTCGGTGACGGCCCAGATCGCGAGAGGTTGGAGGCGCTTACCCCGGCCGGCTTGCGCGATCGGGTGCAGTGGCGGGGATGGTCCGCCGGGCCCGGGCCCGCGCTGGCGGATGCGGACCTGCTGTGCGTCCCGAGCCGGTCCGAGGCGTTTCCGCTGGTGATTCTCGAGGCGATGGCCCGCGCGGTTCCCGTTGCGGCGTCGGCGATTTGCGCCGTGCCGGAAATGCTCGATTTCGGCAGGGCGGGATTCCTGGTCGAGCCCGTGTCGGTGGCGGGATGGCGGAACAGCCTCGCCCGAATCCTGGCGGACCCGGACGCATTGCCGTCGGTCGGGCGACGAGGCTTCGAACGGATGCGCAAGCACTACACCGTCGAGGCGATGACCGACGCCTACCTCGACGCGATCAATGCGGTGCTGTGAATGCGTGCTGGAGGCAATGACTCTCGCGCAAGGCCCTACCGCTCGTATCGGAGGATCTTGGCCACCGTGCGGCGGGACGTCTTGTGCTGTCCGAACCCGCTGTACAGGAAATACCTCGGCTCCACGTAAAGCTGCTCGATGTCCGTCGGCACATCGGCGAAGGACTCGGACAGGGCGGTATCGATGAAGAACGCGTCGGAACCGGAGTGGGAGTTGCAGCAGACCAGGCGGTAGTCGAAGCGGGCGAACAGCTCGGCATAACTGCTCAGCGACGCCCCGAAATAGTCGTCGGACTGCCACACGTGCTCGGGGTCGTAGGCGATCTGAAACTTCACCGGCGGGGGGAACTTCCCGTTGTATTCGACGATGAAGAGTTTGGGACGGATGCCATTGGCCAAGACCTTCTCGACCAGGTAGATGTCGTTGCCGTCCAAGTCGAGGGAGACCACGTCGACCTCGGTGGCGTCGATCCTCTGCAGGCAGGACCGGGCCAGCGCAACGATATTGTCCGCCGTTATCCACGCCTTCTCGTAGGCGAACCGCGGGTGGCCCTCGACGGCCACGGCCAACTCCTGTCCCCCGACCCAGAAGCCCTTCCAACCGAGGGCCGCAAGGATCAGGGTGTTGTTCTCCGTCCCGTCGCCGACGCCGAACTCCGCGAAGACACCGCTGTCGAGCCGGCCGATGCGGCGCAGGATCTCGAGCGTTATTCCGTCCTCGTCGGTCGCCGAAAAACACTTTTTGCCGGCGCGGTTGAGCGGGTTGGGATGGTTCGCCTTCAGCGACTGGGAATGATCGAAAAGGATCAGATCCTTGAGCTGGTCCCGCGTTTCACTGCCGAGAATGCGCCGGACCTTCTGCCGGAGCTTCTCTTTCGGCGGCGGTGTAGCGCTTCTGGCCATTGGAGACCAAAGCTATCACGGCCCCGCGCGACTATTCCCGGCATTCGGTGAATAGCGGTGCTGCACAACGCACGTCCGCGCCGAAATTCGGCCCCGATTTGCTTGCCGATAGCGTTGCAGGTGCCGTAGGTTCTCCATTGTCCCGGTGTTTGCTCAAGGCGCGGGTCATGCTCGGGAGGGTTTGAATAGGCGTGTTGTGCCGCATCTGCAATTCGAGCACCAGTCTGGCGTTCACGCATCAGATCCTCGCCAAATACGACTGCAAGTACTACTTCTGCGGCAACTGCGGCGGCCTGCAGACCGAAGAGCCGCATTGGCTGGACGAAGCCTATGCCAGCCCCATCGCGGCGGCGGACACCACCATGCTGTGGCGCAATCAGTATCTTGCACGGGCGATGTCGGTGCTGCTGTACTTCTTCTTCGATCGCCGCGGCCGGTTTCTCGACGCGGCCGGGGGCTACGGCGTTTTCACCCGGCTGATGCGGGACATCGGCTTCGACTATTACTGGACCGACAAGCACTCCCCCAACCTGACCGCGCAAGGCTTCGAGGCGGACGCGGGTCCGGGCCCGCCGTACACGGTGGTCACCGCCTTCGAGGTGATGGAGCATCTCGCCGACCCGGTCGGATTCGTCGCCGAATTGCTGGAGACCACGGGCACCGACTCCATCGTGTTTACGACCGAACTCTTCGACGGCCGGCCCCCGCCCCCGGAGGACTGGATGTACTACGCGTTTGCCACCGGCCAGCACATCACCTTCTATCAGAAATCGACGTTGGCCCTCATTGGAGAGCAATTCGGCATGCAGTTCCACACCTCCAAAACGCGGTGGTGGCAGCTCGGGGGCATGGGTCTGCACATTTGGACCCGGGCGAAAATCAATCCGCTGGCCTGGCGGCTGCTGGCCTCGCCCCGCATCACCGGCCTCCTCGAGGGCCTGCCGCGACGCGCGCTTCAGACCCGGATGTGGACCGACGCCGACGTCTTCCTGAAGGCCGCCGACGAGCAATGAAATCGCCCCGGGTGCTTTGGCTTTCGCCGTGGACACGACCGGCGGTGCGCGTGCAGGCCGAGGGGCTGCTGCGGCGCGGAGCCGACGTGTTGCTGGTGACCTCCGACCGGCACCCCGAGTCGGACGCCGCCCGTGAGTACGAGCTCGTGCTCGATCCGCGGTTCAAAACCGCCGCGACTTGGCTCCCGACCTTCAAGGCGTGGCGCCGGATCCGTGAGTTTCGACCCGACGTCGTGATCGCCGAGATCGTCCGCGATCCGCGCTGGATCGCGTTGGCCGGGCGGGTTCCCCGCATCCAGGTGGTGCATGACGACCGGCCGCACGACCCCGGCGAACGGGTCCCGTCCTACGAACGCGCGGTGTTCGACCGGTGGGGCGCCCGCTCGGCGGCCACCATTACCTACAGCGAGTACGTCGCGACGGCCGTCGCCGCGCGCCGCGACGTCGCCGGCACGCCCGTGTATGTTGTGCCGCTCGCCAGTGATATTGACCCGCACCGCGTTCCACCATTCGTGGCGCCCGAGGGACGCCGGGATTTCGTCATGTTCGGCCGGCTCAACCCGTACAAGAACGTCGACGTCGTGCTCGAGGCGTGGCAGCGCCATATCGGCGGCGGCGGCTGGCGCGGTGACAACCTGGTGCTCATCGGCGACGGGCCCTTGGACCCCGCCGCCCTGCCCAAACACACGCGCTGGCGCAACGGCAGCTACCGCTACGCCGACGTCATCCCGGTCCTGGCCGCCGCGAAAGGTTCGGTCTCGCATTACCGGCGCGCGTCGCAAAGCGGCGTGCAGGTGCTCTCCATGCAGCTGGGGGTGATGCCGATCGTGTCAACGTCCGGTGGCCTGCCCGAGTACCAGCCGCCCGGCTGTCCCCCGATCGGTGTCGACGATGTCGCCGGGCTCGCCGCCGCCTTCGACCTGCTGGCCGACCCGTCGGTCGCGGCGCAGCGCGGCGCCGAGGCGACGCGCTACTACGCGCAGCATTGCGACGTCGACATCGTCGCGGAGCGCTTTTTGGATGTCATCGCCCGGGTGCTGGCCAGTCGGCGCTGACTTACTACGCCATCCTGGGATCTGAACGCTCGCAGGCCATTCGAGCCTTCTTAAGGCGATCGGCGAGCCGGACACCCAGCGCAATGCCCACCAGCGTCGGGTTGGCCTGGCTCGACGTCGGCAGGACCGACGTGCTCGCCACGTACAGCCCGCGCACGCCGTGAACCTGTAGGTCTGGGTCGACGACGCCGCCATCGGGCGTGTGCGACATGCGCGTCGTTCCGGCCTGGTGGTAGCCGGCGTGCCCGGCCAAGAACTCGCGCACCGTGCCCTCGACATCGTCGGTCAGCCACTCCACGCGTCCGGCGCCGTGGCGACGTAGGTGTTCATCGATCGCGGCGATGGCCCTGCGCACGCTTAGGTAGTCGTCGTCGGAGAAGTGGATATGAGTGCGGATCCTGCGCATGCCGAGGGCGTCGCGGTCGTCGGCAAGCTCGACGCGGCTTTCCCAGTGCGGAAGATGCTCGCCGTGGTAGTGCAGCAGATATCGATTGTCCGCGCTCTTCACGAAAAAGCCCGGCGCCTTGCGGCCCCTGCGGAAGAAGCGGGCATAGGAGAACGTGATCGCAAACCGGATCGACGGGAACAGGTCCCGCACGACGTTGCGCAGGTGCGCGAGTATCCGCGGCGGACCGTCGGTTTGGGTGTGCTTCGCACGAATGGCCTCCGCGAGCAGGAAGCGGCCGATCGGGGAGATCAGGGTGAGATAGACGCCGGACAGGATTCCGCTTCCATGCCCGGGATCGCTGATCGGCGGATTGACCAGCCACACAGCGGCATTCGGCAACGCGGCGTCGCGCTGCAGGCCGGGATCGAGGGTGAAGCGCCGGCGCACGTACACCCCGTCGCCGTCCCGCTCGTAGGCGTAGCTGACCTGATCGGTGGCGAATTGCACGCGCGCGACCCGGCCTTCGACGTGCGACATGTACCAGCGGCCCAGGTGGCCGCCCGCGTTTCCCAGGCCCGCCGGGTGATGGCGGTCCGAGGCGAGCAGCAGGCGGGTCGCCTCCAAGCCGCCGGTCGCGATGACGTAGTCCGCGGCGACCACGCTCCCCTGCCGGCCGTCGAGCGTCTTGACCACGAGGTGGTCAACGGAAGCACCGGCCGGTGTCGTCACGATCTCGGTGCAGGTAAGGCCGGTCCACACGATCAGGGAAGTCGCGTCGCGCAGCGCCGCCCGGTACTCGTGGCCGAAACGCGTTGGTAGTGCCCAGCGCTCGAGATCGGTTGTGCGCACGTCGCCGTCGGGCAGCCCGGCGATCAGGTCGCGGTGCGCAAGCTCCGGAACCTCCCGCGCGTTGAATGCCGCCCGACCACACGCCGCCCAATCACAGGCACGCTGCAGGTAGGGCTCGACGTCGTCGTATCGGATCGGCCAAGGCGCCTGCGCGGTGAGCGGGCGGTCCTCGAAGTCGATGGGGTCGAACTTGACGCAGCGACCACCCCAGAGCGCCGTTGTCCCGCCAACCTGCCGGCGGATCATCAGCTCACTGCGCGCATGGAGATCGTCGTCCTGCCGGGAATCCAGGGCCGACAGCTCTTGGGCCGCTTCGTCTTTGCGTTCCAGGCCGCTCTCGATCAACGCCGCCTGGACGCCGGATCGCGCGAGTTCCAGCGCCGTCGCAATGCCGATCGCGCCGGCCCCGACGACCACGACGTCGGTCCGGATCGTCGTGTTCGGGGCGAACTCTCGGGGTCCACGGATCACGCGGCAGCACCCCCGGGCATCTCCGCCACCAGAGCGAGGAACCGCGCCAGGGTCTCCGGGTCCGGCGGCGCCGAGACCGCGCCGGCCGCTTCGGCGACCCGGAGCGGGTTGGTGGTGCTGTAAAGGATTGCGCGGCAACCTGTTGCGATGGCCGAGGAGCTGAGGATCAGCTTGGGCAGCGCCCCGGGAGCGAGCGGATCGAGGTGGAGGGTCTGGCGCCAGCGCCGCGCCAACTCCGCGTCGGCCCGCAAAGCGTTCGAGAGCACCGCGTACGAACGTTGCAACACGCCGAATGCGAGATCCGCTGGGCGCGGCGGGGGATGGAACAGGTCGGCGCGCACCTGGCTCACCCCTTCCGGCGCGAAGGAGGCGGCGAAATCCGTGTCGAGCCCCTCGTCCTGTGAGACACCCCAGGCGCGTATCTTGCCTTGCTGGCGAGCGCGTTCGAAGAATTCGCGAAGTTCGCCGCCGGCCACGGTGTCCCCCGGCCGCGGGCCGTGAAGGAACAGGATGTCCACGTAGTCGACGCCCAGCGCCGCGAGACTCTCGTCGAGGCTGCGGGCCGCGGTGGCCGCGTTGTACAGGCGGGCGGTTTCGGGTGCCGCCTGCTGCCGCTTGACGGCGCGCCGCAGCGCCGGGGCCTTGCGCAGCAGCGCCCGCGCCGGAGCCTGAAACCGGCCGAAGCGCCTGGCCATTCCCCCGACGTCGATGCCGAATTTGGTTGCGACGGTGACGGTGTCGCGCGGGACCGTCCGCAGGAACGCCCCAAGCTCGGCCTCCGCCCTGCCCAGGCCGTACATCCGTGCGGTGTCGAAGTGCGTGATGCCGCTGTGCACCGCGGCACCCAGCACGGCCATCCGTTCCCGGCGGGACGGCGACTGCATCAGACCGCCGCATCCGAAGCCCACCGCGCTCACTCTCAGCTGCGGCCCGTCGAGCTCAACTTGCTCCAACACCGCAACCCTCGTAAATCCGGCGCAGCTCCGCGTCGATGATCCGCGGGCTCCGTGTCGCGGCGATGTGTTCCTGACCGCGACGCCCGTCACGCTCGGCCAGCTCCGGGTCGCGCAGGTACCGGCCGATCGCCGCCGCCAACGCGGACGCGTCACCGGCGGGGACGAGCATGCCCGGGTCCGAGGCGATCTCGGGTGTGCCGCCGACCGGGGTCGCCACGAATGGCCGCCCGCCGGCGAGGGCCTCGGTCAGGATCATCGGCATTGCCTCGGCGAACGAAGGCAGCGTCACCACGCGGACCGAGCGGAGTAGCTCGCGGACCCGATCCGGATGTACCGGGGGCTCGACGCTGAGGCGCTCCGTTGGCGGCGGCGTGTAGTCGTCGACGACACCGACTATGCGGCAACGCCCTTCGACGCCCTCGGCCAGCAGCAGCCGCCAGGCCGAGACCAGCGTGTCGACGCCCTTGCGGCGACCGATGGTGCCGGCGAAAAGCACGACGGGCGGTGTCGAGCCGGCCCCGGGCGCGTCTCGATCGATGACGACCGGGTTGGCCACGATCGACACCGGCACCCCGGGTGCAACCCGTTTCGCGGCGGCACGCGCTTCCTCCGACAAGACGATGAGATGGTCCGCCTTCGTCAGCGTCGACCCCACGAAATGGGGGTGCGACCGGGAGAATTGCGGAAAGTCGGAGCCGTGGATGGTCACGACGACCCGGAAGCCTCGCGCCCGCGCGAGGCGGATCAGCGGCCCTTCGCGCAGCCAGGCGCCGCCGTTCGACATGTGGAAGTGCACGACGCTCCCGCGCGGCGCCCTAGCCAGCGCGGCCCCCGCACGCGCGGTGAGCCACAGATTTTTGGCGTGGTGGCGCCCGTTCCACGTCGACAGGACGCGAATTTCGTCGGCACCGATCCTGTTGTCGCGGATGACTCGTATCACGGACTGCGTGCCGCCGAAGCTGTATATGTCGGGCCCGACGTGAGTGACCGCAATCATTTTCCGCCGGCAGCGGCCAGCGCCGGCGCCGGGTCGGCGTCCGCCTGGTCCGCTTCGGAGTTCCTGTGCCGTAGGCCGGCGAATCCCATGGCCGTTCCGAGTGCCAGCCCCAAAGCCAGTGCGTCCATGGGCATTTCGGGTAGTGGCCAGACCGCGGATATCGCGAGCAGACCGGCGCAGACCGCGGCGCTGATCTTCGCCGGCATCGTCGCGCAGCGCAGCGCCCGGACGATCGGTGTCAACGCGATCCACGCGAACGCCGCCATGCCCACGGCCCCGGCCTTGGCCAGCCACCATTGGTAGAAGAGGTGGGAGTAGGTGGGACCCAGCGTCCAGGCGAAGGCCTTCGGATCGTTGCCGGACGGCAGCTGGTAGGCGTAACCCAGGCCGTGGCCGAACACCGGCGCCTGGGCGATTGCGGCGTTGAGCCGCGCGACTTCCCGCAGCCGGTCCAGTGTCGATTCGTCGGTGGCGAGCGCACTGGCCGAAACCCCGCCGAACACTCGCTGATTGAACGCGGTGAACTGGTCGCTGAGCCATGACCCCGCCTCCGACTGCTGCAGCAGGAACAGCGACCCCGGCAATATCAGCGCGGCCACGCCCGCGCTGACAGCGGCCACGGCGGACGTCCGCCGCAGGGCCCGCCAGCCGAAATTGGCGAAGAAGGCGACGGTCGCACCCACCGCCACGGCGATCAGCGTGTTCCGCGAGAAGGCCAGCAGCGAGATGATCAGCGCGGGCGGGCCGAAGGCGAGGTACGTCATCGGCCGGACGCGACCGATGATCGACGCGGCGACCAGCGCGGTGAGCGCGGCGGTGGCCGGCGTCTGGGTGGATAGGACGATGCGGAGGGCTTGACCTGCGCCCGTCGCGCCCTCCAGGCTTTCGGCCCGGCCGGCCAGTCGGATGGCATGCAACGAACTGAAGATCGCCATCGCCGCCGAGAACCACAGCGTCACGACCATCACGCGCATGCAGAACTTCAGGTAGCCGCCGTACACGATCAACAGCGCCAGCACGAACCCGATGACCATCTCGATCAAAGTCGTCGATTCGTGTAGCACCATCGTGGCGTCATGTCCCATCTGAAACCCGACCACGGTGAAGTACACGACCGTCAGCACGAACATCCCCGGCAGCAGGAAATCCTTGAACCGCGGTCTGACGATCGGCATGAGGTAGCCGATCGCCAGCACCGCGGCCACCTGGTACGCATAGATCGCCGCGGGCCCGATCACTTTGCCGATGTGCAATCCTTCCGGCAGCGCCGCGAACGCCAGGAACAGCGTCACCCCCGCCAGCGCCTCGCGCTTCACCCAGTAGACGACCAGGCAGAACGTTGCCGCGATGAGCAACACTCCCTCGGTGGTTCGGCGCACCGAGAGCACGCCAAAGACGAAGCAGCCGAACAGGAATACCGTCAGCAGGACGCCGTCTACTGCCAGGCGGGGGCGACCGGGCAGGTAGGGAATCACGCCGGCCCGCCGACCTTCGTCCGATAGGTCTTGGCCGCGGCCCTGATGTGCAGCGACGGACGGGCGTCGGTCAGCACGGTGCCGACCACCTGTGCACCGGCCGAGCGCAAGGCCCTCAGCGCGTCGTTGAGCTCGTCGACGGTGGTCCGGCGCGCCCGCACCACCAGCACCGTGGCCGACACGGCGCCCGCCAGCAGGCCGCTGTCCGGGGTCGCCAGCACCGGCGGCCCGTCGACCACGATCCGGTCGAAGCGTGACGACAAGTCCAGCATCACCCTGTCGATCACCTCCGGCAGAAACGCGCTGCAGGGCGGGGTCTCGCGGCGGGCAGACCGGGACGCAAGGATGAACAGCTTGGCGATCGGCGTCGGCTTCACGGCTTCCGCGGCGATCTCGGGGCTGGCCAGCGCGTTGGCCAGCCCTTCCCCCGACTCGACCCGCAGCAGACCGGCGATCACGTGCCGGCGCGTATCGCCCTCGACAAGCAGGACGTCCTCGCCGATCTCGGCGAGGGCCAGCGACAGGTTCAGTGCCGTGGTCGTGGTCCCCTCCCCACCGAACGGCGCCGCCACCAGCACTCGGCGGGCGTCGGAGCCCATCGCCCTGAGCAGCCGGGCGCGCAAGCCCCGTACGGCGTCATCGAGGGCGGAGTCGACGCCGAACCGCGGGGTGTTCCCGCGCCTGCCGGGTAGCTCGGCCAAAGTCGGCAGTCCCGAAAGCTGTTCCAGCTTCTCCCGGGATCGCACGGTGCGGTCGCTGGCCTCGCGGGCCACCGCAACCGCGATGGCCAGCAGTATTCCGGCGACAAATCCCATCGCCATGTTGCGCACCGGCACCGGCGTCACGGGGTGGTCGGGCACCCGCGGCGCCTCCACCACCCGCGCTCTGGCCACCGGCATGGGCTTGGCCGCCGGTTGGCCGGGCGCTTCCGACGGCGGGGCCGCGGGTGGATTCGGCTCGCCGACGTCGGGCCGCGAACCGGGCGTCACCGGAACGGGCCGGCCGTTCGGACCCGTGGTCGCGCCGAGCGTGGGCACCAGCGCGGCGAACTGATCGGCCATCGCTCCCGCTAGGGCCGCGGCGCGGTTCGGGTCGGTGTCCTTGACGGTGATCGTGAAAAGCTGGGACTTGGCGGTGTATTTCACCTGGGTTTGGGTCACCAGGGCGTCCGCGCTGATCGGGGCTTGCAGCTGGTTGACCGCGCGCTCGGCCACCGTCCGGCCGCCCGCGATCTGCGCGTAGGACGACAACCGTTCCTGCGCGGTCAGCGTGCCGTTGTACAACTCGGTGAGGTCGGTGGCACCGGGAAAGGAAATGAGGATGGTGGCCGTCGACTGGTAATGCTTCGTCTGCAATGCCGTGACCGCCGCGGCGCCGATCGTGCACGCCAGCAATGCCCCCAAGGCGAGTTTCCAATGCGTGAGGAGAGTCCGGACAAAGGTGCGGAAATCCATCCACTAACCTCTCTGGGGCGACGCCATGCCAATAGCGTCGAATTGATTTGCCTTACACCCGCCGCGCAAAGCCCAGTGCACATTATGCAGCACTCGCCACGCAGCATCGTCCTAATCGCAATGCGTTCTCGCCCCACGCTTGGAGGCATTTGCTGGCGCCCACGATCATTGGCGCGGGGCGGAAGTCAGCGCCTCGCGCGGGATGTCGAGGGTTGCGAGCGGATACCCCCCGGATTCGTCGCGTCCGGAGCGTGCCAGCAGCATGGGCGGATAGTTCACCACGTGCGACGCGTCCGGCTTGTGCTGTTGCCAATCCACGGATGCGCGCAGCGTGTAGTGCCCGGGCGCCAACCCCGCCAAGTCGACGGTCACCGATTCGGTGAACGACGCCGGGACAGGTTGATTACCCGAGTTCTCCCCTGAGGGGACCAGTTTGGGCAAGGCCACGGTGGTCGGCAGCGTGCGGACCACCGCGCCGGAGAAATCCACCAACCGGTAGCTGGGCACCCATTTCTCGACCGCCGCGGCGCTGCCGTAGTTGGTCCAAACCACCGATATGGTCGCCACCCGGCCGCGGAACGATTCCGAACCGGGCCGCGCTTCCACGGAGTACCGATAGCCGGCCGACACGTTGGCTTGTGCCCACAGCAGGTACAACGCCGGGTCCATCGGGGTGTTCGAATCCACGGCCGGGAAGTTGAAACTCGACGTCATCGACACGTGGTACTTCACCACGTCGCGCAGGGCCTTTTCGTAGTAGGACTGCGCAGTGGTCCCATCGGGCAGCTGGCACCATTCGGTGATCACCAATGCCGAGGCCAACCGGTCTTTCAGCTGGCCGACGACCGGATCTTTCGTGTGCACGTAGTACGAGCCATCCGACTCCGCCCACACCGGCAACGGCGCGTACACGCCGAGGCAATCCGAGCGGATGCCCACCGGCGCGGACACCTTCTTGGTGACATCGTCGGCGAGCAGCTCGCGAACGATCTCGGGATTCAGCGCGGTGGTCACCAATCGGGTATGGCGGAACGCGTTCACGTTCGCCGCGACCAGCTGTGCGATGGCCGCTTTGGTGATGCTTTGATCGCGAAACTGGCTGTAGTAACCGAGCTTTGCGATGCTCTCTTCCGGGGAGGGACCCGGTGCCCCCAGCGTGTCGCGCAGATAGGCGACGTGGTTCTCGCTGAAGTCCCCGTAACCGGAGAACTCGAACACGCTGAGGCGCTCATCGCCGTCGTAGCGGCGACCGAGCGCGGCGAGCAGCTGCCCGAAGGCGTTCAGGTACGCGGGGTCGTTCCAGTTCGGCACCACGTGCGCCACCCCGGGTGTCCACCAGTATCGTTGCGGCCCCGTGTAGCTGGTGGACGCGGAGCGCATCCAGTCCGGGATGGCGATGTTCGTGTTGTTCGCATAGGTGGCGTCGCAACAGGAGTTGTAGGCGAACACGCGAAGCGTGAGCCGCATGTTCCTGCTCGCGAGCTTCGCCAGCGCATCGTCGATCACGCTGAAGTCGAACTTGCGATCGTCGGGCGCGTCGGCGGGCAGCGTGTTCGGGTCGGTGGGCTGCAGCTGCCGCCAAGAGACGCGCAAGCTGCCGTCGTACGACGCCGGCCACGCCGGATACCGCTGCTGCGCGGAATTGCCTTGCGGGAAAAGCGGCATCATCAGGTCTTCGTACTGCCCGCGCAGCGGATTCGGTACCTCCTGAACGCTGAGCGGGATGGCGGGACTGATCACGGCAGACAGTGGATCGGGGTCGCTGCGGCCACCGCAGCCGCTCAGCACGAGCGCCGAGCACGCGACGATCACCGCCGCGCAGTTCCTCAGTTTTCCGACCATCGGTGCGATGCTAGATGGCGCTCGTCGGCAACGCCTTGAGGTCGGCCAAAAAGGGCATCGGCAGCCACCGCGCGGCCAGCAGCGCTTCCATCTCATCGCCGGGGACGGGGCGCGACAACAGAAAACCCTGCGCCCGGCGACACCCGTGCTGCATCAAAATCATTGCCGCGTCCGGTGTTTCAACTCCCTCGGCCACCACTTCCAGGCCAAACGCCTCGGCCAGCCCGATGATCGCGCGAACGATCGCCAAATCACCGGCGTTGTTGCCCAGATCGCGCACGAATCCGGTGTCGATCTTGAGCATGTCGACCGGCAGGGATTTCAGGTGCGACAACACCGCATAACCGGTGCCGAAGTCGTCGATGGCCAGCTGGACCCCGACTTCCTTGAGCTCCGCCAGGGTTTTTCGAGTGGTATCGATGTCGTGGACCACGGCGCGCTCGGTGATCTCCAGACAAATCGAGCCGGCTTCGATGCCGAACTCCTCGATGGTGTCGGCGACGTCGCGCACGAACCCGCGGCTGATGAGCTGGATGGGCGACACGTTGATCCGCATGACGGCTTCCCGCCCGACACCGTTGGCCTGCCAGCGACTGAACTCGGCGCATGCGCTGCGCAGCACCCAGCGGCCCAACTCCATCGCCAGGTTGGTCGATTCGGCGATCCCGATGAACGAATCCGGCAGCAGCAGCCCCCAAATCGGGTGCCGCCACCGCACCAGCGCCTCCGCGCCCACGATGGCGCCCGTCGACAGGTCCACCTCCGGCAGGTAGTGCAGCAGCAACGCCTCGCTGCCGATGTCGCCCTGCAGATGCAGCTCGATGTCGTTGCGGAACGCGCGTTTGAGGGACATGTCGTCGGTGGACACCGCAATCTGGTTACCGCCACCGCGTTTCGCCGTCAGCACCGCCTCGTCGGCCCGGCGGAGCAGGTCGGTGCAGTTGTCCAGCCCCGGAGCACCCACCGCCAGCCCGATGCTGACCGTCCGGCTGATCACGTGGCCGCCGACGGCCAGGCGCTCGCACAGCATCGCCGAGAGGCGACGGGCGAACGACTCCGCGGCTTCCGGTGTCATCGGCTGGTCGGGCACGACGACGAACTCGTCCCCGCCCAACCGGGCGATCGTGCTGTTGGGAGCGCAGATCCGGATGCGTTGCGCGAAGACCCGGATGAACCAGTCACCGGCGGTGTGCCCGAGGTAGTCGTTGATCGGCTTGAGCCGGTCGAGGTCGAGGTACAGCACTGCCACGGGCCCCGGGTTTCCCGCCAACAGCCGTTCGGTCAGGTGCGCGACCAGGGCACGACGGTTGTAAAGGCCGGTCAGATCGTCGTGCTCGGCGAGATAGCGGAGCTTTTCTTCGGCCGCGATGCGCGCTTGCACCTGTGCGAACAGCGCGGCGACGGCCTCGAGCGTGTTGATCTCATCTTGCTCCCACTTGCGGGCGCCGAACTTGACGAAGCCGAGCAAGCCAGTGGTGGTCTCACCCGAGACCAGTGGTGCGGCGGCCACCGAGGGCGAGGCGGCCACTTTGGCGCTGCCCGGCCGGCGCCGAAAATAGCGTTTCGACTGCGCCGGCCGGATCACCACCGGTTTGCGGCCGTGCCCGCACTGCGCGAGGACCGACTCCGCGATGTCCAGCTGGGCGAAGGTCGTCGGATCCGGATCCGCGGCGTCCGTCCTGGGTGGCCACTCGGCGACCAGCGCCGAGGCCCGGGTCTGCGGGTCGTGGTGACGCAGGAAGCTGGCGTCCACGTCGAACTGCTCGACGAGTTGCGCGAGCACCTTCTGGCTGACGAGGGTGGCCGTGGCTGCCGTGGCTTCCATCAGCTGCGTGGCGACGGAGGTGACGACCAGGTCCAGGCTGCGCGGCACGGTCTCCTCCGATACGGGCATGCATCCCAGCCGGGCGGGGGACGGTCTCGGGGCGGATCCCGTGTTTACGCGGACCCGGGCAGCAGGTCACGATCGGTTTCAGTCAGCAAAACGTATCACGCAGTACCCGCGGCATCCGGGCTAACGAGCAACTTCCCGCGGCGCTGGTTGACGGTCACAAAGGCGGTCCTCGCGGGGCCGCTGCGCGTCATTGACCGGAGGCGTCGCTCGCGATGTCCAGGGTGGCGATCGGATACAGGCCGGAACCGTCGCGGCCGTCGCGGGCCAGCGCCATCGGCGTGTAGTTCACCACGTGCGAGGCGCCCGGCTTGTGCTGCTGCCATTCCACGGACGCGCGCAGCGTGTAGTGCCCGGGCGCCAGGCCCGTGACGTCGACGCGCACCGACTCGGTCGACGACTCCGGAACCGCCTCCTCGCGTGACTGACTGGAGTCGTCGTGCGACAGCGTCTTGAGATTGACCGTCGCCGGAATGGTGCGCACCACCGCCCCCGAGAAATCGACCAGCTTGTAACCGGGTGCCCATTGCTCGGTGGCCGCCGCCGAGCCGTAGTTGGTCCAGACGACCGAGATGGAAGCCACCTTGCCCTGGATGGACTGCGATCCCGGCTTGGCCTCCACCGAATACCGGTAACCGGCCGAGGTGTTCGCCTTGGCCCACAGGAGGTAGAGCTTGGGGTCCATCGCCGACGTCGCATCCCGGTCGGGGAAGTCGGCGCTCGCCGTCATCGAGACGTGATACCTGACGACGTCGTGCAGCGCCTTCTCGTAGTACGACCGCGGGTCGGTCCCGTTAGGCAACCGGCACCACTGGCTGATCACCAGCGCCGAGGTGAGCCGCTGCTTGATCGCGTTGACGGCGGCGTCGTTGAACCGCACGTAGTGCGAGTCGCTGGACTCGGCCCATTCCGGCAGGGGGGACTGCACCCCAAGACAATCCGCGCGGACGCCGATCGGTGCGGACAGCTTTTTCGTCACGTCGTCGGCGAACAACTCGCGGACGATCTCCGGATTCTCGCCGGTGACCACCAGTTGGGTATGGGGGAACGCGCCGACGTTCGCCGCGACCAGTTGCCCGATGGACGCTTTGGTGATGCTTTGATCACGGAACTGGCTGTAATAGCCCAACTTCGGCACGCTGTCGTCCGGCGCCGGTCCGGGGGCACCGAGCGCGTCACGCACGTACGCGAGGCTGGTCTTGCCGAAATCACCGTATCCGGAGAACTCGAACACGCTGAGGCGCTCATCGCCGTCGTAGCGCCGCCCGAGCGCGGCGAGCAGCTGCTCGAAACCGTTCAGGTAGGCGGCGTCATTCCAATTCGGGACCACCTGTGCCACACCGGGTCCGGAACCGTTCGGTGCGCCGGAATAGCTGGTGGCCGCGGAGCGGATCCAGTCCGGAATCGCGATGTTGGTGTTGTCCGGATAGGAATCGTTGCAACAGGATTTGTAGGCGTACACGCCAAGGGTCAGCCGCATGTTCCGGCTGCCGAGCTTCGTCAGCGCGTCGTCGATCACGCTGAAGTCGAACCTGCGATCGTCGGCAGCGTCGGGGGGCAGCGTGCGCGGGTCGACCGGCTGCAACTGCCGCCACGAGACCCGCAAGCTGGCGTCATCCGACGCGGGCCAGGCAGCGTACCGTTGTTGCGCCGAATTGCCTTGTGGGAAAAGCGGATTCAAGCCTTCTTCGTACTGGCCGCGCAGTGGGTTGGGGATCTCCTGAGCGGTGGGCGGAATGGGCGGGCTGACCATCGCGGACAGCGGGCCGGGGTCGCTTTTGCCACCGCATCCGCTCAGCACCATCGCCGTGCACGCGACAGCGGCCAGCGCGCTCTTCCTCGTCTTCACGCTTGCTTCTCCCAACACACACCGGTGCTCACTGAAGTGGGCCCATACTGCCTGGGTTTTCCGGTGCGTGTATCCGACGCGGGGCAGGTCACGAATTGGCGTAGCGCAGCGTAACACGCACGGCCTGGGCCGCCCCCGGTCCGACGCAGTGCGGTCCTGCCCGGGAGGCGGCTCCCGTGAGACGCGTCACAATGTGGGCGGGCCTGTCACGCTCGGCCGGCCTGCGGTGTCTCGAGGGCATCAGGCCCGTGAGAACAGGAGACAGCAATGACCGAGGTGACCGCCCAGAAAATTCATGTCGTCGTGGTCGGAGGCGGGTACGCCGGAACACTGGCCGCCAACCATCTACGTCAACGTCCGGACATCGACATCACCCTGGTGAACTCCCGCCCCGTCTTCGTGGAGCGAATCCGCCTGCATCAGTTGGTGGCCGACACCGGCGCCGCGACCGCCGACTACGCCACTCTGCTGGGCGAGGGCATCCGATTGGTCGTCGACACCGTCGACCGCATCGAGGCCACCGCGCGGCGGGTCCTGCTGTCCTCGGGCGCCGAGCTCGACTACGACTACCTGATCTATGCGGTCGGCAGCACCGGCGCGACGCCGGTGGCGGTGCCCGGATTCGCGGACTTCGCGTACGCGGTGTCCGACCTGGAAAGCGCGCAGCGGTTGCGCTATGCGCTTGTCGACCTGCCGCTGGCCGCGCCCGTCACGGTCGTCGGCGGCGGCCTGACCGGCATCGAAACGGCCGCCGAGCTGGCCGAACAGGGCCGCCAAGTGACCCTGGTGTGCGGCGCCGCGCTCGGCCCGTCGCTGAGCAAGCGGGGCAGGCGCTCGGTCGCCAAGCGCCTGCGCGGCTTCGGAGTCATCGTGCTGGAATCCGCGATGGTGACCGAGGTGCGCTGGGACGCGGTGGTGCTCGCCGACGGCGCCGTGCTGCCGAGCGCGGCGACCATCTGGACGGCCGGATTCACGGTGCCGGACCTGGCCGCGCGCAGCGGGCTGAGCACGGACGCGGTGGGCCGGCTGCTCACCGACGAGACGCTGACCAGTGTGGACAACCCCTACGTCGTCGCGGCGGGGGACGCCGCCGCGCCGTCGGGACAGCCCCTGCGGATGAGTTGCCAGGCCGCCGGGCCGTTGGGCGCGCAAGCCGCCAACACCGTGCTCAACCGCATCGCCGGAACCGCCCCGGCCCCGCTCAGTCAGGCGTTCGTCGGTCAGTGCATCAGCCTCGGCCGCACCTACGGCACGGTGCAGCTGTCGCGCACCGACGACACCCCGGTGAACATGGCGCTGGGCGGCCGGACCGGCGCGTCCATCAAAGAGGTCATCTGCAAGGGAACGCTGTGGGCCATCCGGCGCGAGGCCGCCAAGCCCGGCTCCTACCTCTGGCTCAAGGGCGGCAAGAGGCCCGCGCAGACACCGGCCGAGATCGCCCTGCGATGACGCCCCCACCGGCCGGCAGTGAGCACGCGGAACGGTTCACCGTGCTGCGGCCGCTGCTGTTCACCATCGCCTACGAGATGCTGGGCTCGGCCACCGAAGCCGACGACGTGCTGCAGGACAGCTATCTGCGGTGGGCGGCGGTCGACCTGTCGACGGTGCGCGACACCAAGTCGTATCTGGCCCAGCTGGTGACCCGCCAGGCCCTCAACGCGCTGCGCGCCGACGCGCGTCGCCGCGAGGACTATGTGGGGCCGTGGCTGCCCGAGCCGCTGTTGCTCGACGAGCAGGATCCTTCCACCGATGTCGTTCTGGCGGAATCGATTTCGATGGCGATGTTGGTCCTGCTGGAGACGCTGAGTCCCGACGAGCGGGCGGTGTTCGTATTACGCGAGGTGTTCGGCTTCGACTACGGCGAGATCGCCGAGGCGGTGGGCAAGCCGGCACCGACGGTCCGGCAGGTGGCGCACCGGGCGCGTGAGCACGTGCGGGCGCGGCGGAAGAGGTTCGACGCGACGGACCCGCAACGCAACGAGCAGATCACCGCGCAGTTCCTCGCGACGGCGGCCACCGGCGATGTGGAGACGCTGATGACGATGCTCGCGCCCGACGCCACCTGGACGGCGGACAGCGGCGGCAAGGTGTCCGCGGCGCGCCGGCCGGTGGTGGGGGCCGATCGGGTGGCCCGGGCCATCGTCGGCCTGATCCGCAAGGCGACGGAGCTCGCGGAGTTCCGCGTCGACATGGTGACGTGCAACAGCGCGCCGGCCGTGCTGCTCTACCTCGGCGATCACCTCGAAGGGGTGATCACGCTGGAAATCGCCGACGACAAGATCACCAACTTCTACGTGACCCGCAACCCGGACAAGCTGGTGGCGCTGGCGACCGCCCGTGACGTCAGCCGCGGCTAGGTGACCGCACTTCTGTCAAGCTAGGGCGGTGCGTATCGACCGGCTCGGCGACTATGGCGCCGCACCGCAGGTGCTGCGCGCCGTGGGCGAGGCCACGGCACGCCTCGGCCTGCCGCCGCCGGCCGCGCTGACCGGCGACTGGTTCGGCGCGCTGGCGGTGATCGCCCCGAGCGTGTCGGCGCAGCCGGTCGATCCCGGCGCGGCCTTCGCGGTCCGGCTCGATTCGCAAACGGTCGACTCGCAAGCGGTGGGCGGCGGCTGGATCGGCTACCTCTCCTATCCCGATCCCGGCGCCGAGGGCGGTCCGAACCGGATCCCCGAAGCCGCGGGCGGTTGGACCGACTGCGTCCTGCGCCGCGACCGGGACGGGCAGTGGTGGTACGAAAGCCTGTCGGGCGCGCCGATGCCGGACTGGCTGGCGGCCGCGCTCGCGACCGCGCCGCCGCCGCAGCGCGACTGCCGGATCGACTGGGGGCCCTCCGATCGGGCGGCTCACCGCGACGGGGTGCTTAACTGCCTCGAGGCCATCCGCGCCGGCGAGGTCTACCAGGCGTGCGTGTGCACGCACTTCACCGGTACGGTCTCGGGCGCCCCGCTCGACTTCTTCGCCGACGGCATCGCCCGCACCTCCCCGGCTCGCGCGGCGTATCTCGCCGGGCCGTGGGGCGCGGTGGCGTCGCTGTCCCCGGAGCTCTTCCTGCGGCGGCGCGGCACGCTCGTGACCTCCAGCCCGATCAAGGGCACCCTGCCCCTGGACGCCTGGCCGTCCGCGCTGCGGGCGTCGGCGAAAGAGGTGGCCGAAAACATCATGATCGTGGACCTGGTGCGCAACGACCTCGGCCGGGTGGCGCTCGTCGGCACCGTGACCGTGCCCGAGTTGTTGGTGGTCCGGCGCGCCCCCGGCGTGTGGCACCTGGTGTCCACCGTCTCGGCGCGGGTTCCCGTCGAACTGCCGACTTCGGCGCTGCTCGACGCCGCCTTCCCGCCGGCCTCGGTTACCGGGACACCCAAACACCGGGCCCGCCAACTGCTCTCGCAATGGGAGCCGCATCGTCGCGGAATATATTGCGGCACAATCGGTTTAGCATCCCCCGTGGCCGGATGCGAGCTGAACGTCGCCATCCGCACGGTCGAATTCGACCCCCGGGGCGGCGCCGTGCTCGGCGTCGGCGGGGGAATCACCGCCGACTCGGATCCCGACGCCGAATGGGCCGAATGCCTGCACAAGGCGTCCCCCATTGTCGGGCAGCCGCGCATCGCCGCCGCGTTTTCGGCCGGCTGACCCCTCACCCGCGGCGGGACTGCAGGACCGCGTCGTAGAGCTGCCGCGAACGCACGCCCGGATTCGCGTCGGCCACCTCACCGCAGGCGTCCTTGACACGGGCGCCGCCGGCGACCAGCTCCTCCACCTGCGCGACCAGCGACGGCAGGTCGGCGCGGGGGGTGGCGCCGGCGAGCACGACGGTGATCTCGCCGAGCACCCCGTCGTCCGCCCACGCCGCCAGGTCGTCGAGCGATCCGCGCACCACCTCCTCGTGCACTTTGGTCAGTTCCCGGCAGATCGCCGCCCGACGGTCACCGCCGAGCCGGTCGACGGCATCGCGCAGACACGCCTCCAACCGGCGCGGCGATTCGAAGAAGACGCAGGTGCGTCGCTCGTCGGCCAGCGACTCCAGCCAGGTCCGCCGCGCCGCCTTCTTGCGCGGGGCGAAACCCTCGAAACAGAACTTCTCCGCCGGCAGACCGGACAGCGCCAGCGCGGTCATCACCGCCGACGGGCCCGGCAGACAGGTCACCGGAAGGTCAGCCTCCACGCACGCCGCTACCAGCCGAAAGCCGGGGTCGCTGATCAGCGGCATCCCGGCATCGCTGACCACCAGCACCGTCGCGCCCGCCTTGAGGGCGGCGATCAGCGAGTCCACCCGGGCCGCCTCGACCCGGTCGAACAGGCTGATCACCCGGCCGGAAATGGCGACATCCAGCGCTTTCGCCAGCGTCCGCACCCTGCGGGTGTCCTCGGCCGCCACCACGTCCGCGTGGGCGAGGGCGTCCATTAGGCGGGGCGAGGCGTCCGAAGGCTGACCCAACGGGGTCGCGCCCAGCAACAGGCGGCCAGTGGTCATGACGGACAGCCTACGATCGACACCGATGTCCGCCCCGCCCCGCGAAGCGTCCTTGAACGTAGAAGATGCCGGCCCGGAGCGTGTCGTGCCCGTCGTCAGCCCGGGTCCGATGGTTCCGGTGGCCGACTTCGGGCCCACCGATCAAATCCGCGGCTGGGTCGTCACGGGGGTGGTCGCCGTCCTGGCGGCGATCACCCGATTCCTCAATCTCGGTTCGCCGACCGATGCCGGCACCCCCGTCTTCGACGAGAAGCACTACGCGCCGCAGGCCTGGCAGGCGCTGCACAACCACGGCGTGGAGGACAACCCCGGGTTCGGCTTGGTGGTCCATCCGCCGGTCGGCAAGCAGCTGATCGCGCTCGGCGAGGCCATCTTCGGGTACGACGGCGTCGGCTGGCGGTTCACCGGCGCCCTGCTCGGCGTGGTGCTGGTGGTCTTGGTGATGAGGACCGTCCGGCGAATCAGCCGCTCGACGCTCGTCGGCGCCATCGCCGGCGTGCTGGTGATCTGCGACGGTGTCAGCTTCGTTGCCGCGCGCACCGCGCTGCTCGACGGCATTCTCACCTTCTTCGTGGTCGCGGCGTTCGGCGCGCTCATCGTTGACCGGGATCAGGTGCGCCAGCGCATGCACGTCGCGCTGCTCGAGGGGCGCGCCGCCGAGACGGTGTGGGGCCCGCGGCTGGGTGTGCGCTGGTGGCGCTTCCTGGCGGGCGTCCTGCTCGGATTGGCTTGCGGGACAAAATGGTCCGGGCTGTATTTCGTGCTGTTCATCGGCGTGATGTCGTTGGCATTCGACGTCGCGGCGCGGCGCCAGTACCAGGTGCCCAACCCGTGGCGGGGCGTTTTGCGGCGTGACCTGCTCCCCACCGCTTACGCACTCGCGCTCGTCCCGTCCGCGGTGTACCTGGCCAGTTACGCGCCGTGGTTCGCGTCCGAGACGGCGATCGATCGACACGAGGTGGGCCAGTCGATCGGCCCGCACTCGGTGGTGCCGCTGCCCGACGCCATCCGCTCGCTATGGCACTACACCGTCAAGGCTTTCGATTTTCATAAAAGCCTGACGAACGCCGCCGGGAACTACCACCCATGGGAGTCCAAGCCGTGGAGCTGGCCGATGTCGTTGCGGCCCGTGCTGTACGCGATCGATCAGCAGAACGTCTCCGGGTGCGGCGCGCAGTCGTGCGTCAAGGCGGAGATGCTGGTGGGCACACCGGCCATGTGGTGGCTCGCGGTCCCGGTCCTGCTCTATGCGGCCTGGCGCACCTTCGTCCGCCGCGACTGGCGTTACGCCGTTGTGCTGACCGGATATTGCGCGGGGTGGCTGCCCTGGTTCGCCGACATCGACCGCCAGATGTACTTCTTCTACGCGGCGACGATGGCGCCGTTCCTGGTGATGGGGATCGCGCTGATTTGTGGGGACATCCTCTACCAGCCGGGCCGCGCCCGCGGGTTCAGCTCGGAACGACGCACGCTCGGGCTGATCGCCGTCTGCTGCTACGTCGCGTTGGTGGTGACGAACTTCGCCTGGCTCTTCCCGGTGCTCACCGGCCTGCCGATTTCGCAGCAGACTTGGGACATGGAGATCTGGCTGCCCAGCTGGCGGTAGTGTGCGCGCGGCAATGTCGACGTTAAAGCGGGTCGCGGGCGACCGGACAGGACATGCAGCGGGGCCCGCCGCGGCCGGTGCCCAACTCGGACCCCGCGATGGTCAGCACCTCGATGCCCGCGTCCTGCAGCCGCGCGTTGGTCTGCGCGTTGCGCTCGTAGGCGACGACGACGCCGGGCGCCAACGCCAACGTGTTGTTGCCGTCGTCCCACTGTTCCCGTTCGGCGATGACGGGGTCCAACCCCGTGTCGATCACGCGCAGCTGGTCGATCTCCATGGCCTTGGCGGCGGCCTCCAGAAACGGCGCCTCGTCGCTGATGGCAACGCCGTCCGGCGTGCGCTCGATCGTGAACGCCGAGAGCGTGTCGACGACGTTGGCGTACATCACCACGGTGTCGGTGTCGACCATCGTGCACACCGTGTCCAAGTGCATCTGCGCGCGCCGCTGGGCGATCGGCACGGCCAGCACCTTGTGCGCGAGGTCGTCGTCAAAAAGGCTACGGGCCAACGCTTCCGCTCCCGCCGGGGTGGTGCGCTCGCCCACGCCGACCGCGACCACACCGGGGGCGAGCAGCAGCACGTCACCTCCCTCGACCGGAGCGGTGCGCGACTCGTAGGCGCGCCGCACCCCGGTGAACCGCGGGTGATGGGCGTAGATGAGATCGGTCAACGACGCCTCGCGCACCCGAGCGCGCAGCGCAAGCGTGGGGATGACCACCCGCGGGCCGATCCAAATCGACGAGTCACGGGTGAACACCAGGTTGGGCAGTGGCTCGATGACGAAGTCGGCGCCATGGTGCATGCGCAGCACCAACGACACGTCGGTGCGGATGTCCGACGGCAATTCGTTGAACGTCATGCCGGCCATCAGCACCTGGGCCAGCCTGCCCGCGTCCAGCCCCCGCAGGTACGCCGAAAGAGATTGCGCCAGCGGCACTCCGAGCCGGCGCGCGTCGACCGCGGCGGCGACGCCCTGCATCCGCGCGGCCCCGCTGTGGGTCAGCGCCTCGGCCAGCAGGTCCGACAAGAGCAGCACCTGCACGCCGCGGGAACGCAGCAGCTCGGCGAACTCGTCGTGTTCCTCTTGCGCGCGGGCGACCCAGGGCAACCCGTCGAATAGCAACTGGTCCATGTTGCGCGGATTGAGCCGACGCAACTCGCCGCCGGGGCGGTGCAGGATGACGGCCCGCAGCGTGCCAACCTCGGAATTGGTGCCCAGCTCAACCACATCCACACTGAAAACGGTAGCCGCTCACGCCGCCGGTCCCCTCTTCATCGAACGGATGTGCGATAGACTCGGCCCCGTGGAGATGGCGGTACAAGGCTCCCTGTTCCAGCACACCGAGCGCAGAGAACTCGGTGACGGCGCGTTTATCGAGATCCGCGCGGGCTGGCTCACCGAGGCCGACGACCTGCTCGAAGGCCTGCTATCCACCGTGCCCTGGCGGGAGGAACGCCGCCAGATGTATGACCGGGTGGTCGACGTGCCGCGGCTGGTCAGCTTTCACGACCTCACCGTCGACGAGCCGCCCCATCCGCTGCTTTCCCGGCTGCGGCGCCGGCTCAACGACATCTACGCGGGCGAGCTCGGCGAGCCCTTCACCACGGTCGGGTTGTGCTGCTACCGGGATGGCTCCGACAGCGTCGCCTGGCACGGAGACACCATCGGCCGCAGCAGCTCCGAGGACACCATGGTCGCGATCATCAGCCTGGGCGCCACCCGTACCTTCGCCATGCGCCGGCGCGCACGTCCTTCTAAAGGTCCATCGTTGCGGCTGCCGCAGGCGCACGGGGATCTGCTGGTGATGGGCGGATCCTGTCAACGCACCTGGGAGCACGCCGTGCCCAAGACGTCGGCACCGGTGGGCCCGCGCGTCAGCATCCAGTTCCGGCCCCGCGGCGTGCGCTAGGTCCGATTGCGCGATTCCTTGTTCGCGCCGTTCCGGCGCTCACCGTCATCGCGCTAGGTCCGATTGCGCGATTCCTTGTTCGCGCCGTTCCGGCGCTCACCGTAATCGCGCTAGGTCCGGACCGCCTTCACCGCGCTGACGAGCAAGTCGCGGGCGCGTTGCGTGTCGACCGGGACGACCGGCTGCCCCGGGGTCACCAGCGGGTTGGCGGTGACGATCACCTGGTAATCACCGAATTGGGCGGAGTAGTCGTAGAGCTCGCCGGTGCGGGGGCCCCCCGCGACCAGCGCCTGCAGGACGCGGTGCACCCCCAGCGTGTGGGTTCCGTCGATCTGCGGCGCGTCGACCACCTCGATGCCGCCCCGCAGTTGCGGACCGGAAAAGGCCACCTTGGCGCAGTCCTTACCGGGGTCGTTGAAGGGCAGGGCTTTTGAGGTCTCCACGGCGATGACCACGAACCGGTTGCCCTTGCCCTCGGCCGAAATCGCGGCCATGTTGCCCTGCAGGTCCGGTGGCATTTCCGGCCCCGCCGCCGCTTTCGCGCAATTGGCGGGGTCGAACGTCAGCCCGTCGGGGAGCTTGCGGCCGGACAACACCTTGGGATCGATCCCCCGTTCACCGATGTCGGTGACCCTGAAGTCGGGCCCGAAGCTCGACTTGACCTCGGAGACCTTCTTGATGTCGACCTTCGCCGAGGTGGCCCCCGTTGAGCAGCCGGCGAGCACACCCACCACCGCGACTGTGAACGCCACCTTGAACATCGTGGCCAATCTACCCAAGGCCGATGCGTCAGCTGCGCAACGTGGACACCGTTTTGACGAGCAGATCGGCGGCGAATTGCGGGGGCAGTGCGGCCACCACCGAACCCGGGTCGGTGGTCAACGTGGTGAACGCGTAGAAGTTGCCCAGGTAGGCGGTGAACGTGTATGTGCGCGAATCGATCTCGGTGCCCGACTCGACGGCCGACCTGACGTCGGCCACCATCCCGACGGTTTGGGCGCCATCGATGCGCGGGGCGTCGACGAGGTGCACGCTTGCTGTGGTGCGCCCGGCGGTCATGGTCCACTGGCCACACGCGGCGACGACCTCGCCGGGCAGGTCAACGGGCCCCGGCAAAGCCACCACCACCGCGTCGACGATGCCGCCGCTGCCGGAACCGGACACGCCCTGCGCCGACTGGTCGCGTCCATTCCCGGGGTCGGCGAGGGTCCCGCACTGGGGCGGCCGCGTCTTGCTATCCGACGCGTCGGGCCCCAGGCTCCAGATCACTCCGGGGGAAGCTCCGCTGGGAATGCCCGTGGTCGCCTCGTAACCGGGCGGCAGGTCGCGAACCACCCGTTTGATGTTGGCGGGGTTGACCGCCGTCGGCGGCGGCGCCTTTGCAGGCGCCCGCGACGGTGTGGGCGCCGGAGCGTGAGCGCACGCCGCCACCAGCAACGCGATCGCGCAAGTCGTCACCGGGCCAAACCGGAACGGCCGCATGCCCGTTGATAGCACAACGAGCGGGCTCAGCCGACCACCTCGATCATCTGGCGGGCGACGTGCTCGATCTTTGCGGCCATGTCACGCCGAAACCCGTGGTCGCGTCGTTCGGGCACGTCGATGACGGTGGTGATGACGCCGACGTCTTCGCGCTGCCAGACCGCTCCGTAGTGGTCCATGATTGTGCGCATCGGCAGGTTGTCGGAAAGCATTCGCGCGGAGAACTTTTCGACCCCGGCGACCCGGGCCGCGATGGACAGCGCGTTGATCAGGAACGTGCCGATCCCGCGTCCCTGGTAAGCGTCGGCGACGGTGAAGGCGATCTCGGCGACGCTGCGGTCACCTTCGTCGCGCACGAATCGCGCGTCGGCCACCGGGTCCTTCCCGTCGATCACCACCCAGACGAAGTGGTCGACGTAGTCGACCTCCGAGAGGTAGTGCATCAACGCCGGAGTGGGAAGGCGCGGCGTCATGAAGCGCCGGTACAGCGTCTCGCTGGAGAATTCGATGTGCCCGTGCACGGTTCGCTCGCTGTCACCGGGCAGCACCGGTCGCAGCATCAGATGCGAGCCGTCGCGGACCCGGATCGGGATCGGCGTGATGAACGCGGCGAGGCGCTGGCGCACCGTGCGCAGCAGACGTTCCATGACCCCGGGAATGTGGACCATGCGGGCGAAGGCGTCATTGTCGCCGATCCATCCGGTCAGCGGCCCGGCGGTGGTGACCGTCGCGGTCCGCGGGATGTGACGAAGCAGGGCGATCTCTCCGATGAGCATGCCCGGCAATGCGTGTTCAGCGATGACCACGCCGTCGTCGCCGACGTGGGTGATCTCGACGATGCCCGACGAGATGAGCAGGAAAGAGACCGCTTCTTCGCCCTGCTGCATCAGCACCTGGCCGGCCGTCGCGCGCAGCGGTTGCAGAGAGGCGGCCAACGGCACCAGATCGGAGGCGGGACATCCCTCGAAGATGTCCATTGTCGCCAGCTCGTCGGCCCGCGCGCCGGTCAAGGCCACTGCGATAGCCCGCCGATCCCACCGTCGCGCCGTGGGTCTGCGCATCGCGGTGACCGCTGTGCCATGACCTGCCCGCCTGCGTTGCCGTCGTCTACCCCGCCAGTCCCCGAACTTCCGACGCGGTCGGATGTTGCCCAGGTTATGGGCTCGGTTCCGGCCGCGGCAAGGCTGAACCGCTTCGCCAGGATGATGCCGCGGGGCATGATGTCCGGGTGAGCGCGGGCCCGGACAAGATTCAGGTCGGCGGTCTCTGGTTCGATGCCCTGACCGAAGACCAGGTCGTCGACGTCGTGCGCGAAGCGTGGGCCGCTGGTCGGGGCGGCTCGATCGTCCCGGTGAACGTCGACGTGGCCCGGGCGGCCGCGCGCCGCCCCGAACTCGCCGAGCTGATCGCCCGGGCCACCCTCGTGGTCGCCGACGGCATGCCGCTGGTGTGGGCGGCGCGGGCCCAGGGGGACAGGCTGCCCGAGCGCGTCGCCGGCTCGTCGCTGATCTTCCCGTTGAGCGCCGCGGCGGCCGCCGACGGCAAGTCGGTTTACCTCCTCGGCGGCGCCGAGGGCGTCCCGGAGCAAGCGGCCGCGGCGCTCGTCGCGCAATCGGCCGGCCTGCGCGTCGCGGGCACGTGCTCGCCGTCGTTCGGCTTCGACGACACGGAGGACGGGGCGCGGCGGGCGGTCGCCGCCGTCGCAGCCGCCGCACCCGATCTGGTCTTCGTGGGTTTGGGCTTCCCCAGGCAGGAGCGCCTCATCGAGCTGGTGCGCCAGGAGCTCCCCCATGCCTGGTGCCTTGCCTGCGGCGGCGGCATCGCGATGACCGCCGGGGTCGTCCGCCGAGCCTCCCCCGTGCTGCAACGGCTCGGATTCGAGTGGGTGCACCGGCTGGCGCTCGAGCCGCGCCGCCTCGCCCGCCGGTACCTGCGGGACGACCTACCGTTCGCGCTGGCACTGGTGATCCGCTCTGCGGCCCAACGGTTTAGGCGGGGCTAGATTCCTTGGCGCTCAAGATGAGTCGCACGGCGGCGGCGAGGTCATCGACCACAACGTCGGCGCCCGCAGCATCTCCGTCACCGCGGCGAAGCAGAACCGTCGCCGTGCCGGCCGCTCGGCCCGCCTCCACATCGCTCTCGCTGTCGCCGATCATCACCGCCTCGGCCAGGGCGAACCCATGCTCCTGTGCCGCGCGCACCAGCATGCCCGCACCCGGCTTGCGACAGTCGCAACTGGCCGCGGCGTGCGGGCAGTGGTAGGCGGCGTCCAGGCGGGCGCCTTCGGCCGCCAGGAGTTGTTCCAGGCGGTCGTGCACGGCGGCGAAACGCGCCGCGTCGGCGGCCGGCTCCGATAGCCAACGCTGATTGGTCACCAGGATGGTGCGCAGACCGGCCGCGTTCAGGGCGGCCACCGATCGGGCGGCGCCCGGCAACAACACCAGGTCTTCGGGGAACCGGATGTACTCGCCGTCGGCGGCCTTGACGTTGATGGTCCCGTCCCGATCCAGGAAGACGGTGCTCACTTTCCGTAGATCGAGCATCAGTCGCGACGGTCTCAGCAGGGCCGCGGAAACAACGCCGCTTCGACCATCTCGCAGATCGAGTGGCCCAGGTGCAGGCACGCCTCCTGGACCCGCCCGGTGTTATCGCTCGGTACCCGGATGCAGAACTCGGCCACATCGGCCACCTTTCCCCCGCGCGCACCGGTGAGCGCCACCGTCGTCATCCCGGCGTCGGCGGCCGCCTCGAGCGCGCGGACGACATTCGGTGAGTTGCCCGAGGTGGTGAGGCCGACCACGACATCCCCCGCGCGGCCGGCGGCGAGCACCTGGCGGGCAAACACCTCGTCATAGGAGTAGTCGTTGCCGATCGCCGTCATCGCCGCCGTGGCGTCCGGCAGGCTGAACGCGGCGAGACCCGGGCGGTCAAAAGCGAAGCGCCCCATCAACTCTGCGGCCAGATGCCCCGCGTCTTGTGCGGATCCGCCGTTGCCGAAGAAGATCACCTTTCCTCCGGCTCGCAACGACTCGATCATTAGTCGCGCGATCTCGACGGTCTGCTCGGCGATGGCGCCCGACAGCATCTGCTGCTTGACCGCGATGGTGTCGGCCAGTCGCTCCTGGACCAGCTCGACGCTCGGCGTGACGACATCCGAGCGGCTCATGCCTGCCATGTGGTCAATCCCTTGCTCTCAAAAGCGAATTCGGTGATGGTGGCCCCGGCCGACTCGAGGCTTTCGATCAGGCGGTGCTTCTTCGCGAAGTCGCAGAACAGCAGGATGTAACCGCCGCCGCCCGCCCCGGTGATCTTGCCGCCGAGTGCGCCGTTGCGCAGGGCCAGGTCGTAGAGCTCGTCGATGCGCTCATTAGTGATGTACGGGGACATGCGCTTCTTCTGGGTCCAGGCCTCGCCCAGCAGGGCGCCGAAATCGTTCAGCTTGTTCGTCAGCAGGGCGGCCTTCATGGCAACGGCCAGCTCCTTTTGTGCCCGGAGTCCGGCCAGGGTGTCGTCGGCGCCGGTGGTGGCGCGCCGCGTTTGGTCCTCGATCACGCGGGCGGAGTCCCGCGTGATCCCCGTAAAGCACAGCAGCAGGCTCAGTTCGAGCTCGAACGCGGTCTCCTCGCGGATACGCAGCGGGTTGACGATCACGCGGTCGGTGAACTCGATGAAGTTGAACCCGCCGAACGTCGCCGCATACAGGTCCTGCATGCCGCCCGTGATGCCCAGGTCCTCACGCTCGATGGCACAGGCCAGCTGCGCGGTCTCGTATTCGCCCATCGGCACGCCGTAGTGCTCGGCGAGCAGGCCGGTCAGCGCGACCATCATCGTCGACGACGAGCCCAGACCCGATCCTGGCGGAGCGCTCGAACGCAGCACCAGGTCATAGCCGTCCGTGCCCTCCTTGCCGAACCTGCGCACCGCGGCCTTGATCAGGTCCAGGCTGCCGTCGTAGAGGATCTCGCTGTCGAGCGTCATCTCGTGGGTGGTCTTGAAGTCCACCGACTCGATCGTGACCCGGCGATCGGTGCGCGGGGACAGCGATCCCTGCGCGTATCGGTCGATGGTCGCGGAGAGGACGCAGCCGCCTTCGGTGGTCGGGAACGGCGGTACGTCGGTGCCGCCCCCCGCGAATGAAATCCGCAGCGGCGCACGCGCGCGGATTCGGGGCCGGGGCAGGGGATTCACTCGACGTAATCCGATCAGCCGGCCGACGCGCGTCCCGCGATCGTCTGCGAAAGGTGCGCCACGTCCTAATCCCATCCGTTGCCTGCGCGAGGCCCCAATGCGTCGCCTCTCACGAAGAGCCCTAGCGTAACAGCCGGATCGGCAGAAAAATCGGGATTCACCTGCGGATTATGCCAACCCGTCCAAGCCTTCACGAAAGCGATGAAATGACCCAGGATGCAGTCGAATTGACCCGTGGTCTGCTCACCGAGGCCGCGGTACCGCGGCACGGTTTCCTCGACGTATTGGGCGAATCGATGAGTTCCCCGGCCCCGACGTTCGCGCAGCGAGCCATGAACAGCCCCTTCGTCGCGACGGTCTACGAGCGGCTGTGGCGCCCCGCCGCGTTCTATGCGGCCAGTGGCGTCACCACCGGCGCCGAGCAGCGGCGCGCGGCTACGGCGTTGCGGCTGTCCACTGCGGGACGATTGCTCGACGTCGCCTGCGGCCCAGGCAATTTCACCGGATCGCTGGCGGAACAGCTACCGGACGGTGGCCTGGCCGTCGGTTTCGACATCTCCGAGCCGATGCTGACGCGCGCCGTCCTGGACAACAGCACCCCGCGCACCTGCTATGTCCGCGGAGACGCCCGCGCGTTGCCGTTCGCCGACGCGACATTCGACGCGGTCTGCTGCTTCGGGGCCCTGTACCTGATGCCCGAGCCGTTCCGCGTGGCTCGCGAAATGGTGCGGGTGCTCAAGCCCGGGGGCCGCATCGCGGTCCTCACCAGCTACGTCCCGGACCTGCCGCCGGTGCGGCATGCGATGACCGCCGGCGCCGGCGTCATCGGGCTCACCATGTTCGACCGGCGCGCCTTCGTCGACCTGTTCTCCTCGGCCGGGCTGGTCGACGTCGAGCAACAGACGCAGCGGGCGCTGCAATTCGTCGCCGCCGCAAAGCCGGACTGACGAGACTAGGAGGCCACCTTGCACACGCCGAGGACCCGGACGACCGGCGTGCCAGCCGCGCATTCCAGCACCCAGGGGTCGCCGTCGTCGATGGGCTCCGAAGTCAGGGTGAAACTCACCGGCTGCCCGCTGCGCTGGGTCATCTGCGTGCATTCGACCTGGAAGAGGCGATAATCACCGCCCTGATCGATGGCGAGTGAGAACCCTGGCCGCACCGACTCAACCGGCACCTTCTGCAGGTAGTAGTCAACGTTCATCCGTCGACCGTAGGACCGGTATTCCGGCGCGCCGGGGGCCGCCACGCGCCTCTTAAGCAATGTTCAGGCAAATTTTGGGACCGTATTAATCTTCGCCGCGCGCATGCGCACCGGGCTGCAGGACGAACTCGGCGATCACGGCCGCCATGTCGTCGATGGCCCGGCGGGGTATGACTTCGTAACCATGCGTGCTCAGCGTGGGCACGCACAGCAGGCCCGCGCGCGGCGTCAGCCCGTTGGCCTTCGAATGCGACGCATCGGATTCGAACGCGCCCAGCACGGCGGCCTGGGGCGACAGCCCCAACTCGGTGGCGATGCTCATCAGCCGGTCGGCGACGTCTTTGTCGTAGACGCACAAGGCGTCGCTGTAGCCGACGATCGGGCCGCCGGTGACGGTGGTGCCGTATTCCTGCTCGGTGGGGCCCACCTCCAGCGCGAGGGTGAGGGTGCCGGGCAGCGACCCGCTGGCGTAGGTGCCGCCCACGCCGCCGATCTCCTCGTTGGTGGTGAACACGAGGTAGACGTCGTCGACGGGCCGCTGGCCGCGGTCGCGCAGCTGGGCGGCCGCGCGCAGCAGGGCGGCCACCGCGGCCCGGTCGTCGAGGAAGTAGCAGCCCAGGTAGCCGCCGAACTCGACCAGCGTCCTCTTGCTGCGGTCGACGCACACCCGGGTGCCCGGGCGCACGCCGGCGGCCTCGAGCTCGTCGGTGCTCAGCCCGGTGAAGACGTAGACGTGATCCCAGTCCAGCGCCTTATCGCCTTGGTCGGGCTTGGTCTGCCAGATCCGCTGGCTCTCCTGCGTGGTGTGCTCGGAACCGAGCGTGAGCACCGCGGTCAGCGTCTCGTGCTGGCCGAGCACGGCGACGGGCCCGAGGCCGAAGTTGCCCGGATACATCGTGCCCAGCTGGGTCAGGTGCAGCGTGCCGTCCGGCTCCACGCGCTTGACCAGCATGGACAGTTCGTCCATGTGCGCCATGATCCGCGTCGCCACGCCGGGTTCGGCCGCCGAGGACACCCGGTGCCGGTGGGCGCGCCCGACGCCGTCGGCGGGCGGATCGGCGGCGATGTACCCGATCAGATTCCCGGCGTCGTCGGTCCACATGTCGTCGACGACCGGTCGCAGTTCCCGGGCACACACGGCGCGCACGTCGGCTTCCTGGCCGCACGGCCCGTAGGCCCACAGGAGTTCTTGCAGCAGGCCGTCGGTGGCGTTGTCCTCGCGCGTCGCCATTCGGTCCTTTCAGGTTCGCGGCTCGTCCGAAAGGATCAGTACCCCGCTGGTGTGGTGTGCAACCTCGGGCCTGCTCGGCGCGGCGGTTACGCGTACGCGAGTTCCAGCCGTTCGAGGCGCCGAACCAGCAGACTGGGGAGCCACCTCCCGACGGCGGCGGCCGTGACGTTCGAGGTTCGCTCGAGGAGGTGGCCCAGCACAATGGTCGCCTCCAACCGGGCGAGTGCGGCTCCGACGCAGAAGTGGATTCCCTTCCCAAAGCTGATGTGGCCCTTCCCCGCAGGCCGGTCGAGTCGAAACTCTGCGGGGTTGTCGAAGTGCGAGGGGTCCCTATTGGCGGCTCCCCACAACAGGATCAGGCGCGAACCCGCCGGCAATTCGGCGCCGCACAGTTCGGTGTCGTCGACGACGTGCCGGTAGTGACCGCGGAAGGGCGGTTCGTAGCGCAGCACCTCTTCCAGAAACGCCCCGAGCGCGTCCGGCCGATCCCGCAGCTGCCGCTGGATATCCGGCCGAGTCGCCAAAACCCAAGCGGCAGAACCGATCAGGGAGGCCGTGGACTCGCCACCCGCGCTGAACAGTGTGATCATTATGGCGAGTGCCGCTAAGTCGTCCAGATCGCCGGAGGCGCAGGCGCTAGCGAGATCACCGAGCAGATTGTCTTGTCGATTGCCGGCCGCGTGCTGGAACAGTTCCGTGACGTAGCCGCTGAGTTCCAGCACCGCGATGCCCGCGGCATCCAGCTGATCTTGGGTGACCAGCCCTTCGACCACTTGGGTCGCGGAGTAACCCCACCGGATGAGCTTGTCGATGTCGGCGTCGGGAACGCCGATGATCCTGCCAACGATCATCATAGGCAGCCGGTTCGCCATTGCGCTCATCCATTCGATGCGTCCGTCTCGCGCCCGGACATCCCAGATCCGGGCTGCGGTGTCGGCGATGAATGGTTCGAAGGCGCGGATGCGCTTCGCCGCGAGTTGTGGCAGCAACGCCTTCCGATGCACGGAGTGGACCGGCTCGTCGGCCGTGGCCAACGCTTGGGTGGGTCCGCCGAGTTCGCCCATCGGCAAAGCTGCGACGCCCCCTCCTGGCTGATACATCATCGTCGCGGTCAGGTTCGACGAGAAATCGGCGCAGCGTGTTACCGCCTCGCTCACACCAGCCCAACTACTCACCGCGTAGAAGTCCGAATCTCCGATGCGATGGACGTGTCCGGCCTGATGCATCCGCTCGTAGAGCGGATACGGGTTCTGGATGAACTCGTCGTCGAAGAGCGCCAGGCCAAGACCACCGTCTCTCGATGTCATTCCTCAACGCTGAGCGGCGAGGACCTGCCGAGTCAATCGAAATCGACGAAGTTGCAATCCCCGGTACCCGCCTCCCGACCGCGTCGTCTCACCAGCGGGACATGACCTGCGGACACGGTGAAACATATCGCCAAGATCGTCTCAATTCTGAGAAGATATACATTCAGCGACTCAAGGGGGTGGAGGCCGTGGTCCGAGACGACTGGGTCGTCGGTGGCGATCGCCGGACCGCGGCGGCTGAACGTATCTACGCCGCGGCAACCGACCTCGTAGTGCGCGAAGGGCTGGATGCCTTCGACATCGACACCCTGGCGACGAGGGTCCACTGCTCGCGAGCCACCATCTACCGCTATGCGGGCGGCAAAGCCCAGATACGAGACGCGGTGCTGATTCGCCTGGCAGCGGGGATCATCGAGACGGTTCGCCGTGCCGTGGAGGGGCTCAGTGGGCCCGAACGCGTCATCACCGCCGTCACCGTCGCACTCGAGCAGATCAGATCGGACCCGTTGCGACGGTTGATGCTCAGTCCGGGCAGTTCTCCGGACTTGGGCGAGTTGCATTCCTCGCCGGTGCTCAGTCATCTGGCGGCCGAGCTCACGGGAATCACCGACGACCCGGAGGCGGCGCAGTGGATCGTACGGGTGGTGCTGTCCCTGGCCTACTGGCCGCTGGCGAGCAGTCGCGTCGAACGAAAAGTGCTGCACCGGTTTCTTGCTCCCGGCTTCACCGAAGGGTGAATCAGCCGGCCGCTAAGGGCAGTCGGTCCGGCTCTTCGATCGCCCCTCGATTCGTTGACGGCCGTCATTGACGGGCGTCAGCGACTTGCCGTACCGTGCAGCCATGGAGGCACAGGCCCCTCCCGGAGCCGCAACATCGGCACGGGGCGTCCGGGAGGCTCGACGACTCGAGACCCGGGCACGCTTGTTCGACGCCGCGCTGGCCGAGATTGCGCAGCGCGGGCTTGCCGCCGCCGACGTGAGCGCCATCGCCGCCGCGGCGGGCGTGGTGCGGGGAACCTTCTATTTCCACTTCCCGACGAAGGAGCACGTTCTCGCCGAGTTGGAGCGCAGCGAGGAGACGCGGATCATCAGCGAACTCGGCGCCGCCAACGGTGACCTGTCGTCGATCCTCTCGCAACTCGTGGCCCACGTCCTAGATGCCGAAAAACGTTTGGGCGCAGCAGTTTTCCGGGACATGCTCGGCCTACACTTCTCGTCGTCCCGTCCGGTCGAAGACGAGTTCGCGCAACACCCGCTCGCACGGTTTCTGGTGGGCCTCATCAGCCGGGCGCAATCCGCGGGGCAAGTCTCGGCCGAGGTAGACGCCGCGGAGCTCGGGACGTTCTTTCTCACCGGACTCTTCGCCCTGCTGGCCACCGGAACACACGATCCTGCGCAGTTAAGCCGTTACGTGACAACGATTGTCAAAGGAATGGAGAAACGATGAACGGCATCGAAGGGTACCGGGACTTTCTGGCCCGGCGTGACGGCGAAGCCGACCTGCTCAACAGGCGGCTGGCGAATCGCGAGCATTTCTTCAACGAGCTCGAGGCGAACCCCGTCCGGTCAGCCCATCCCGCCGACCGAGACACGTTCCTTCGCAACCTGCGCCGCCGGCGACCGGAAGCCGGGCTGGATCCGAAGATGCTGTTCCTGCTGGCAACGGCCAAACTGAACCAGGCTGAGAGGTTCGGAGTCGGACTCGGGGAAACCTACGGGCGCAACAGCGATCAGAACCTGCCGCCCGAGAACGTTTACCTCGAACTCGAAGAGCACTACCACACGCGGCTGCTCGCGTACGCCCTCGACATCTTCGATCTGACGTTTCAAGTCGTTCCCCCACCGTTCGTGATGCGCCAGTTCGTGAAGACCGGCGTTTTCCTACCCGAACGGCCGAGCTTTCTCTTCGTCGGAGCCGCTGAGATGGCGGGCTGCATCATGTTCGACGAGCTACGGCGCGCCGGCATCAAACTATTCGCGGACGAACCGGAAGTCGCCGAGCGAATCGAACTGCTGTACAGCGAGATCCTGACGGACGAGATCGGACACGTCGGCTACTGCGCATCGCGCTGCACCGCCGGGGAGCGGGCGATCATGCGGCGCCTCTACCCACTCATTGGACGAATGTTCGCTCGCCAGACCGCCGAGATCAGCCTCCTGATCGACCCGAAGGCGTTGCACGCCCGGCTCAACCGCCCCTTCGACGTCGACGAACTGACCGCCGACCTGGACAACGAAACGTATCTCGTTGCTCACCCGTGACGGGTTGAGTGCTTGAACACGGGATCCCAATTCGGGGAGTAACGTCATCAGCCTGTCCGGGGAACGAATGGCGAACTTTCTGGCGGTGCGATGCAGCTGGTCTGGCTCAACGTTGCCGATTTGATCGGCCAGGCCGGCGGCGATCCGTGGGCGATCAACCGGAGTCTGCAGGCCGGCAACCCGTTCGAGATTTCTCAATTGGCGGACGCCTTCCACCAGGCCGGCGTGTGCACCGCTGAGGCGGACCATGCGTTCGAGCAAGCCCGTAACCGATTCGACGCGGCCTGGAACCACCAGAACGGCGACCACCCGATCAACGATTCGGCCGAGGTGCAGCGGACGGTCAAATCGATTGGGGCGCAATCCCTGAAGCTACCCAAGATCGGGGTCGACCTGGAGAACATCGCGGCCGCCTTGGCCGAGGCGCAGAAGGCCGGCGCCGCCCAGATCGCCGCGCTGGAACGGCAGTTGCAGCTGCTCGACAAGCTCATCGGCGCGGCGATGAAGGATCTGGAGGACCCCAAACTCGACCCGAGCAGTCGTTCCCAGCTGGAGTCGTTGATCAAAGACGCCCGTGCCGACGCCGCCGACGAGACCAGGGATGCTCTGCACCAGCTGCAGTCGATCCGCGACGGCTACTCCAACACGCTGCAGAGGTCACTGGGCGCCTTGCACGGCGACGGATACGACCAGTCGGGTATCCAGGCGGTCGAGGGTCCGCTGTCGCCGGTACCGGACCTGCCGGATGATCCCAAGGAATTTGCGGACGTCTGGAACACTCTTACGCCCGCGCAGAAAGACCGTGAGTATCAACGGAACCCATCGATCGGAAATCACAACGGGATGCCCGCGGTGGACCGGGATCACTACAACCGGCTCAACCTTGCCGACGAACTGGGCCGCGCTCAGGCGGCCGCTGCACAGGCCGACGCGCTGAAGGCCCAGCATCCCGATTGGGCGGCGGGCAAGAACATTCCGCCGCCGAACGAGCCGGGGGCAATTTTCGACGACCGCCTCGCCTACGAGGCGTGGCAACGCCAATACGATGCGGCCCGGGACGGGGCCAAGTACCTGCCCGACCTGCAAGCCGTCGACAGAACCGTCAAAGCGAGCCCCGATCGCAAGCTGATGCTGCTCGACACCAAGACCGGTAAGCAGGCGCGCGCTGCGATCGCGGTCGGAGACCCCGACACGGCCACCCACGTATCGGTCACCGCGCCCGGCTTGAACACCACCGTCCACGGCGCCATCGGGGGCATGGTGTCCGAGGCGACCGACGCGAGAAAGGAGGCGCTCCGCCAATTGAGCCTGACCCCTGGGCACGAACACGACACCGTCTCGGCCATCGCGTGGATCGGGTATGACCCGCCGCAGGTGCCGGGCTTCGACGACATCGGCAAATCGCTTGCCGGCGGGTGGGATGTCAGCCACGACGCCGTCGCCAGAGCCGGTGCCCATGACCTGGCCGGCTTCTACGACGGGATTCAGGCCGCCCACCACGGCGGCCCGGCCGACCTCACGGCGATAGGACACTCCTACGGCTCGCTGACCACCGGCCTTGCCCTGCAAGAGCCCGGCGATCACGGGGTGTCGCGAGCGTTGTTCTACGGCTCACCCGGCATCGAAGCCTCCACACCGCAACAACTCCACCTGCAGCCTGGGCACGTGTTCACCATGGAAACGCCCGACGACCCGATCCAGTGGACCTACGACGGCCCGGCCATCGCCCACGACGTCGCGCCCTTCCTGCCGCCGCCCTTCCGGGACCTCGCTACAAGTGTCCTGGGGGCGGCGGACGCCTCCGGCGCCGGCCACTTCGGCCCGAACCCGGCGACCAACCCGAACTTCACCCACCTGGCCACCGGTCCCGCCACCGTGTCTGACGGCCATGGCGGCACCCTCACCCTTCAAGACGCGCACGGCCACAGCGACTACCCTCGCTTCCCCGACGGCGGCGGACTGAGAACGACCAACTACAACATCGCCGCCGTCCTCGCCGGACTCGGAGATAAGGCGGTTCCCACGAAGTGAGCAACAACCAGACCAGCGCCCGGAACCTGCAACGCCACGGCATGCTGTGCATCGCCATGGCCGCAATCGCACTAGCCGCAGGAGGATGTCACGTGAACCAGCCCTACGCGCCGACCCCACCCAACGACGCGACCAAGGCCCTCCAGGTGCTCAAGTCCCTGCCCTCGTTCGAGGACACCCAAACCCAGGTGCAGGCCGCGATGAACGAGATCACCGCCGCGGCAAGCAAATTGATCCCCTCGATCAGGTGGGAGACACCGCACGAGGGCTCCGGCGACAACTGCGAGCGACCGTACGAGCAAACCGACGGCAAACGCTACTTCCTCCCCGACGCCGTTGCCGCCAACGTGCCGGTCTCCGAGCAACAGTGGGCGACGATCCAGGAGACCGCCAAACAGGCGGCCGCCAAGATCGACGCCACCGACGTGCAGGTGATGCAGAACAGCCCCGGAAACCACGACGTGGGGTTCTACGGCCCCACCGGGATCTTCATCAAGGTCGGCTACCGGGGGAACCTCGTCGTCGCCGGCTACACCGGCTGCCGGCTGCCCCGCGACAAGAAATAGGTCGCGTGGTCGGCTATTCCGCGGACCAGAAATACGTGTAGTACTCCCGGACTTCCATTACCGATGACCACTGCGGAAATCCAGCGATAATCTCGGCATCGCCCAACTCCCCCATATCGGGCGGAGTATCGCCCAACCCCTCGATCTGCCCGATGTAAACACGAGCTGCTTGACCCGACACGGTCAAACGACCGAACCGCAGAACATAGTCCGGCGGTTCAGCGCCCTTCGAACCCTCAAGAGGCAGTGGCGCGCCGGCCGCATCAACAGCCCACGAATCCTCGTTCCCGGCATCCCGCGTCGGGAATGGCCCCCCGGCCCGTGCAGATCGCGTTGGCTCCCAATCACCATATTGAGCGTGCCAGGGGCGCTGACGCACCTGGTCGTCGTTCGACCAGGTCACGCCTCCCACGCCGTTCAGCACGACCAGGGCCGCGTTCGAACCCTCGAAGTCGCGACACCATTGAATGGCGCACAGAACTCCGACGCGGGAGCGCTGGGGTGACAGGCGCATATCAATGAACTCGGCTTCATCCAGCGCGCCCACCAAGACGAGGGGATTTCGTCGCGAGGACGTTGTTGCCTCCACCTCCGGTGTGAATTCGTAAAGCTGACTGACCGGATAAAGACTCATGGGTAGTAGCTTCTCCTCACTCCGGCAACGGTATATGTGCGAAGTCGTCGGATGGTGGAATCGTCCGTCCGGTAAAAGGATTCACCGTTTGACCCATGCCATTCATATACACTACATAACCATTCGGATACTGGGGCGTCGGCTCCATGACGCGAATAGTTGTCACCCGCGGATCGCAGCCCGCCTGTCCGGGCTGGATGGGGAAAAGCCACCCCTTACCGGAATCTGCTGGCCCGGTTGAACTTTCCCCGGCAGGAACGCCCGGCAGCTGCTCCCCGTGCGGGCCGGCGACGGTTTCCGGCGGATGCTGATGGAATAGGACGTCAAGATATTGCCGCTTTTCCGAGTTCAGCTGCTCAGCCTCGAAGTTGAAATCGGCTCGTCGCGGATCATTGGGCGGCAGCCGATCAATGACCGGCTTATCGATATTGTTGTGCTCCCAAATCCTCCGGTTGACATCCCGCAGGCCCGCCTTGGCTTGCTCGCGCGACATCGCCGGCTGCGGAGCGTCTTTGAACGTGTGGTTGTCGACGCCACGAACGTGGTTGTCGGCCGGGAAGGTATCGCGGATGCCGGCGACCGCGACACTGATTTTGCCGGCGACCTCTTGGTCGAGGCTCACGAGTTGCACGGCGCGCTGGCGGATATCGCTCGCCAAGGCCTGCGCCTGAGCTTGCCGAGCGGCCTGCTGCGCGGTCGAGCCGCCGACCATACGATCGCTAACTGAAAGATCTTCGCCAACAACAAACCCCGCGCTGCGCCCGTCTTCGACGGCGTAACGCACCCGGGAGCGAGCCGCGGTGAGATCTGAAGCGGCGCCGCGTGCGACGCCTGCCGCGGCTCGGAGTTGGTCGACGACCGCGCTGGTGCTTGTCATATCGGAGTGCGTCGCGCTGCGCACCGCGAGAGCGGCATCGCCGCGCCAATCGACTGACAGCGCGTCCCGCCACACCTGGTGCGCGACGCCATAACTGCGCTCGCCGACGGTCTCCCAGTAATCGGCCGCCTCGGTCAGGTGGTCGGTCGGCCAAGCCAACAGCGCGGACAAGCCGGGAACCCCAGCGACCCCCGCCATTGCTACCCGCCGTTCACCGACGGTGCCACCGCAGCGAATTCCGTGGCGGAAGCGGCTTCACTGGACGCATAGCGGTGATCCGCTTCAGCGACAGCAGTGGCGCGTGTCCCCACCCGTGCGGCCAATCCGCTACTGAACCGGGCCACGTCGCCGTGGGCGGCGGTGACCGCAGACGCGCTGGCCTGACAGGACAAGCCCAGCGTCGGGGCCGCCAGCGTCTCACCGAGATCGCCAGCCAAGGCGCTCCAACGGGTGGCCATCGCCTGCACACCGGCCGTATCCACACGCAACGGTTGAGACACGAGCGAAGTGTATGCAGGCGAATTTACGCCTGCCAGTCACCGCGACCACGCCGGACCTGGCCGCCGCGCGCGGCCGGCCAAACTGCCGCGCGGTCTCCGCAGACGGCTCCCGATATTGCTCGAACGATGGCCTGACCTGCTCAAACTCTGTGGAGCTAAGGGGATTCGAACCCCTGACCTACTCGATGCGAACGAGTCGCGCTACCAACTGCGCCATAGCCCCTGACCGCTAGCAGGCTACCAGCCGCGGCACGAACCGCCGAACTGCCGGCACTACTCGCCGACGGCGCGCGGCAGGTCCCGGGGCCAACCGAAGTTCCGCATCGGCATCGCGTAGTCCAGGTGCTCGAAGATCGGGTCCTCGTCGTCGATTTCCAGCACCACCGCGCCGGGACGCCGCAGCCGAGACGGAACCACGTCGTAGTCGCGGTCGTAGGCGTTCTCCACGCCCATCCGCGCCCGCGCCATCCGCTGCATTCGGCGGTGGCGCACCTTCTCCTCGATCCGGGTCTGGCGCCGCAGGTACGCCAGGTACAGCAGCGTCACCGCGGTGGCGGTGCCGCACGCCCACCAGGCGCTCGGCGAGATCTTGAACGCGGCTGTGGCCGTGCCGACCAGGACGACCGCCATCACCATCAGCACCCGCTTGCGGAACTTGTACTTGCGGGCGCTGACCGCGGCGGCGGTCTTCGCGTCGAACCGGCGGCGCCGGGAGGCGTTCCGCGGGACCGGCGCCGGCATTTCCTCGTCGTCGGCCTCGGCCTCCGGCTCCAGACCCGAAGAGTCCTCGACGTATTCGAAGCCTTCGTCGTCTTCTTCGTCGCCGGCGTGGGCGACGACATCGGTGTCGGAATCCTCGTCGTCCTCGGCTTCCTCCTCGACCGCCACGCCCGCCGGAAGCGCCTGTGAATCCTCGACGACGTCGACGTCGAGGTAGTCGGGCTCGTTGCGCTCGGGCGCCGCAACCTTCATCACCACCGGGCGCAACTGGCGCAGTTCCTCGGTGTCGTGCTCGTCTGCGTCCTCTTCGTTCTCCTCCTCGGCGAGGTCGCGGTCCTCGTCGAGCTCGGTTTCGGCCGACTCTTCCGGTGGCTTCCAGTCCGGGTCGGTGCGGTGACCGGCGGCCGGACCGCTGCGCTTGATCAGGCGCGAGTTCCCGCCACCGTTGAGGACCCGGGTCGCCAGGGCCACGTCGCTGGTGCGCCGCACAGCGTCGCGTTTGCTGACCAGCATCGGCACCAAGACGAACAGCCAGAGCACTACGAGCGAGATCCACAACAGTGACTGCGGAATGCTTGGCATGACGACCTGCTCTCTTCGGTTCCGATCCCCGCGAGGCCCACCGGGTCCAGCGCGGCCGGGTCTTGGTGACCAGGACAATTACACACCTGTAATTTGCCTCTCACAAGCACCATGAGTCACTCGTGTCGCGGTAGCCACATCGCGAGGGGCGGTCAAGCCCAGCTGGCGTGTCCGCCCCGGACCAGGGTCGAGGCCACCGATCCGGACACCTCTTCGGCGGTGATGGCCATCAAGAGATGGTCCCGCCACGCCTTGTCCACCTCGAGGTAGCGCTGCAACAGCCCCTCCTGGCGGAACCCGACTTTCGCCAATACGGCTCGGCTGGCGGCGTTTTCGGGCCGCACGGTGGCCTCCACGCGGTGCAGCATCACCGGGCCGAAGCAATGGTCCAGGCCCAGCGCCAACGCCGCCGTGGCCACGCCGCCCCCCGTCGCCGACCGCGGCACCCAGTAGCCGATCCACGCCGACCGCAGCGCCCCATGGGTGACGTTGCCGATGGTCAGCTGGCCACAGAACTGCCCGTCGAGCTCGATGACGTAGGGCAACATGCGGCCGGCACGGGCCTCGGCGCGTAGGCCGGAGCACAGCGCCGGCCACGCGGCGACCGTGTGCCGGACCGTCCAATCGCCCTCCGCGCTGGGCTCCCACGGCTCGAGGTGCGCGCGGTCGGCCAACCGGATGCGGCTCCACTGGGCGCCGTCGCGCATTCGCACCGCCCGCAACCGGACCACCCCCGCCGGGACGCGCAACGGCCCGACGTCCAGCGGCCAACCCGGATGACGGGCGTTGGTACGCAACAGGTTCACGAACGCGCGGAGTCGTTGCACTTAACCGCGCTGAGCCAAGAAGGCGACGTCGACGATCTCGCCGGTGCGGATTTGTTCGGCGCCGCTGGGCACCACCACGAGGCAGTTCGCTTCGGCGAGGGTGGCCAGCAGGTGCGAGGACGCCCCCGGGGCTCCACCGAGCGCCTGCACCAGATATTCACCGGTCTCCTGGTCGCGCATCAGCTGGCCGCGCAGGTAGCCCTTGCGCCCGGCGACCGACGTGATGGGCGACAGGGTGCGGGCTTGCACGACCCGGCGCATCGGCTGGCGCTTGCCCAGGGAAAGCCGGATCAGCGGCCGCACCATCACCTCGAAGACGACCAGCGCGCTGACCGGGTTGGCGGGCAGCAGGAACGTCGGGACACCATCGCGGCCCAGCTGCCCGAATCCCTGGACGGACCCGGGATGCATCGCTACGCGGACGACTTCCATCTCCCCGAGCTCGGAAAGCACCGACCGCACCCGCTCGGCCGCGGCACCCCCGACGCCGCCGGCGATCACCACCACCTCGGCCCGGTTGACCTGGCCCTCGATGACTTCGCGGAATTCGCCGGGGTCGCTGCTGACGATGCCGATGCGGTTGACCTCCGCGCCGGCGTCGCGGGCTGCTGCCGCCAACGCGTAGGAGTTGACGTCGTACACCTGGCCGTTGCCCGGGGTGCGCGAGATGTCGACCAGTTCGCCGCCGACGGCGACCACCGTCACCCGCGGCCGCGGATGCACCAGCACCCGTTCGCGCCCGACCGCCGCCAGCAGGCCGACCTGGGCCGCGCCGATGACCGTGCCCGCACGCACCGCGACGTCACCGGGCTGCACATCGTCCCCGGTGCGGCGCACGTACGCGCCCGATGGTGCCCCGCGCAGGATCCGCACCCGCGAGCTGCCGCCATCGGTCCAGCGCAACGGGATGACGGCGTCGGCCAGCGTGGGTAACGGGGCCCCGGTGTGCACGCGGGCGGCCTGGCGGGGCTGCAGGCGGCTGGGTGTGCGCGCACCGGCCTCGACGGTCCCCATCACGGGCAGGACCAGGCCCTCGCGCCGGTCTTCGTCGAGCTCCGCATCGCCGGGCGGCTCGCCCAGACTGTCGGCGCCCACTTCGCCGATGCCCAGCACGTCGACGCTGCGCACCGCATAACCGTCGATCGCGGCCTGATCGAACCCGGGCATGGGGCGCTCGGTGACTACTTCCTCGGCGCACATCAGCCCCTGCGCCTCGGCGATGGCCACCCGGATCGGCCGCGGAGCCACCGCGGCGGCCGTTATCCGGGCCTGCTGCTCCTCCACAGAACGCACAGCGCGCCTCTCTGCCCTAGACGGGCGCCGTGTCGGGCCGGGCGCATCGGCCGGCTACTTCTCGGCCAGGCCTAACCGCGCCACCAACCATCGCCGCAAATCCGGGCCGTAGTCGTCACGATCCAATGCAAAGTCAACCGCAGCCTTGAGGTAGCCGCCGGGATTTCCCAAGTCGTGTCGGGATCCGTGATGCACGACGACATGCACGGGGTGGCCCTCCGAAATGAGCAGGGCGATCGCATCGGTCAGCTGCACTTCGCCGCCCACCCCACGGTCGACGCGGCGCAACGCGTCGAAGACGGCGCGGTCGAGCACGTAGCGGCCCGCCGCGGCCAACATCGATGGGGCGTCCTCGCGCTTGGGCTTCTCGACCATGCCGTTGACCTTCAGCACGTCGGGGTTGTCGTTGCCGGGCACCGGCTCGACATCGAAAACCCCGTAGGCGCTGATCTCTTCGGGCGTCACCTCGATGGCGCACAACACCGTGCCACCGTGGTCCGCTCGCACCTTCGCCATCGCCTCCAGCACGCCCGTCGGCAGCACCAGGTCGTCGGGCAGCAGCACCATCACGGCGTCGTCGTCGGACGTCAGCGCGGGCTCCACGCAGCTGATGGCGTGCCCCAAGCCCAGGGGCTCGGCCTGCACCACGGACTCGACCTTGATCAGCTGCGGCGCGCGACGCACCTTGTCGAGCATGGCCTTCTTGCCGCGGGCCTCCAGCGTGCCCTCGAGGACCAGGTCCTCGACAAAGTGCGCGACGACGCCGTCCTTGCCCTCGGAGGTGATGATCACCAGGCGGTCGGCGCCCGCCTCAGCCGCCTCGGCGGCGACCAGCTCGATGCCGGGGGTATCGACGACCGGCAGCAGCTCCTTGGGAACCGTTTTCGTCGCGGGCAGGAAGCGGGTACCAAGACCGGCAGCGGGCACGATCGCCGTGTGTGGGACCACCACTTTTGGGCTTGACATTGTTCACACGATAACCCGAACACGGTTTGCCGAGTCGATGTGGCGCGGCCGAAGACCCGGCTGCAATGGTTAACCCATGGCAACCACCAGCAAGGCCGTGTTGCGGGGGCAGCTGCAGGCGGCCCGGCGCCGCGTTGCCGACGCCGTTCGGGCCGACGAGGCGCGCATGTTGTGCCAGCGACTGGAGGCCGCGGAAAACTTCCTGAGCAGCGGGAGCACGATCTGCGCATACGTGCCGGTCGGCGCCGAGCCCGGCTCGATCGACATGGTGGACGTGTTGCTGCGGCTGGCCGGACGGGTGCTGCTACCGGTTGCGCGCACCACCGCCGACAACACGCCCCTGCCGATGCGCTGGGGCGAATACCGGCCCGGCACATTGGCATCGGCGCGGTGGGGATTGCTGGAGCCTCCGGAACCGTGGCTGCCGGCGTCGGCGATCGCGGAGGCGAGCCTGATCCTGGTGCCGTCGTTGGCCGTCGACCGCTCCGGGGTGCGGTTGGGCCGGGGGCGTGGTTTCTACGATCGCTCCCTGCCCGGCCGCGACCCCCACGCCCGGCTGATCGCGCTCGTGCGCGACGCGGAGTTGGTGGACGAGTTGCCCGCCGAGCCGCACGACATACCGATGACCGATGCGCTCACCCCGCGGGTGGGACTAATACCACTCGATCTGGGATAACAGATCGGGAATGAGCGGCGTCACGTGGCGGTTCTAGCACTTGAGACGTTAGAGTGCTAACAGCACTTTGCAATCACCCGGAGGTTTTTGTGCCGACTTACAGCTATCAGTGCACCGAGTGCGACGATCGCTTCGACATCGTGCAGGCCTTCACCGACGATGCGCTGACCACCTGCGAGCGCTGCTCCGGGCGGCTGCGCAAGCTCTTCAACTCCGTGGGCGTGGTGTTCAAGGGCAGCGGCTTCTACCGCACCGACAGCCGCGAGTCCGGCAACAAGAAGTCCACGAGTTCTACCAACGGGTCCTCGTCGAGCGATTCCGGGTCGACCTCGGGATCCGCGGAGAAGTCCGGGTCGAGCGAGAAATCCGGCTCGACCGAGAAGTCGAGCAGTACCTCGACGGCGTCCGCCGCCGCTGCCTCGAGTTAACGGGTTATCCACAAACGCTTTTGCCGCCGGCATGCGCCGGTGACCGCGTTGCGCTTACGTTCGCGGAGTGGGCGAATCATCGCTGAATCCAAGCCTGTTCAGCCGCCTCTTGATGCTGCGTCCGGATTGGACCAAGACCGTGCTGGCGCGGCGTGTCGCCGCCGGCGGGCTCGTCGTGCTGGCCGCCCTGGCGGCGCTGCGCTGCGACCCGGCCGGTGACTATGCCGAGGTGCTGATCGCCGATCACGACCTGCGGCCGGGCGCCGCGTTGACCCCCGCCGATGTCCGTCTCGAAAAGCGTTTGGCCTCAACCGTTCCCGATGGGTCACTGACCGACGTCAGCGCCGTGGCCGGTTCGACGCTGGCCGGCCCGGCGAGGCGCGGCGAGGTGCTCACCGATGTGCGGCTGTTGGGCAGCCGGCTGGCCGAGGCCGCAATCGCGTCGAAGGCGGGTCCCGGCGCCCGCATCGTGCCGCTGCGGCTGGCGGATAGCGCCCTGATCGACCTTGTCCGCGTCGGCGACGTCGTCGACGTGCTGGCCGCACCGACAACCGGCTCACCGGAGACTCCCCAGGCCGCCCCGAAGGTGGTGGCCACCGACGCCGTCGTGGTGCTCGTGTCGGCCAGGCCAAAGGTCCAGGGCGCGGACGGTGACCGCGTAGTCTTAGTTGCGCTGCCGGCTCGCGTGGCGAATACGGTGGCGGGCTCGGCGCTGGGTCAGGCGGTGACCCTCACCCTGCACTGAGTGCCTCCCCGCCGTCGGCCACGCGGCCGACAGCAAACTCTGCCCAATCCCAGGAAGGACATCTCAATGTTCAAAGGGTTCAAGGAGTTTCTCTCGCGGGGCAACATCGTCGACCTGGCCGTCGCGGTGGTCATCGGTACCGCCTTCACCGCACTGGTCACCAAGTTCACCGACAGCATCATCGCGCCGCTGATCAACCGGATCGGCGTCAAACAGCAATCCAACGTCGGCGCCTTGAAGATCAGCATCGGCGGCGGCCAGACCATCGACCTGAACATCCTGCTATCGGCCGCGATCAACTTCGTGCTCATCGCCGCGGTCGTCTACTTCTTCGTCGTGCTGCCCTACAACACGCTGCGTAAGCGCGGTGAGGTCGAGCAGGCCGACGACGCCCAGGTTGTCCTGCTCACCGAAATCCGGGACCTGCTCGCCCAGACCGACGGAGATTCGTCGGGCAAGCACGGCGGGACGACCACTACGCCCCCACCCGAGCACGGACCACGCGCCGACGCCGAGTCACAGACCTAGGCGGTCAGATCTCCAGGCTCGACAGCTGCCCGATGATTTGAGCGGCCAGCGGATTCAGCGTCGCCATTCCGTCGCGCACCGCGTACCGGGAACCGGCCAGGTTCACCACCAACGTGCTTCCGGACACCCCGGCCAGGCCGCGTGACAGCCCGGCGTCGATGATCCCCGCGGACAGCCCCGAGCCTCGAATGGCTTCGGCAATGCCGAGGATTTCCCGGTCCAGGATTTCGCGGGTGGCCTCCGGGGTGACGTCGCGCGGGGTGACACCCGTACCGCCAACGGAGACCACCAGGTCCACGCCGCCGATCACCGCGGTGTTGAGCGCGTTGCGAATCTCGACCTCGTCCGCCGCGACCGCAACCACACCGTCGACGACGAATCCGGCCTCGGTCAGCAGTTCGGTTACCAGCGGACCGCTGTGGTCCTCGTCCCCGTGAGCGGTGCGATCGTCGACCACCACGACCAGGGCCCGGCCGACTACCAACTCCGCACCCGTATCCATGGGTGCCACGGTATAACCGAGCTCCGACAATCCCGCCGCCGAGGGTTCTTCGACTCGCATTACTGATCCGCCTTCCCCAGGGTCACCGGCACGGTACGGCTGCCACCAGCGGGATCCTGGAAGGTCAGCGAGATCTTGTCGCCGGGCGCCTTGGACCGCACGGCCGCGACCAGGGCGTCAGCGCTGCTGATCGGACGATCGTCGACCTTGGTGACGATCACATTCTTGGGCACGCCGGCGCTCGAGGCCGCACCACCCGGCACGACGTCGACGACCTTGGCGCCCGGGGAGCCCTTGTCGTTCGTCACCTGCACGCCGAGCGAGGCGTGGGACGCCTTGCCGCTGCTGATCAGCTCGTCGGCGATGCGCTTGGCCTGGTCGACCGGGATCGCGAACCCGAGCCCGATCGAACCGCTCTGGGCATCCGGCGAATCGGCACCCAGGGTGGCGATGGCCGAGTTCACGCCCACCAGCTGGCCGTTCATGTTGACCAGCGCGCCGCCGGAGTTACCCGGGTTGATGGCGGCGTCGGTCTGGATCGCGTCCAGCACGGTGTTCTGGTTGCCCGACTCACCCGTGGTGGACACCGGCCGATTCAGCGCGCTGACGATCCCGGTGGTCACCGTGCCCGACAGACCCAGCGGCGACCCGATGGCCACCACCGGTTGGCCGACGCGGAGATCCGACGAGGAGCCCAGGGAGATCGGGGTGAGGCCGGAGACGCCCTGCACGCGGATCACGGCGATGTCGCTGGTGGGATCGGCGCCGAGGACCGTGAAGGGTGCGGTGCGGCCGTCGGCGAAGGTCACCGTGGTCTTGGGCGCCGGACCACCGGGTCCGCCACCGGGGCCTCCGGGCGGACCGCCGGGGGGTGCCGCGGGGCCCTTCGGCGGCCCCGCGGCCGCCGCGACCACGTGGTTGTTGGTCAGGATCAGCCCGTCGGCGGAAAGGATGATGCCGGAGCCCTCTTCGGACTGGCGGCCCAGATCCGTCTCCAGCATGACGACGCTGGGCACCACCTTGGAGGCGACCTGTTCGACGCTGCCCGGCGGCATGTTCGCCGCCGGGACGGTGGGGGCGCCGATGACGCTGCGCCCGTTGCCGCTGGTGGTGTGCGTGCCCAGCTCGACAGCCGTCGCCGCGGCCCCGCCGATGCCCGCCGACACCACCGCGATGGCCAACGCGCCTACGGTCAACAGCCCTGCGCGGGAACGTTTTTGGGGACCCGGCGGCAGCATAGGGGGCAGCATGCCGGGAATCGGGCCGGTCCCGGTGGCCCCGGGCAGGGGGCCTACCCCGGTTCCCCCCGGCGTCCGGCCCGGACCGGTGCCGTTGTACGGGTCGTAGGGCTGCCGGAATTGGGAGGTCTGCGAACGCTGCCGCCAGTCGAATGGCTGGCTATACGGTTGCTGATGCCCCTGGCCGTAAGCAGAGGTCCCCGGGTGGGTCGGGGTGGGCGCAGGCTGATTCGGCGCGGGACGATATCCCGGCTGCTGCGGCGGTGGCGAATACCTCGGGTCATTCGTCATGTCGCTAGGTCGCACTTCCTCTATCTCAGTATCGGCTCGTCGGCTCGACTGGGTTCTTCAACAGTAGCTGCAGACCTACCTTGCCCGCGCGGACTGAGAGTCCACTGAGATAACGTTCGCGGGTTCCCGAGAGTTCGACTGGTCGCCGGCCACGGGGACGGTGGCATCGGTGCCGGACTCTTCCTCTGGGACACTCGCGGCGGGTGTCGGATACGGCGACGGGGGCATCCGCCGACCGGGTAGCAGCACATAAAACGAGGTTCCCGGCGGCTGTCCGCCGGGCACGGTGTCCTCGACACGAAGCAATCCACCGTGATTCAGCACGACCTTTTTGACGATCGCCAGCCCGAGCCCCGAGCCGGGCATGGCGCGTGCGGTCGTCGAACGGTAGAACCGCTCGAACACCAGCCGGCGTTCGTGCGGCGGAATGCCGGGCCCGTGGTCGGACACCACCAACTCGGCGTGCGACGGGTCGAGTTGCCGCATGGTGACGCCGACATGACCGCCCGGTGGGCTCCACTTGGCCGCGTTGTCCAACAGGTTGAGCACCGCACGCGACAGCCCCGCAGCGTCGCCGTGCATCTGCCAGGGCGTGATGGCGACGTCGAAGTGAATGTCGTTGCGGCGCCGCCGGACTCGCTCCAGGCTGCGATCGACCACCTCGGACATGTCGACCGGTTCGTGCACCACCTGGCCGGCATCGTCGCGGGTGAGGTCCACCAGATCGCCCACCAGCGTGGACAATTCCTCGATCTGGGCCAGCACGTCGGCGCGGAGCTCGACCATCTCCTGCTCGGGCAGCCGCGGCGCTCCCGGTTCCATCGATGCCATCAGCAGCTCGACGTTGGTGCGCAGGGACGTCAGCGGGGTGCGTAATTCGTGTCCGGCGTCGGTGACCAGCCGGGCTTGCCGCTCGCGGGACTCGGCCAGTGCTCGCAGCATCAAGTTGAATGCCTCGGTGAGCCTGGCCAATTCGTCGCTACCGAACACCGGAATGGGCCGCAGGTCGTCGGTGCGCGCCACCCGTTCGGCCGCTTCGGTGAGGCGGGCCACCGGACGTAGCCCCGCCCTGGTGACCATGCCGCCCGCCACGGCCGCGACCGCGACGCCGATGCCGCCGACGATCAGCAGCACCCAGCGCAGCTTGGTCATCACCGCCTCGGTCGGTTTGAGGCTCTTGGAGATCAGCAGCGAACAGCCGTTGGGCAGGTGGATGGCGAGGACTCGTTGATCGAGCGCGGTGCGGCGGGACATGAACAAATCACCGCGGATCACCGCCTTTTCGGGGGCGCCGACCGGCAACGTCTGACCCGGCTGCTGGGCGGTGTAGATCGAGTGACCCGGGTTCACCAGCATCGCGTTGACGTCCGAATAGGCGGTGCCTTCGATGGCCTTTCCGGGGTCGGCGGCCAGTGAACCGCTGGCGATCAACAGCTGCGCACGGCTTTGCAGCTGGTTGTCGATATCGCTATACAGCGCAGCCGAAATCACCGCATACACGGCGAATGCCATCAGCACCACGACCATCGCCACCATCGACATCGCCAGCAGCATGACGCGCCACCGCAGCGACAACGAGCTGGTGGCACGCAGCGGTACGCGTTGGGGTCGTTGGTACCGGATCATCGTCGGAGGCGGCTCATCACGGCGGTGTTTCCCGAAGGACGTAGCCCACGCCGCGCACCGTGTGGATCAGTCGTGGCTCGCCGTCGGCCTCGGTCTTGCGGCGGAGATAGCCGACATAGACCTCCAGCGCGTTGCCGGAGGTGGGGAAGTCGAATCCCCACACCTCCTCGAGGATCCGGCTGCGGGTGAGCACGCGGCGCGGATTGGCGATCAACATTTCGAGCAAGGCGAATTCGGTACGCGTCAGGCTGATTTGGCGTTGCCCGCGAGTCACTTCCCGGGTCACCGGGTCCAGCGCCAGGTCGGAGAACTGCATGGGCACCGATTCGGCGTCATCGTCATCCGGCTTGGTGCGGCGCAGCAGCGCCCGCATCCGGGCCAACAGCTCCTCCAATGCGAACGGCTTCGGCAAGTAGTCATCGGCGCCTGCGTCCAACCCGGCGACCCGCTCGGATACCGAATCGCGAGCGGTGAGCACCAGGATCGGCAGGTCGTCGCCGGTGCTGCGGAGCTGACGGCACACCTCGAGGCCGTCCAGCCGCGGCATCATCACATCGAGGACGAGCGCGTCGGGCCGGTCGCTGGCGATCATGTCGAGCGCCTCCAGCCCGTCATGGGCCAACTCGACCGAGTAGCCATTGAAGGAAAGCGATCGACGCAGCGACTCACGCACTGCGCGATCGTCGTCGACGACCAGTATCCGCACGGGCCTAGTGTCGTCCCGACGCCTGAGAGCGGGCTGAGAGGCGCGCCGGGTGTTTGCCGAGATTAACTAACGCCGGTCCAGGTCGATCAGACCGAGGCGGGCCGCCTTGAGCAGCCGGCGGGGCACCTTGTGCTTCTGGCCTGCGACCGTCACACCGACGAGCTCGGTCTTGGTGGCCTTCCACTGCGCGCGACGGCTTCGGGTGTTCGCGCGCGACATCCTGCGCTTGGGTACGGCCATGGTCGGGCCTAACTCCTCGTGTCCGGGGGCTTGTCGCGCGGGCGTGGCCCATGGGGCCGAACGTGCGACGATTGCTATCAGGATAGTCGGTGGCCTGCCCGGCACCAAAACGACGCCCACCGGCGCCGAGATTGCCGTGACGGCTGTGATCCCGGCGTGTCAACGACCGTGGCGGCAGTCTCGCCGCGCGGGCCGGGTGGGCGTCCTTGACGTGACACCGGCGCGACCCGCTAACCTACCGGTTGGTTGGTTGGTTTGCGCTCACCGGTGAAACGCAGATTGGAGGACCGCATGGCCTCTGCTCCTGGCCGCGACGCTGTCCGGATCGCGAACTGCTCCGGGTTCTACGGCGACCGGCTGTCGGCGATGCGCGAGATGCTCACCGGCGGTGACGTGGACTATCTCACCGGCGACTACCTGGCCGAACTGACGATGCTGATCCTGGGCCGCGACCGCATGAAGCACCCCGAGCGCGGCTACGCCAAGACGTTCCTGACCCAACTCGAGGACTGCCTCGGCGAGGCCCTTGACCGGGGCGTCCGCATCGTCGCCAACGCCGGCGGCCTCAACCCGGCCGGGCTGGCGGACGCCATACGCGCCCTGGCCGAGCGCCTCGGTATCCCGGCCCGGGTCGCCCACGTCGAAGGCGACGATCTGCTGGCGCGCGCCGCGGACCTCGGGCTGGGCACGCCCCTGACCGCGAACGCCTACCTGGGCGCCTGGGGCATCGTCGACTGCCTGGGTGACGGCGCCGACGTGGTCGTCACCGGACGGGTGACCGACGCCTCGGTGATCGTCGGGGCCGCCGCCGCGCACTTCGGCTGGGGCCGCACCGACTACGACCGGCTCGCCGGCGCGGTGGTCGCCGGCCACGTCATCGAGTGCGGCGTGCAGGCCACCGGCGGCAACTACTCCTTCTTTACGGAGGTGCCCGACCTGACCCACGCCGGCTTCCCGCTGGCCGAGGTCCACGCCGACGGCTCGTCGGTGATCACCAAGCACCCCGGCACCGGCGGGCTGGTCAGCGTCGACACCGTCACCGCGCAGCTGCTCTACGAGATCACCGGCGCGCGCTACGCCAACCCCGACGTCACCGCCCGGATGGACACCGTCGAGCTGTCCGCCGAAGGCCCCGACCGGGTGCGCATCAGCGGCGTGCTCGGCGAACCGCCGCCGCCCACCTACAAGGTGTCGCTGAACAGCATCGGCGGATTCCGCAACTCCATGACCTTCGTGCTGACTGGCCTGGACATCGAGGCCAAGGCCGGCCTGGTGCGCCGGCAGCTCGAGGCCGCGCTGACCGTCAAGCCCGCGGAGCTGCAGTGGTCGCTCGCCCGCACCGACCACACCGACGCCGACACCGAGGAAGCCGCCAGCGCGCTCCTGCACTGCGTGGTCCGCGACCCCGATCCCGCGAACGTCGGGCGCCAGTTCTCCTCGGCCGCCGTCGAATTGGCGCTCGCCAGCTATCCCGGTTTTCACGTGACCGCCCCACCCGGCGACGGCCAGGTCTACGGCGTGTTCACCGCCGGCTACGTCGACGCCAACGAGGTGCCGCACGTCGCGGTGCACGCCGACGGGACCCGCACCGATATCCCTTGCGCCACCGACACTTTGGAGTTGACACCCGCCGATGCCCCGGCATTGCCCGAGCCGATTGACGCGGGGCCGGTGCGCAGGGTGCCGCTGGGCCGCATCGCCGGGGCTCGCAGCGGCGACAAGGGCGGCTCGGCCAACGTCGGGGTCTGGGTGCGCACCGACGAACAGTGGCGCTGGCTGGCCAACACCCTGACCGTCGAGCTGCTCAAGGAGCTGCTGCCCGAAGCGGCGGAGTTCGAGGTCACCCGACACGTGCTGCCGAACCTGCGCGCGGTCAACTTCGTCATCGACGGCATTCTGGGCCAGGGTGTTGCGTATCAGGCACGTTTCGATCCGCAGGCCAAGGGGCTGGGTGAATGGCTGCGCGGCCGGCATGTCGACATTCCTGAAAGGCTGCTATGAAGCTGTGGACGACGCCGGAGCGCGAACAGCTGCGAAAGACGGTGCGCTCCTTCACCGAACGCGAGATCCTGCCCCATGCCGACGAGTGGGAGCGCATCGGCGAGTTGCCGCGCGACTTGCACCGGCGCGCCGGGGCGGCCGGCCTGCTGGGCGCGGGCTTCCCCGAGGCGGTCGGTGGCGGCGGGGGTGACGGCGCGGACGCGGTCATCATCTGCGAAGAGGTGCATCAGGCCGGCGCTCCGGGCGGGGTGTTCGCGTCGCTGTTCACTTGCGGCATCGCGGTGCCGCACATGATCGCCTCCGGCGATCAGCGGCTGATCGAGGAGTTCGTGCGGCCGACGCTGGCGGGCGACAAGATCGGCGCGCTCGCCATCACCGAGCCCGCCGGCGGCTCGGACGTCGGGCACCTACGAACCTCGGCGGTGCTCGATGGGGACCATTACGTGGTCAACGGCGCCAAGACCTACATCACCTCGGGCGTCCGCGCCGATTACGTGGTCACCGCGGTGCGCACCGGCGGCGCCGGCGCGGCCGGTGTTTCGTTGCTCATGATCGAGAAGGGCACACCGGGTTTCGAGGTGAGCCGCAAGCTGGCCAAGATGGGGTGGCGGTCCTCGGACACCGCCGAGCTGTCCTTCGTCGACGCGCGGGTGCCGGCGGCCAACCTGGTCGGCGCCGAGAACAGCGGATTCGCCCAGATCGCGCAGGCATTCGTAGCTGAGCGGATCGGCCTTGCCGCGCAGGCGTATTCGAGCGCCCAGCGGTGCCTGGACCTGACGCTGCAGTGGTGCCGCGACCGGGAGACCTTCGGCCGCCCACTGATCTCGCGGCAATCGGTGCAGAACACGCTGGCCGAGATGGCCCGGCGCATCGACGTCGCCCGGGTCTACTCTCACCACGTGGTCGAACGTCAGCTGGCCGGCGAGACCAACCTGATCGCCGAGGTGTGTTTTGCCAAGAACACCGCCGTCGAGGCCGGCGAATGGGTGGCCAACCAGGCCGTCCAGCTGTTCGGCGGCATGGGCTACATGGCCGAATCCGAAGTCGAACGCCAATACCGGGACATGCGGATCCTGGGCATCGGCGGCGGGACGACCGAAATCCTGACCTCACTTGCAGCTAAGACCCTGGGGTATCAATCGTGACCACTCTGCAGTCCACGCTCGATCCCAAGTCCCCCGCGTACGCCGACGCGTCGTCGACGGCAACCTCGAGGCTTGAGGAGATCGACGCCGAACTCGCCAAAGCGCTTGCGGGCGGGGGCCCCAAGTACGTCGAGCGGCACCACGCCCGCGGTAAGCTGACCGCGCGGGAACGCATCGAGCTGCTCGTCGACCCCGACTCCCCGTTCCTGGAGCTCAGCCCGCTAGCGGCGTGGGGCAGCGCGTTCACAGTCGGAGCCAGCACGGTCACCGGCATAGGCGTGGTGTCCGGTGTGGAATGCCTGATCGTCGCCAACGACCCGACCGTCAAGGGCGGCACCAGCAACCCGTGGACCCTGAAAAAGATACTGCGGGCCAACCAGATCGCATTCGAGAACCGACTGCCCGTCATTTCGCTGGTGGAATCCGGCGGGGCGGACCTGCCCACCCAGAAGGAAATCTTCATTCCCGGCGGGCAGATGTTCCGGGACCTGACCCGCCTGTCCGCGGCCGGGATTCCCACCATCGCACTGGTTTTCGGCAACTCCACCGCCGGCGGCGCCTACATTCCGGGCATGTCCGATCACGTCGTGATGATCAAGGAACGTTCGAAGGTGTTCCTCGCCGGTCCCCCGCTGGTGAAGATGGCCACCGGCGAAGAATCCGACGACGAGTCGCTGGGTGGTGCCGAAATGCACGCTCGCATCTCGGGTTTGGCCGACTACTTCGCCGCCGACGAGCTCGACGCGATCCGCATCGGCCGCCGCATCGTGGCCCGGCTGAACTGGGTCAAGCAGGGCCCGGCCCCGGGGCCGGTGATCGAGCCGCTGTTCGACACCGAGGAGCTCATCGGCATCGTGCCCGCGGACCTGCGCGTCCCGTTCGACCCGCGCGAGGTGATCGCCCGCATCGTGGATGGCTCGGAATTCGACGAGTTCAAGGCCATGTACGGCTCGTCGCTGGTGACGGGATGGGCCCGCCTGCATGGCTACCCCCTGGGCATCCTCGCCAACGCGCGCGGGGTGCTGTTCAGCGAGGAGTCGCAGAAGGCCACCCAGTTCATTCAGCTGGCCAACCGCTCGAACACGCCACTGTTGTTCCTGCACAACACCACCGGTTACATGGTGGGCAAGGACTACGAAGAGGGCGGGATGATCAAGCACGGGTCGATGATGATCAACGCCGTCTCCAACTCGACCGTCCCGCACATCTCGCTGTTGATCGGCGCCTCCTATGGCGCCGGCCACTACGGCATGTGCGGCCGGGCCTACGACCCGAGGTTCCTGTTCGCGTGGCCCAGCGCCAAATCGGCGGTGATGGGGGGCGCCCAGCTTGCGGGCGTCTTGTCCATCGTGGCCCGGGCCGCCGCCGAGGCCCGCGGCCAGCAGGTCGACGAGGAAGCGGACGCCGCGATGCGCGCGGCCGTCGAAGGGCAGATCGAGGCGGAGTCGTTGCCGCTGGTGTTGTCCGGAATGCTGTACGACGACGGGGTGATCGACCCGCGCGACACCCGCACGGTGCTGGGAATGTGTTTGTCCGCCATTGCCAATGGCCCGATCGAGGGGACGTCGAACTTCGGCGTCTTCCGGATGTGAGTCCCATGGTCACTCGAGTGCTGGTCGCCAACCGAGGCGAGATCGCCCGGCGGGTGTTCGCCACCTGCCGGCGGCTGGGCCTGGGCACGGTCGCCGTCTACACCGACCCCGACGCCGCCGCGCCGCACGTAGTCGAGGCCGACGCGCGGGTGCGGCTGCCCAAGACCAACGACTATCTGAACGCCGACGCGATCATCGCCGCGGCCCGCGCGGCGGGCGCCGACGCGGTCCACCCGGGCTACGGGTTCCTCTCGGAGAACGCCGATTTCGCAGCCGCCGTGCAGGGCGCTGGCCTGACCTGGGTCGGGCCACCGGTGGACGCGGTACGGGCGATGGGCTCCAAGATCGAGGCCAAAAAACTGATGGCCGCCGCCGGGGTTCCGGTGCTCGACGAGCTCGACCCCGACGCGGTCACCGAGGCGCAGCTGCCCGTCCTGGTCAAGGCCTCCGCGGGCGGTGGCGGGCGCGGGATGCGGGTGGTTCGCGAATTGTCTTCTCTCGCCGGCGAAGTCGAGGCGGCCCGGCGCGAGGCGCAGTCAGCGTTCGGCGACCCGACCGTCTTCTGCGAGCGGTACCTGCCCACCGGGCATCACATCGAGGTTCAGGTCATGGCCGACACCCACGGCACCGTTTGGGCCGTCGGGGAACGGGAGTGCTCGATTCAGCGCCGGCATCAGAAGGTCATCGAGGAGGCCCCCTCGCCGCTGGTGGAGCGCACCCCGGGCATGCGGGCCAAGCTGTTCGAAGCGGCGCGGCTGGCGGCGGGCGCCATCGGTTACGCCGGAGCCGGGACGGTGGAGTTCCTCGCCGATGACGACGGAGAGTTCTACTTCCTGGAGATGAACACGCGGCTGCAGGTCGAGCATCCGGTGACCGAGGAGACCACCGGGCTCGACCTCGTCGAACTGCAGCTCATGATCGCCGAGGGCGGCCGACTCGACGCCGAACCCCCTGCCGCCCAGGGGCATTCGATCGAGGCCCGGCTCTACGCCGAGGACCCGGCACGCGGCTGGCAGCCCCAGGCCGGCGTGATGCACAGGATCGACGTACCGGCGGTTCGGACCGAGTTCGCCTCACTCGGCCACCGGACCGGAATCCGCCTCGATTCGGGCATCCTCGACGGTTTCACGGTGTCGATCCACTACGACCCCATGCTGGCCAAGGTCATCTCGTACGCCCCGACCCGCCGGCAGGCGGCGCTCGTACTCGCCGACGCGCTGGCCCGCGCCGGCCTGCACGGCATGCGCACCAACCGTGAGCTGCTGGTCAACGTGCTGCGGCACCCGGCATTCCTCGAAGGCGCCACCGACACAGCGTTTTTCGACACGCACGGCCTGGACAAATTGTCGGCGCCGCTGGCAGACGCCGCCGTCGTCCGGCTGTCCGCGATCGCCGCCGCGCTGGCCGAGGCGGCCCATAATCGCGCGGCGGCGCCCGTCCTCGGAGCCGTCCCCAGCGGTTGGCGAAACCTGGCGTCTGGCTACCAGGTCAAGGCCTATCGTGACGACGGTGACACCGAGCAAAACATCGAATACCGGTTCACCAGAACCGGATTGGCACTGCCGAACGACGCAGGGGTGCAGCTGGTTTCCGCCACGGCCGATCAGGTCACTCTCGCGGACGACGGGGTGGCGCACACGTTCGCGATCGCGCGGTACGGTGACGACGTCTACGTCGACTCGGCCCGCGGCCCCGTTCACCTGGTCGCGCTGCCGCGCTTCCCGGAGCCGGGCTCTACGGTCGAAAAGGGCTCCCTGGTAGCGCCCATGCCCGGCAACGTCATCCGCCTCGCCGCCGCGGTCGGCGACACCGTTACCGCCGGGCAGCCACTGATCTGGCTGGAGGCGATGAAGATGGAACACACCATCACCGCACCCTCCGACGGAGTGCTCGCCGAGCTCAACGTCGGTACCGGTCAGCAAGTCGAGGTGGGCGCCGTCCTGGCACGAGTGGAATCGCCCCAAGCAGAAGGAGATTCGTAAATGACCGACACCAGCTTCATCGAGAGCGAGGAGCGGCAGGCCCTGCGTAAGTCGGTCGCCGCGTGGGCCGCCAACTACGGCAGCGAGTACTACCTCAAGAAGGCACGCGCGCACGAGCACACCGACGAATTGTGGTCGGAGGCGGGCAAGCTCGGCTTCCTCGGGGTGAACCTGCCCGAGGAGTACGGCGGTGGCGGCGCCGGCATGTACGAGCTGTCCCTGGTGATGGAGGAAATGGCGGCGGCGGGCAGCGCGTTGCTGCTGATGGTCGTGTCGCCGGCGATCAACGGCACCATCATCAGCAAGTTCGGCACCGAAGAGCAGAAGAAGCGCTGGATTCCCGGGATTGCCGACGGAACCCTGACCATGGCCTTCGCGATCACCGAGCCGGACGCCGGCTCCAACTCGCACAAGATCACCACCACCGCCCGGCGCGATGGTAGCGACTGGATCCTCAAGGGCCAGAAGGTCTACATCTCCGGTATCGACCAGGCGCAGGCCGTCCTGGTGGTCGGCCGCACCGAGGAGGCTAAGACCGGCAAGCTGCGGCCGGCACTGTTTGTGGTGCCCACCGATGCCCCCGGATTCTCCTACACACCAATCGAAATGGAGCTAGTCAGCCCCGAGCGGCAGTTCCAGGTCTTCCTCGACGACGTCCGGCTGCCGGCCGACGCGCTGGTCGGTTCCGAGGACGCGGCGATCGCGCAGCTCTTCGCCGGCCTGAACCCCGAGCGAATCATGGGCGCCGCCAGCTCGGTCGGGATGGGACGCTTCGCCCTCGACAGGGCCGCCGATTACGTCAAGACCCGCCAGGTGTGGGGTACGCCGATCGGCGCGCACCAAGGACTCTCGCACCCGCTGGCGCAGTGCCACATCGAGGTGCAACTGGCCAAGCTGATGATGCAGAAGGCCGCCGCACTCTACGACAGCGGCGATGACGCGGGCGCGGCCGAGGCCGCCAACATGGCCAAATACGCTGCGGCCGAGGCGGCTACCCGTTCGGTCGACCAGGCGGTGCAGTCGATGGGCGGCAACGGGTTGACCAAGGAGTACGGTGTCGCCGCCATGCTCGCCTCGGCCAGGCTCGGCCGGATCGCCCCGGTGAGCCGGGAAATGGTGCTCAACTTCGTGGCGCAGACGTCGCTGGGCCTGCCCCGAAGCTACTGATGGAAACGCTGGTCGAATACGCAGGGCCTGCCGATACCGGCGGCCCGTTCACGTGGCTGACGCTGAACTCGCCCCACAACCGCAACGCGCTCTCGACCGCGCTGGTCACCCAGCTGCACCAGGGCCTGCGCGATGCGCGGGCGGATCCGGCGGTGCGAGCGGTGGTGCTCGGTCACACCGGCGGCACCTTCTGCGCAGGTGCCGATTTGAGCGAGGCCGCCGGGGGCGACCCCTTCGACATGGCGGTGGCGCGTGCCCGGGAAATGACCGTGCTGCTGCGGGCCATCGTCTCCTCGCCGCTGCCGGTGATCGCCGCCATCGACGGGCATGTCCGCGCGGGTGGGTTCGGCTTGGTCGGTGCCTGCGACATCGCCGTCGCGGGCCCCCGCAGCACCTTCGCCCTGACCGAGGCCCGGATCGGCGTCGCCCCGGCGATCATCTCGCTGACGCTGCTGCCGAAATTGTCGCCGCGGGCCGCGGCGCGCTACTACCTGACCGGCGAGACATTCGACGCCGGCGTGGCGGCGGACATCGGGCTGATCACGATGGCGGCCGAGGACGTCGACGCCGCGGTGGCGAAGCTGCTCGCCGATGTGGGCCGCGGTTCGCCCCAGGGTCTGGCGGCATCCAAGGCGCTGACCACTGCGGCGGTGCTGGAAGGGTTCGACCGCGACGCCGAGCGGCTCGCTGAGGAATCGGCCCGGCTTTTCGTCTCCGACGAAGCCCGCGAGGGCATGATGGCGTTTCTGCAAAAGCGCGCCCCGAGCTGGACGAGTTAGCCAGGTGTCAAACAAGCGCCGCCGGACGAACCGGGCGGCGCGGGGCAAGGTTGCAGTTTGACCAATCCTCTTGCGGCAATAGCCGGACGTCGTAGGCTCGTGGGTGATGAGCAACTCCGCGCAACGCGATGCGAAGGACACGCGCGACGAATCGTCGCGCGCGGGCGACACCGATCGCATCCAGATCGCGCAGTTGCTGGCGTACGCGGCCGAGCAGGGCCGGCTGCAGATGAAAGACTACGAAGACCGGCTGACCAGGGCCTATGCGGCGACCACCTATGAGGAGTTGGATCAGCTCCGGGCCGATCTGCCGGGTTCGCCGATCAACCCGCGGCGGGGCGGCAAGCCCAACCCGGCGCCGTCCACTCTGCTGCTGGCCCTGTTGAGCGGGTTCGAGCGGCGGGGCCGGTGGAACGTGCCGAAGAAGCTGACCACCTTCGCCTTGTGGGGCAACGGCGTGGTGGATCTGCGCTACGCCGACTTCACCTCGACCGAGGTCGACATCCATGCGATGTCGATCATGGGGGCGACAAAGATTTTGCTGCCGCCCGAAGTCAACGTCGAGATTCACGGCCGCGGCGTCATGGGCAACTTCGACCGCAGCGTCCTCGGCCAGGGCACCCCCGGCGCACCGAAGGTGAACATTCGCGGCTTCTCCCTGTGGGGTGCCGTCGGCATCATTCGCAAGGCCCGCAGGCCTCGCGGCTAGCGTCAGCCGGGCACGTAGTCGAACTTATCGGGGTTGGGCCCGTTCCTGCCTGCTTCACCTTTGTCCAGGGCTGAGATCGCGTCCATGTCGGAATCATCCAACTCGAAGTCGAAGAGCTGGAAGTTCTCCTTGACCCGTTCCGGGGTCACCGACTTGGGGAAGACGATGTCGCCGCGCTGAATGTGCCAGCGCAGCACCACCTGCGCCGCCGACTTGCCCCGCGCCTCGGCGATGCGGTTGATCACCGGATCATCGAGCACCTTGCCCTGCGCGATCGGTGCCCACGCCTCGGTGGCGATGCCATGCTCGCGCCCATACGCGCGGACCTCTGTGTTCCCGAAGTACGGATGGAGCTCGATCTGGTTGACCGACGGCACGGTGTCGGTTTCGGCGGCGAGCCGCTCCAGGTGTGCGACTTGGAAATTCGAGACGCCGATGCTGCGCGCGCGCCCGTCGCGAGCGAACTCTTCGAACACCTTCCAGGTCGAGACGAAGTCGCCGTCGTAGAGGGTGGGCAGCGGCCAGTGAATGAGGAACAGGTCGACGTAGTCGGAGTCCAGCGCCTTCAGGGTTCGGTCGAAGGCACGGCGCGCGTCGTCGGGTTTGTGAAAGCCGTTGTTGAGCTTGCTGGTGACGAACACGTCGCCGCGGTCGAGACCGGCGTCGCGGATGCCTTGCCCGACTTCCTTTTCGTTGCCGTACATCTCGGCGGTGTCGATATGCCGGTAACCGATCTCGAGCGCCGTCTTGACCGCCGCAGCGGTCTCGTCGGGCTTGATCTGAAACACGCCGAAGCCCAGCTGCGGAATGCCGACACCATCGTTGAGTTCGATCGTTGGAATCTTGCTCATGCGTCTCCTCCTTCTCGCTCCGTGTACCCGGTCGAGTGAGCACCTATCCGTTGGGGGTCCGTTGGCGGCTTAGCGGCGGCGGGACCGGAGGTAGTCGCCCACCACGGCCGCGCCCAGGCCGTCGAGGTCGGGCACCACCACGCGCCCCTCGACACGCCGCGCGACCTGGTCGATGAACCGGGCCAGGCCGGGGTCGCTGCCCAGCCGGAAGATGGTGATCTGCGCGCCCAGGCGGGCCATGTCGTCGAACCCGCGCACGGTGTGCGCGATGGTCCGAGGATGCGGCGGGTAGTCGAAAAACACAGTGGTACCGTCACCTTCGAAATCCTCCAGGTGAGCGGTGGGCTCCCCGTCGGTCACCACCAGGACGACGGGCTGCGCGTTAGGATGCCGCCGGAGGTGCCGGCCGGCCAGCGCCAGGGCGTGATGCAGGTTGGTGCCCTGCTCGTAGACGCCCTCGAGACCGGTGAGCTCGGCCGCGGTCACCGTTCGGGCGTAGCGGCCAAACGCGATGATTTGCAAGGCATCCGAGCGAAACCGGGTGCACACGAGATGGTTGAGGGCCAGCGCCGTCTGCTTCATCGGCAGCCAACGGTTCTCCATGACCATGGAGAACGAGGTGTCGACCAGCAGCGCCACCGCCGCCTGCGTGCGCGTCTCGGTCTCGGAGACCTCGACGTCGTCGACGGTGATCTTCAGCTGTCCGACCGCGCCGTCCGGCGCGGCCGTTCCCGCCTGCCGCAGTACGGCATTGGTCAGCGTGCGGGAAATGTGCCACGGTTCGGTGTCGCCGAACTGCCAGGGCCGGGTGGCGCCGGTGAGTTCGCCGGCCGCGCCCGCGCGCCGATGGTCCCGCTCGCCGCGTCGGCCGGAAAGTTGTTGCGCCACATCGCGCAGCGCCGTCTCGCCGAGCCTGCGCATCGCCTTGGGCGAGAGGCGCCACTGTCCGTCGGAACCCCGGTCCAGAAAGCCCTGATTGACCAGTGCGCGCTCCAATTCGGTGAGCGTGCGGGCGTCGACGGCGGCCTGGTCGCCGAGTTGGCGTGCCAGCGCGTCAAGATCGACGTCGTCCATGGTGGCGCCCGGATAGCTTTGCGAGAGCTGCTCGGCCAGCTGCTCGAGCTCGGCGACGTCGGCCAGCGCCTGGGTGCCCTCGCCCATCCCAAACGGGTTGTCGCCGGAGAACTGTTCGGACCCGCTCCAGTCCTCCCCCGGCCGGGCGGCCTGCAGGTGCGCGTCCAGCCGATTCAGCGCCTGCATCAGCGAAGGAGACCCGAATGCCTGCTGCGCCAAGGCATCCAACTCGGCCCGCTGGTCCGGGCTCAGGCTGTTGCGGAACCGTTGCGCGGCGGCGGCGCGCTTGGCCAAGGAATCCAGCAACTCGTCGACGTTGCGCGGGTTCTCCGGGAAGAACTCGCCGTGCTTGTCCATGAAGCCTTGGAAGTCCTGCTGGCTGTCCTCACCGCGGGCATGCTTGTCCAGCAGCTCGTTGAGGTCGTTCAGCATGTCGTTGACGCGCTGGCGGTCCTCGTCGGTGGCGCCCTGCAGGGCCTCCTTCATGCCGGCGAACCGCTGATCCAGCATCTCGCGGCCGAGCAGATCCTTGATCTGGTCGTACTTCTCGCGGGCCTCGTTGCTGCGCCAGTTGTAGTCGGAGAGTTCCTGAACGGCCTTGGCCGGCGAGGCCGGCAGGGCGTCGAGCTGCAATTCGCCGAAGCGGGCGTCGTCGTCGAGCGCGCGGGCCAGTTCTTTGCGTTCGGCCAGCACCGCCTCGTCGAGCAGCTTCTTGATCTCCTGCAGCGTGCCGTCTAAATTGTTGCGGCGCAACAGTTCCCGTCGGCGACGGTTCGCCTCCGCCGCCAGCCGGTCGGCCCCGGGCATGTTCTTGGTGCCGCGGCGCAGCAACTCGGACAGCGCGCGGCGCGGCGACGTGCCGGCCATGACGTCCTGCCCGATCTGCTCGAGGGCCTCGCGCAAATCCACCGGCGGGGCCAGCGGGTCCGGCCCGCCGGTGTACGCCGAGTATCGCGACGAATGGCCTCTAGCCATAGACGGTTTGGCCCTCTCCGGATACCTTGTCGATCCGCTTGGCCAGGTACAAGGCCTCCAGCGCGAGTTCGAGCGCGGCGGCGCGCTCGCCCTCCGACTGGGCGTTGACCTTGGCGGCGATTTTCTCCACCACCGGCAGGGCCGGAACCGCGGCCAGCACGTCCTTGGCCGAAACCCGCTCACCGGTCGTGACCGCGGAGCCGCCCTCGACCGCCGACACCAACGACCCGACGTCGATGCCGCCGAGCACCCGCGACGCGGTGTCGGCCGTCGCGCGGCGCAGCAGGTGTTCGAGGACGGCCTGCTCGCGGCCTTCCTCACCGGACTCGAATTCCAGCTTGCCGCGCAGGACGTCGATCACCGTGCCCAGGTCGACCACCCGGGCCACCGGATCGGTCTCCCCCAGCATCGCGCCGCGGTGCCGGGCGGCCGCCGCCACGGTTTCGGCCGCGGCGATCGCGAACCGCGCAGACACCCCGGAGCGTTGGTCGACGGAGTTGGACTCCCGCAGGTACCGGGCGAACCGGGCGATCACCTGCATCAGGTAGTCGGGCACCTGCGCGGACAGGTGCGCCTCCTGCAAGATCACGCCCACCTCCGCCTCGAGCTCCAGCGGGTAGTGGGTGCGGATCTCCGCACCGAACCGGTCCTTGAGCGGGGTGATGATGCGGCCGCGGTTGGTGTAGTCCTCCGGGTTGGCGCTCGCGACCACCAACACGTCCAGCGGCAGCCGCAGCGTGTAGCCACGGACCTGAATGTCGCGCTCCTCCATCACGTTGAGCATCGACACCTGGATGCGCTCGGCGAGGTCGGGAAGCTCGTTGACCGCGACGATGCCGCGGTGTGCGCGGGGGATCAGGCCGTAGGCGATGGTTTCCGGATCCCCGAGGCTGCGGCCCTCCGCAACCTTGATCGGGTCGATGTCACCAACGAGGTCCGCGACGCTGGTGTCGGGGGTTGCCAGCTTCTCGGTGTAGCGCTCGCTGCGGTGCTTCCACTCGATCGGCAGGTCGTCGCCCAGGGTGGCGGCCTTGCGGATCGACTCCGGCGTGATCGGCGAATAGGGATGCTCGCCCAGTTCCGCCCCGGCGATCACCGGCGTCCACTCGTCAAGCAGCCCGGTCAGCGCGCGCAGGAGCCGGGTCTTGCCCTGGCCACGTTCGCCGAGCAGGACGAAGTCGTGCCCGGCGATGAGCGCCCGCTCCAGTTGGGGCAGGACGGTGTCCTCAAAGCCCAGAATTCCCGGCCAGACCTCATCGCCCTCCGCCAACGCGGTCAGCAGGTTTTCCCGGATTTCCTGTTTGACTCCCCGTTCACGATGGCCGGCGGCACGCAGTTCGCCGACGGTGCGGGGCAGATTGCTGGGTGATGGCACCACTCCACGCTACGCGTTGGCCAATGGCCCCACGCGCCGAGCGTTCAGTGCGCGAAGTGGCGGGCGCCGGTGAGGTACAACGTGACGCCGGCGCTGGCCGCCGCCGCGGTCACCTCGTCGTCACGCACCGACCCACCGGGGTGCACGATCGCTTTCACCCCGGCGGCGGTCAGCGTCTCGAGTCCGTCGGGGAACGGAAAGAACGCATCCGATGCGGCGACCGCACCGCGGACTCGGTCACCGCCGCGCTCGACGGCGAGCCGAGCGGCGTCCACCCGGTTCACCTGTCCCATGCCGACGCCGATGGTCGCGCCGCCGGCGGCGATCACGATGGCGTTCGACTTGACCGCCCGGCAAGCCCGCCACGCGAAGACCAGGTCGGTCAGCGTGGCCGGGTCGGCGGGTGATCCCGTCGCCAGCGTCCAATTCGCCGGGTTGTCACCGTGCGCGTCGAGCTCGTCACGTTGCTGCACCAGCAGGCCACCGCTGATCGGCCGGAGCTCGGTGCCGCCGGTCAGCGGTTCGGAGGCCACCAGCACCCGGATGTTCTTCTTGCGCGTCAAGGCTTTCAATGCCTCCGGCGCGTACGCCGGCGCGATGATGACCTCGGTGAAGATGGTGCTCACATACTCGGCCATCTCGAGACTGACTTCGGTGTTGGCCGCGATGACGCCGCCGAAGGCGCTCAGCGGATCGCATTCGTGGGCCTTGCGGTGCGCGTCGGCCACCGATTCCGACGAGATGGCGATCCCACATGGGTTGGCGTGCTTGATGATTGCGACGCACGTCTGTTCGTGGTCGAAGGCGGCCCGCCAGGCCGCATCCGCGTCGGTGAAGTTGTTGTACGACATCTCTTTTCCGTGCAGCTGCTCGGCTTGCGCCAGTCCCGGCCAGGCGGTGGGGTCGCTGTAGAGCGCCGCCTGCTGGTGCGGGTTCTCGCCATAGCGCAGCATCGTCGAGCGGTTCCAACTGCGCCCCAGCCACTTGGGGAACGCCGTCGGCGGGTGCTCGGGCGCCAGCGTCGACTCCATCCAGCCCGCGACGGCGATGTCGTATTCGGCGGTGTGCTGAAACGCCAGCGCGGCCAGCTTTTTGCGCTCGGCGAGGGTAAAGCCGCCGTGCCGCACCGCGGCGAGCACGCCGTCATAGCCGCGTGGGTCGGTGATCACCGCCACGCTGGGATGGTTTTTCGCGGCCGCGCGGACCATCGAGGGCCCACCGATGTCGATCTGCTCGACGCATTCGTCGATGCTGGCGCCGGAGTCGACGGTCTCGCTGAACGGGTAGAGGTTGACCACGACGAGTTCGAACGCCGCAACGCCAAGTTCCTCGAGCGCCGCGGCGTGCTCGGGTTTGCGGAGATCGGCCAGCAGGCCGGCATGCACCCGCGGGTGCAGCGTCTTGACCCGTCCGTCGAGCACCTCGGGAAAGCCGGTCAACTCCTCGACCCGCGTGACCGGAATCCCTTTTTCGGCAATGGTCTTCGCCGTCGACCCGGTCGAGACGATCTCGACGCCCGCGTCCGCCAGCCCCCGGGCGAGTTCGACGAGCCCGGTCTTGTCGTAGACGCTGATCAACGCGCGGCGGATCGGTCTTTTCGCCGTCTCCGGCCATTCGTCGGTGCTCATCGGTTGGTCGCCTTTCGTCCGATCGTCGCTGTTCTTCCGACCAGGGTCAGGCCGCCGGTCGCGATCTCGGCCACCACGTCCACCAGGAGCTTCCGTTCGGTGACCTTGATGCGTTCATGCAGGGTCTCTTCGCTGTCGCCGTCGAGCACCGGCACGGATTGCTGCGCCAGGATCGGCCCGGTGTCCGTCCCGGCGTCCACCAGGTGCACGGTACAACCTGTGACCTTGACGCCGTAGGCCAACGCATCGGCCACGCCGTGCGCGCCCGGAAACGCCGGCAATAAAGCCGGATGAGTATTGATGATCCGGCCGTAGAAGCGCGAGAGAAACTGGGGCCCAAGTATTTTCATGAAACCCGCCGACACCACCAGATCGGGCGAGTGCGCGGCGGTGGCTTCGGTGACGGCCGCATCCCACGCGGCGCGGTCGGGGTGATCGCCGAGCCGGGCGGTGAACGTCGGCAGCGACGCCCTCGCGGCGATCTCGGTGGCCAGGCACTCGCGATCGGCACCGACCGCGACCACGCGGGCGGGGTAGTCGCCGACGGCGGCGTCGAGCATGGAGCTCAGCAGCGATCCGGTGCCCGATGCCAATACCACCACCCGCGCCGGCGCGCTCGGGGGCACATGGAGCGGTTCGGCCACAAGCAGAGAGCCTAGTGGGAGCTACTCGTCGGGCTCGCGGTCGGGCGCGGTCGGCTGCCCTTCGTCGGGGGGCGGCAAGGTGTCGTCGCCCACCGCCTCGGCGTCGTCGCCGACCAGCGCGTCGTGCGCGGCGAACTCCTCGGGATCGGCGAGATCCGGCGGCGGTTCGTCGTCCGCCTCGTCGAAGGCCCCGGCGAAGTCCGCCGGTTGTTCGGGCGCGGCGGGCGCGGGCTTGGGCCGCCGGGGCCGGGCCCGGACGCCGCCGCTCATCACCAGGGTGATCCCGCCGACAACCGAGAACCAGAAGAACACCCCGATGAGTGAGGCGCTCTGGTCGACGCCGACATCGCCAAAGTTTCCCAGCCGGCCGCTGCCGCCGTATGCGAGCAGGGACATCGCCAACGCCCCCGCGACGGAGGCGACGAGAAGCTTGGCCGTCGCCGGAATCAGCGGGAGCGCCCGCCGAGCGCACTGCTGCCCGACCGCCACCCCGGACGCCGCGCCGATGATGAGCAGGGCGACCCACACCGGCCCCAGCGGCGGGTGGGGCGCGGCGGCCAGGATCGGCAGCGCCGGAATGTCGCCGCCGAAGACGGTGAACGAACTGAACGTCGCGAAGCCGAGGTGGGCGCTGGACCCTACCGCCATCGCCGAGGTGCCGACGATGACGTTGGGCGCGTACAACATCGACAGCACCGTAAGGCTGAACTGCCCGAATATCGAATCGGTGATCCCGTAGAGATCTTGCATCGTCGCCCAATGCACCACCAGCGACGCCGCCGTGACCAAGCCCGAAAGCCCGAGCAACGCCAGCACACCGGCCGACGCCGCGCGCAGGGCATCACCGAGCCAAAACGGCAGGGACGAGGCCGCCAACGCCCGTCGCCCCACCCGGGACCACACACCGATCGCGGCGCCGAGCGCATGCACGACGAGCACGCTGGTGAACGCGCGCAGGGCGCTGGGCGTCTGCAGCTCGGTGATCACCGACGACGCGTCGTGGATGACGGCCAGGGCGATCGCCGCAATCAGCAAGGGACCGCCCACCGCCGACGCGACCACCCAGCGGACGACCAACCACGAGGAATACGGAGAGGTCGCCCGCGCCGTGCTGCGCGCGGTCGCCCAGATCATGAGCAGCACCGGCAGCAGCGGCATCACGCCCAGTTCGCGGCCGCCGATCGAGATCGGCACCTGGTGCACGCCCAGCCACATGCTGGCGATCGCGCCCAGCGCGCCGGTCATGTCGCTGTTGGCGATCAACAACTGCAGCAACGTGACCGCGGCGATGATGACCAACGCCACCACCGCCGGACCGAACGCCACACGGACGAGGTCACGCGCCTGGCGAGCGCCCGCTGGCCGGTTGTCCGCGCCTTCCGACACCCTTTTCACTCTTCGGCGTACGTCCCGACTAGGCGCGAGGGCGCACGGTTAGGAGGGCGCGGGACCAGACGGCGACGAGGGCGGCTGCTGCTCCTGGCCGTACGGCTGCTGGCCCCCGCCCTGGCTGGAGTAGTTGGGCGCCGAACCCTCGGACCCCGAGCCGGCCGCGGGCGGCGGGCTGAAGCTGGGGAATCCGGTGGGCGGCGTGGACGGTCCTTGTTGCGCGGTCGCTTGGGGCCCGGACTGCGGCTGGGCACCGAAACCGCCGGTCGGAACCGCGCTTTGGGTCGGGGCCTGGCTGGCGGGGTAGCCGCCGTACTGCGACCCGTACCCGGGGTGCTGCGGCTGCTGCTGGCCAGGCTGACCGTAGTAGGGCTGCTGGCCGTACTGCCCGTACTGGCCGTATTGGCCGTACTGGGCGTAGGGGTCGTACTTGGGCCGCGGCGCAGGCGCCGTGATGACGCCCGCCTCCAGCAGGACGACGACGACGGCGGCGATCGCCTGGAGCACGCTGCACGCGACCAGGGGCCACATCGCCCAGCCGATCGCGACGCCGGCCGGCAGGTTGATCGTCTCGGTGACGGCCAGCAGCGCACCGAGGACCGCGATGACCGCGACGACTCCGGCGTAGGTCTTGGCCTTGGGCAGCAGGCTCAGCCCCGCGAGCAGCGCGGCCAGCACCGCGACGATGACCGCCGTACCCGCGTCACCGGCGCGTCCGCCGACGCCCGGGCCGAGCTCGGAGCCGATGGTGAACGTCGGCCCGAAGTTCAGCAGATATACCGCCAGGCCGAGCACGACCACCGCGATGTTCAGGTAAAGCGGGAGCTTCGTCGTGCCGTCGTCGTCCTTGGTGAACGACGGCGTGGCACCTGAGTAGGAGCCCCCGGGCGATGCGGGCTGATATCCGGGGCTACCGGGCGAGTAGGTCATGGCTCCTCCTGTTGCTTCCAGTGCCTTGAAGTGCCTTTGCGGGCGCCACAGTTGCGTCGCGACGCTGTGCTTGCGGGCGCGCCGTTCCATAAAACGCCGTGCCCGGCGGTTGCGTTGCGACGCGATCGATCAACCACGCTAGCGCACTTCGGAACGCCGGTGCCGTGGCCACCGGCTTGGACGCCGATCCGTGCCGCCACGACGGCGGCTTGCTCAGCGCAGGTAGAACACGTTCTAATTCTCTCCATGGATTACGGGCTTGTGCTTTTTACCAGCGACCGCGGCATCTCTCCGGCATCGGCCGCGAAGCTTGCCGACGAACACGGCTTCACGACCTTTTACGTGCCGGAACACACCCACATCCCGATCAAGCGCGAGGCGGCGCACCCGACGACGGGCGACGCCTCGCTGCCCGACGACCGCTACATGCGGACGCTAGACCCATGGGTAAGCCTGGGCGCGGCGTGCGCCGTCACGTCGCGGGTGCGGCTGTCCACCGCGGTGGCGCTGCCCGTCGAACACGACCCCATCACGCTGGCGAAAAGCATTGCCACCCTCGACCATTTGTCCGGCGGACGCGTCAGCCTCGGCGTCGGGTTCGGGTGGAACACCGACGAGCTCGCCGATCACGGCGTGCCGCCCGCGAGGCGCCGCACCATGCTGCGCGAATACATCGAAGCCATGCGGGAGCTGTGGACCAAGGAGGAAGCGGCCTACGACGGCGAGTTCGTCAAGTTCGGGCCGAGCTGGGCGTGGCCCAAGCCCGTGCAGCCACACATTCCCGTGCTGGTCGGCGCTGCCGGTAACGAGAAGAACTTCAAGTGGATCGCCCGCAGCGCCGACGGCTGGATCACCACCCCGCGCGACTTCGACATCGACGAGCCGGTGAAGTTGCTGCAGGACACCTGGGCGGCCGCCGGCCGCGACGGCGCCCCGCAGATCGTCGCGCTGGACTTCAAGCCGATCCCCGAGAAGCTCGCCAAATGGGCCGAGCTGGGGGTCACCGAGGTGCTGTTCGGGCTCCCCGACCGCCCCGAGGACGAGATCGCCGCCTACGTCGAGCGGCTGGCGGGCAAGCTGGCCGCCCTCGTCTGAGAACCCTTCGTACCGCGACCCGGCTGTCAGGCCAGCGTGCAGCGGTTGCCGTAGTCGAAGGAGCGCACCCGCACCGAGTGCCCGAGTGGGTCGCCGTCGATCAGCAGCGCGAGCAAGTCGTCGTCCTCGGTGGTGGACAGGAACCGGCTGCCGTCGTCGAGCCGGCCGACGATGATCCCGGTCGGGCGGCCATCGTCGCGGCGCACCGTGTAGGTCTCGACGGCGCCGACGCCGTCGGCCTGCTCGGTGACCGACAAGGTCGGCCAGTCGGCGACCTGAGCCTGCACCTGCGCGCTGCGGTCAGGCTTCCACTCCGCCGGGATGGTGGAGTACACGCCGACCGAGTACTTGCTCAGGATGCCGCCGTTGGCGCCCACCAGGCCGAATTCCCCTGGAACCCTTCGCATTTGCGCGACGGTCTCGGCGACGGCGTGCATCGAATAGTTGTTGCCCGCGCCGCCGAAGAACGGCAGCCCGCCGGTCAGCGTCAGGCCGCGCGGATCGTCGGGCGCGATGCCCATGCCGTCGCAGATGTTGAACACCGGCACCGGAAAGCAGCTGTACAGATCGAAGGCGGCGACGTCGTCGATGCCGATGCCGGCGATCGCCAGCGCCTCACCCACCGCCAGCACGTGCGACGGCGCATGCCCGAGATCGGGCCGCTCGAGCAGCGCCTGTTCCTCGATGTCGGCGTGGCCGTGCAGGTACACCCAGTTCTCCTCGGGCACCCCGAGGCGACGCGCCGCGTCAACCGACATCAGCAGCGCGGCCGCGCCCTGATTCACCTGGTCGCGGGCGACCATCAGCCGCGGGTACGGCTCCGCGATCATCCGGTTGCGGTCGGTCACGGTGATCAGTTCGTCGACCGAACGCTCCACCGGCGCGGCGGCGAACGGATTGCTGGCGGCGATCTTGGTGAACGGCGCGAACAGCTCGCCCATCCGCCGCCGGTATTCCGCCGGCCCCAGGCCGGTCCCGGCCCGCCGGGCGTTTTCCAGCAGCGCGTACTGGATCGGCGCGCTGGTCAGCCCGTGCATGACGGTGTAGCGCGAGACAAGCTTCTCGATGCCCTGGCCCCGGTCTTCCAAGTCCCCGTCGACCGTCTCGCTGAAGTCGGGCTTGGCTTCGGCTTTCGCGAAGTAGCGCAGCGTCGAGGTGGCATCCGAACCGAACACCATCGCGACCTGGGAGCGGCCCGCGGCGATCTCTCCCGCCAGCTCGCTGATCAGGTGCTGCGGCCCCTGTCCGCCGACGATTTCGAGGATGGCGCGAGCGGGCGCCGCACCAATGCGGTTGGCCACGGATCGCGGGTAGTTGTTCGACCGCCCCAGCGGGGCGTTGATCACACCGGAGATCTCGAACTGCCGGACGCCGGCCACGGTGTCGATGGCCGACGCGGCGTCCTCGACACCACAGTCGCCGACGGCGGCCCGGGCCGCGGCGGCGGCCAGCTCGACCGGCGACATCCCCCGGTAGTTCGGGTCGTCGATGCGTTCGGCGGCCTGCCCCACACCGACGACGACGGGGGTGTTCGGGTCGAGATTCATAGACCAACTATCTACCGCAGGTCCGTCTCCCGGCCTAATCGGGGGTCGCCGAGCCCAGGTCGATGGTGGCGACCCGCTACAGGCTCTGCAGGATCTCTCTGGCCAGCGCCGCGGTCTCCGACGGCGTCTTGCCCACCCTGACGCCGGCCGCCTCCAAGGCCTCCTTCTTGGCGGCCGCGGTGCCCGACGAGCCGGACACGATGGCGCCCGCGTGGCCCATCGTCTTGCCTTCCGGCGCAGTGAATCCCGCGACGTAGCCGACAACCGGCTTGGAGACATTGGCCTTGATGTAGTCGGCCGCGCGCTCCTCGGCGTCGCCACCGATCTCACCGATCATCACGATGACCTTGGTGTCAGGATCCTTCTCGAAGGCCTCGATGGCGTCGATGTGGGTGGTGCCGATGACCGGGTCCCCGCCGATGCCGATCGAGGTGGAGAAGCCGAAATCGCGCAGCTCGTACATCATTTGGTAGGTCAGCGTGCCGGACTTGGAGACCAGCCCGACGGGCCCGGGGCCGCTGATGTTGGCGGGCGTGATGCCGGCCAGCGCCTCGCCCGGGGTGATGATGCCGGGGCAATTCGGCCCGATGATGCGCGTCTTGTGGCCCTTGTCCAGGTTATAGGCCCACGCGTATGCGGTGTCCTGCACCGGAATTCCCTCGGTGATGACGACCAGCAGCGGGATCTCGGCGTCGATGGCCTCGATGATCGCGTCCTTGGCGAATTTCGGCGGCACGAAGACGACGGACACGTTGGCGCCGGTCTCCTTGATCGCTTCGGCGACCGTGCCGAACACGGGAAGTTCGACGTCCTTGCCGACGGGGTCGACGTGCGAGACGGTGGTGCCCGCCTTGCGGGCGTTCACCCCGCCCACCACCTGAGTGCCCGCTTTGAGCATGAGCGCGGTGTGCTTGGTGCCCTCGCCGCCGGTGATGCCCTGGACGATGACCTTGGAATCTTTGTTCAGGAAGATCGACATTGCTTGGCTCCCTTACTTGTTCGCCAGCTCGGCGGCTTTGTCGGCACCGGCGTCCATGGTCTCGGCCTGGATCACCAGCGGGTGGTTGGCTTGGGCCAGGATGCGGCGCCCCTCGTCGACGTTGTTGCCGTCGAGCCGGACGACGAGCGGCTTGTTCGCCTCGTCACCGAGCATGTTGAGCGCCGTCACGATTCCGTTGGCGACGGCGTCGCACGAGGTGATGCCCCCGAACACGTTCACGAAGACGCTCTTGACCTGCTTGTCGTTCAGGATGACGTCGAGGCCCGCGGCCATGACTTCGGCCGACGCGCCACCGCCGATGTCCAGGAAGTTGGCCGGCTTGACGCCGTTGTGCTTCTCGCCCGCGTACGCGACGACGTCAAGCGTGGACATCACCAGGCCCGCGCCGTTACCGATGATGCCGACCTGGCCGTCCAGCTTCACGTAATTGAGGTCGTGCTCTTTGGCCTTGAGCTCCAGCGGGTCGGTAGAGGCACGGTCTTCGAATTCCGCGTGCTCGGGGTGGCGGAAGTCGGCGTTCGCGTCGAGCGTGATTTTGCCGTCCAGCGCCAGGATTTGGTCTTTCGGGTCGCGCACCAGCGGGTTGACCTCGACCAGCGTGGCGTCCTCGGCGACGAAGAGCTCCCACAGCTTGTTGATGGTCACCGCGGCCGCATCGAGCACCTCGGCCGGCAAGTGGCCCTGCTCGGCGATGGAACGCGCCGTCGCGAGATCGACCCCGTTGACGGCGTCCACGGGGACCTTGGCGAGCCGCTCGGGCTTGGTGGCGGCGACCTCTTCGATCTCCATGCCGCCTTCGACGGAGCACATGGCGAGGTAGGTGCGGTTGGCGCGGTCGAGCAGGAAGGAGATGTAGTACTCCTCGGCGATGTCGCTGGCCTCGGCGACCAGGAGCTTCTGGACGATGTGGCCCTTGATGTCGAGGCCGAGGATGTTCTTGGCGTGCTCGTAGGCGTCCTCGGGCGTGGCGGCATATTTCACGCCGCCGGCCTTGCCGCGGCCACCGATCTTGACCTGCGCTTTGACCATCACCGGCCGGCCGATTTCGGTGGCGATCTCGCGAGCGCCCTCGGCGGTGTCGGTCACCCGCCCCGGCGTAGTCGGTACGTTGTGCTTGGCGAACAATTCTTTTGCTTGATACTCGAAAAGGTCCATGGACTCTCTGTCTTCGCTCGACTCAACTACTAGGCCTCTTGATGGGCGGTGCCGCGTTCGGCAACTCGCACGGACGAACTGTATCGACCCTCCTACCGGCCTTTACCGGCGCGTCCGGCGATGTGGCACAGCTCACCGCGTCCCGGCGTACCCCGTTCGTGACCCAAATCACAATTTCAATCGGATTGCGCGACGAGGTTGCCAGTTCCGCACGTCAGCGGATACCGTCCTAGGGTCCAGATAACGGTATGGTCACGATACGAGGACATTTCAGCTTGCCCCAGCATCGTTTGGCTCCTTCTACTGCTGAAACAGCAGGTGTGGTGCGGGTTGGTCGCGCGGCCGGTGGCCGAGGGATTGAGCCCCATCGCAACGAAGTCACCGAGATCCTCCCGCTCGACGGCTTCGACTTCGATGACCTGGATTGGCGCGAAGAGGTCAGCGATCTCGGCGAACTCGACTGCAGCAACGACTCAACCTTCGACAACGAAGCGCAGGTCTTGCTGGCCCCCGAACTCGACGACCTGAACGAGGCCGACGACCCGGCCCCGCTGTGGCTGGCCGCCCCGGTCACCGAGGTGCTGCCGCGGGTGATCGTCAGGTCCGCCGCCGAGTCCCGCATCGCTCGCGCGCACGACGTCGTCGGTGTGGCACGACGCGGAGGGCAGCATCGCAAGGAGCCGACGAGCGCGGCCCGCGGCCGCCTGCTGATCTCGGCGATGGCGGCCGGCGCGGCCGCCGCGGCGGCCCACACCGCCACCAGCCATGCCGACACCCCCAAGACCGAGGCCGTGCTGACCGCGAACGCGTCGGCGCTCACCGGTGGATCGGGCAACAGCAATACCGTCCGGGGCCCCCAGGTGGTCGCGCTCGAGCCGGCGGCGACCGCCGCCCTGCACAACCAGGAGCTCGCCAAGGGCGTCGCCTACGCCAACGATCGCGCTCAGCGTGAGGCGCGATTGCAGCAGCCGCTCTACGTGATGCCGACGAAGGGCATCTTCACGTCGAATTTCGGTTACCGCTGGGGCGTGCTGCATGCCGGCATCGACCTGGCCAACTCGATCGGCACACCGATCTACGCGGTGTCCGACGGCGTCGTCATCGACTCCGGGCCGGCCGCCGGCTACGGGGCGTTGGTCAAGCTCCGCCACGCCGATGGCACGGTCACGCTCTACGGCCACGTCAACACGACGCTGGTCAGCGTCGGCCAGCGCGTGATGGCCGGGGACCAGATCGCCACCATGGGCAACCGCGGCAATTCCACCGGCCCGCACCTGCATTTCGAGGTGCTGCAGGGCGGCACCGAACGGATCGACCCCGTCCCGTGGCTGGCTAAGCGGGGTCTTATGGTCGGTAACTACGCTGGTTGAGGTGACCGCGCCGAATCAACCATCTCCCGGTCCGCAGCCGCCCGAGTCCACTCCGCCGTCGGACTCCAAGACGCGGATCATCCGCCGCGCACCGACCGGGCCGATCCCGATAACACCGGAATCGCCGACGAGCTTCATCCCACCGCAGCCACCGCCGTACCCGGGCGCCGCTCGCGCGGGACGCCAAGCCACTTCGGGTGAGCCGAGCGGCCGGACGGCCGTCGCCGCCTGCGCCGTCAGCATCGTCAGCGGGTGGGCCACGTCGGTGGTGGCGACGGACCTGATCGCCGGCTGGTGGCGAACCGACCGCCTGTTTTGCATCGCCGTCGCGTTCCTGGCCCTGGTGTTCGCGACGACTACCGTTTCCGGCGTGATCATGTTGCTGCAGCACCGGCCTTTTGGGCGCTACCTCATCGTCGCCGGTGCCGTGGTCGCCGTGCTGACCTACCTGGGCGTGTTCATCGCCGGTGCCCGCGTCGCGTGGATAGTGCACCTGCTGCCGCTGCTCCCGATCGCCAGCGTGGTGCTGGCGATGCACCCGCGAACCAAACGCTGGCTGGAAGCCTGACCCGCGCCGAAGCGGTTGCCGGCCCGGCGCCCGACCATTAGGCGACTTTCAAACCCGATATCACCAGCGATATCAAAATTCCGAGTCGCCTAATGGTTCGTAGACGCCCTGCGGTTAGAGTTTGCTGATCGGGGCGTGGTTGTGCATCAGCTTCACCCGCCCCGCGCTGCCGAAGTCGATTAGAGACATGGCCGATTCGCCGACGCCGGACACCTCTTCGACGCGGCCAAGCCCGTACTTGTCGTGAGTCACCCGGTCGCCGGGCTCGAGCACCAGCAGCGGGCGCTTGCCGGCACCCGAGCGCGTCGGGGCCGCGCGCGGCGCACCGAACCGGCCGGCGCCGCTGACCGGCGCGCTGAACGACGGGGCCGGCGCCGTGCGCCGCCACTCGATGAGTTCCTGCGGAACCTCGCGCAGAAAGCGCGATTCCGGGTTGAGCATCGGCTGCCCCCAGGAGGACCGGACGATGGCCCTGCTCAGATACAGCCGCTGACGGGCGCGGGTGATGCCGACGTAGGCCAGCCGCCGCTCCTCGGACAGTTCGGTCGGGTCGTCCAGCGCCCGCATGTGCGGGAACATGCCGTCCTCCCAGCCGGTGACGAACACCACCGGAAACTCCAGCCCCTTCGCGGTGTGCAGCGTCATCAAAGTGACCATGCCGGCGTCGTTCTCGGGGATCTCGTCGCTGTCGGAAACCAGCGAGACGCGTTCCAGGAATTCCGCGAGCACGCCGGTGTCCGGCACGTCTTCGTCGTCCGGGGCCTGCAACGACTCGCCCAGCGCGGCGGCGTTGGCCCGGTCGGTGCTGAATTCGTGTGCCACACTGACGAGTTCGTTGAGGTTGTCCAAGCGGGCCAGATCTTGCGGATCGGTGGAGGATTCCAGCTCCCGCCGGTATCCGGTACGTTCGAGCACCGACTCGACCAGATCGCCGAGATCCTCGTCGAGGCGGCCCCTGAGCTCGTCGAGCAGCTCGACGAAACCGGCGATCGCCTTCTCCGCGCGCGAATTGAGCATCGGCACTTTGCCTTCGGCCGCGGCCACCAGCGCGTCGGCGAAACTCGCGCCGGTGTTCTCCGCGTACACCGCCACGCACGCCTCGGCCCGATCGCCGATGCCCCGGCGCGGGGTGTTGAGGATGCGCCGCATGCTGACCGCGTCGCCGGGGTTGTCCAGCACCCGCAGATAGGCGACGATGTCACGAATTTCTTTGCGCTCGTAGAACCGCACTCCCCCAACGACTTTGTAAGGAATGCCGGCGCGGATGAACACCTCTTCGAACGACCGAGACGAGTTGTTGGTGCGATAGAACACGGCCACGTCGTTGTAGGTGATCTCGCCACGGTCGGCGAGCGCGTCGATCTCCTCGGCCACGAACCTGGCCTCGTCATGCTCGTTGTCCGCGACGTAGCCGACGATCAATTCACCCGCGCCGGCGTCGGTCCACAGCCGTTTGTCCCGGCGCCCGGAGTTGCGCGCGATCACCGAGTTGGCCGCCGACAAGATGTTCTGCGTGGAGCGGTAATTCTGTTCCAGCAGAATGGTTATCGCGTCCGGATAGTCGCGCTCGAAGTCCTCGATGTTGCGGATGGTGGCGCCGCGGAACGCATAGATCGACTGATCGGCATCACCCACCACGCACAATTCCGCCGGCGCAACATCGTCGGGCGATCCCGTCGCGTCGTGACCGACCAATTCCCGCACCAGCACGTACTGCGCATGGTTGGTGTCCTGATACTCATCGACCAGGACGTGACGGAACCGCCGCCGGTAGTGCTGGGCGATCTGCGGAAAGGCCCGTAGCACCGCGACGGTCTCGCCGATCAGGTCGTCGAAGTCCAGCGCGTTGGCCGCGCGCAGCCGACGCTGGTATTCGCCGTACACCGACGCCACGGTGCGCGTCAGGTCGTCGGAGTCGTCCGTCAGTTTCGCCACCGCCTCAGCGGGATCGATCAGCTCGTTCTTCAGGTTGGAGATGGCGTTGGCCAGCAGCCGCGGCGAGTAGCGCTTGATGTCGAGCCCCATGTCGCGCCCGATCATCTGCAGCAGGCGGCGGGAATCGTCGGCGTCGTAGATCGAGAAGTTGGAATTGAGGCCTTCGATCAACGACGCCTGGTTGCGCAGGATCCGCACGCACGTTGAGTGAAAGGTGGACACCCACATGGCGCGGGCCCGGTTGCCGACCAGCCGCACCACCCGTTCGCGCATCTCGGCCGCGGCCTTGTTGGTGAAGGTGATGGCCAGGATCTGGCCGACCCCCACGCCGCGCGCCGCGATCAGATAGGCGATGCGGCGGGTCAACACCGCGGTCTTGCCGGAGCCCGCCCCCGCCACGATCAGCAGCGGCGAGCCCTCGTGCACCACCGCCTGGCGCTGTTGCGGGTTGAGGCCTTCGAGCAACTGATCTGCTTCGGAGGCCAGGTTGGCATCGGTTGCGTACACACTCATGTTGGTCCAAACGTACCGCCGCCCACCGACGCAACGCGCCCAGGCGTGACACCAGGCTAGTGCCCCGGCCGTTCTCCGCCGGGCAAAAGCGGGGCGGCGAAAGGCGTGTTTCGCAATCAAATGCGGCCGGATTTCAAATTGCGATTAATTAGACTCGAGTATAAAAGCTGCGAATATTCGCGGCCCGACTTTGCGTCGCCGTCAATCTCGCACAATCTCCTATAACACCGAATTTCGTGCCGTGTTAATGGATTCCGTACCCGGCAAGCCAAGCCGGGGTGGACGGTCATCGCAACCGAACACGGGCTAGCCCCACGCGGACGTCGACCGGGTAATGGCCAGCTCACGAACGCCTTTTTGCGCGAGAGCCGATTTAAGTGGCACACTCGTTTGGTGCTCAACACGCAGTGCCGTCGGCGGCCTTGCACCCCGAACTGCCGCCGATTTTTCTACGGGTACCGGTTAGCGGTCCCCGTGGTCTAGCTGCTTTCGTCAGAGCCCCGTGGTCCGCTTCCTCAAGACCGGGGCTCGTCTCTTTTTGTGAGGCCCGAAACCGGATGAGACCACAACCCCCACATCCCGAGAATGCGGAGTCAGCAGAGATGAAGGTTGAGACGGTGGAAACCCCACAGACGGCCGACGCCGAAGAGTTGAACATCGACGATTTGCGCCACGAGATCGACCGGTTGGACGCCGAGATCCTGGCCGCGGTGAAGCGCCGCACCGAGGTCTCTCAGGCGATCGGCAAGGTCCGGATGGCATCCGGCGGCACGCGGCTCGTGCACAGCCGCGAGATGAAGGTGATCGAGCGGTACAGCGAGCTCGGTCCCGACGGCAAGGACCTGGCGATCCTGTTGTTGAGGTTGGGCAGGGGCCGGCTCGGTCACTGAGGTCGCCAGTCACGGCGCCCGATGGTGACGGCCCGCAGCGCCCGGCTTCGCCGCGCTTGCGACCGTCACTAGGGTCGAACTATGACCTCCGTGCAAAGCCTCCCCGACATCACCGCCACCCCAGCGTGGGACGCCCTGCGCAGGCATCACGAACAAATCGGCGCAACCCATCTGCGCGAGTTCTTCGACGAGGATCCCGACCGCGGCCGGGAACTCACCGTCTCGGTCGGCGACCTCTATATCGACTACAGCAAACACCGCATCACCCGAGAGACGCTGCGGCTGCTGTTCGATCTGGCACGCGCGGCTAACCTCGAAGAGCGCCGCGACCTGATGTTCGCCGGCGCGCACATCAACGTCTCCGAGGACCGCGCGGTATTGCACACCGCGCTGCGACTGCCCCGGGACGCCGAACTGATCGTCGACGGCCACAACGTCGTCGAGGACGTGCACGCCGTGCTCGACCGGATGGGCGACTTCACCGACCGGTTACGCAGCGGTGAATGGACCGGGGCGACCGGGAAAAGAATCAGCACGGTGGTCAACATCGGCATCGGGGGATCGGATCTGGGTCCGGTGATGGTCTATCAGGCGCTGCGCCACTACGCCGACGCCGGGATTTCGGCCCGCTTCGTCTCCAATGTCGACCCGGCCGACCTCATCGCCACCTTGGCCGACTTAGACCCCGCCACAACGCTTTTCATCGTCGCTTCGAAAACGTTCTCCACGCTGGAAACCCTGACCAACGCGACCGCAGCCCGCCGCTGGCTGACCGACGCGCTCGGCGACGCCGCGGTGTCCAAACATTTCGTGGCGGTCTCCACCAACAAGCGCCTGGTCGACGACTTCGGCATCAACACCGACAACATGTTCGGCTTCTGGGACTGGGTCGGAGGACGGTACTCCGTCGATTCGGCGATCGGCCTCTCGGTGATGGCCGCGATCGGCAAGGAGGCCTTCGCCGATTTCCTGTCCGGATTCCACATCGTGGACCGGCATTTCAAGACCGCCCCGCTGGAGTCCAATGCGCCGGCGCTGCTCGGGCTGATCGGGCTGTGGTACTCCAACTTCATGGGCGCCCAGTCGCGCGCGGTGCTGCCCTACTCCAACGACTTGGCGCGATTTGCGGCGTATCTACAACAGCTGACGATGGAATCGAACGGTAAGTCGACGCGCAACGACGGCACTCCGGTCACCACCGACACCGGCGAAATCTTTTGGGGCGAGCCGGGAACCAACGGCCAGCATGCCTTCTACCAATTGCTGCATCAGGGCACCCGGCTGGTGCCGGCCGACTTCATCGGCTTCAGCCAGCCTCTGGACGACCTGCCCACCGTCGAGGGCACCGGCAGCATGCACGACTTGCTGATGAGCAACTTCTTCGCCCAGACCCAGGTGCTGGCGTTCGGTAAGACCGCCGAGGAGATCGCCGCCGAAGGCACGCCGGCCGACATCGTGCCGCACAAGGTGATGCCCGGCAACCGCCCGTCGACCTCGATCCTGGCCGACCGGCTCACGCCGTCGGTGCTGGGCCAGCTGATCGCGCTCTACGAGCATCAGGTCTTCACCGAGGGCGTCATCTGGGGCATCGACTCGTTCGACCAGTGGGGCGTGGAGCTGGGCAAGACGCAGGCGAAAGCGCTGCTCCCGGTGATCACGTCCGACGGCTCGCCGGAGCCGCAGTCCGACAGCTCGACCGACGCGCTGGTGCGCCGCTACCGGACCGAACGCGGGCGCACCAGCTAGCAGCCCTCAGCCCGTTCGGCTCATGACGTCCGAGCCGAGCCGCCGCACGAAGGTGCGCAAGCGTTCCACGGTCGCGGTCTGCGGCTCACTGAGGTGCAGCTGCAGCAGTTCGCGTCCGGCGGCGTGCAGGATCCGCGCGGTGTATTCGGGGTCGTGCACGTGGGGATTGGTGCGCAGCAGTTCGGTGACGAAGAACTCCAACACGACGGCCTGCGATTGGGCCAGCCGCGCATACAACTCCGGAGGAGCGCCCTGCGGCGGGAACAGGAACAGCCGCCACGTTGCCGGGTGGGCGTCAACCGCGGCCAGCACGCCGTCGAACGCAACCACCAGCGACTGGTCCCCGGCGACGGCGTCCAGCCCGGAGACCGCCTCGGCGAACTGGGCGCCGGCCCGGGCCGCCTCACGGTCGATCAGCGCGATGAACAGTCCCGCCGGGTCGCCGAACAGCTGATAGATCAACGACCGGTTGATGCCGGCCGCCTCGGCGATGCGGTTGGGCGTGGCCGCGTGAAACCCCTCGGCATCGACGATCGCGTGGGTGACGTCGAGGATCTGCTCGCGCCGGCCTTCGGCGGTCATGCGCCGCTTCGGGTTGCCCGCGCTCATGCTTGACAGCATAACTAACAACTTGTGAGTATTTACTCACGAAGTGTTAGTTACTGGGAGGCAGCGATGGTCACGTACTACCCCGAACTCGCCGAGCGAGTCCGCAGCCAGCGCGAATTGCAGCCCGCCCTGTATGGAGACTTCGACTTCGACCGGCGGCCCGATCGTCTGGCCACGGAGCCCGACGTCGAGTCGGCCCTGCCCGCCTGGATCGCCGACCGCGCACCGATCCTGGAAGACGACCGCGTGGTGGAGCTGATGAGCACGGCCACCCTGCTCGGCGACGTCGTCGCCGATCCCTATGCGGCACTGATGGCTTCGCACAGCGTCGTTCAGCTGATCGACATGCTCAAGACGGCCTGCCGAGAGGGAATCGAGGCGGTGCCCGACGCGCCCCCGGAGCTGGTTTCGTTCATCGCCGCCATGGAGGCCACCCCGGAGTGGATCGACTTCGATCTGGTCCGTGAGGGCGCCCGCCAAGAGCGGATCCCCGCAGCGCTGCTGGCCCCCTTCATCACACGGGGGGCCTTCATCGCGACGTTCACCAACACCTACGCCGCGCTGCCGATGGCCCTCACCGGCGCACTCTCGGGCAAGCGGGCCGCCCGGCGGGTAAACGAGACTGCCAGTTTCTTCGCGGTCACCACCCTGCCCGGTGCGCTGGACCGTTTCGGCCCCGGTTTCGAGGCGGCCGCGATGGTCCGGCTGATGCACTCGATGGTCCGCTACAACGCCCTGAAGAAATCCGACAAGTGGGATGCCGCCGTGTACGGCATGCCCGTGCCGCAGGTCGACCAGATGCCGGCCGGCATGATCGGCCAGTACCTGTTGGCGCGCAAGGCGCGCCAACAGGGCCGGACGGAGTTCACCGCCGAAGAGCGCGCCGTCGTCGAATTCGCCAGGTACCGCTGCTTTTTGCTCGGCCTGCCGGCGGAACTGTTGCCGGCCGAACCGGCCGACATCATCCACGTCATGCACGCGCGCTCGGCACTGCTGCGCGACGGATTCGACAGCATCTGCCAAGAACTCGTCCGCGGCACGATGGCGGCCTACCTGCGCCCCGATACCACCCTGTTCGACCGTTGCGCCGAAGCGGTCGAAAAGAGTTTCAGCAAGCTCACTTTCGTTCGCACCTTCTGCAATGGAAATCGTGAGATCGCCGAGGCCATGGGCGTCTCAATGGGGCCGACTGACCTCGTGCGCGTCGCCCTCACCGCGCCCTTCATCATCGGGCGTTTCACCGCCGTGAGCCACGCCAGCCGCATCCCGGTGCTTCGGGACATCACCGACGCCTACGTCATCGGGCTCCTCAAGCTACGGCTGGCGACCTACGGGAAGCCCGAATTCACCAGCGACGCAGCGCATTACACGCCGGTACCGCACCCACTCAGGCGAACCACTTGGTGAGCGGGGGCGGCAGCACCCGCATCACCTGCACCAGCGGCGCCCACGGCCACCACGGGACCGCCGCCCGGCCGGGCTCACGCTCCATGGCGGCGACGAGTGCGTTGACGCCGGTCTCGTTGTCCACCATCAACATTGTGCTGTTCGACTTGGCCGTCATCTCAGACTCGATATAGCCGGGCTCGATGACCGAAACCTTGATGGGGCCCTTGGCATATTCGGCGCGCAGCGATTCACCCAGCGAACTCAACCCGGCCTTGCTCGCGGCGTACGCGGCCTTGACCCCGGGCACTCCCCTGTTGCCGAGCACCGACGAGATGAGCACGAGGTGGCCCGAACCGGCGTTGTTGAACATCTCCAGCGCGGTCTCGATCTGCACCAGTGCGGCCACCAGGTTGGTCTCGAGGGTCGCCTTGTTGGCCCACAACTTGCCCGAGCCCAGCTTCGCGCCCTTGCCGATGCCGGCGTTGACGATGACCCGGTCGATGCCGCCGAGCTCGTCGCTGAGTTCGCCGAACACCTTCGGCACCTGCTCGTGATCGTTGACGTCCAGTGCCGCCACAGCGATCTTGATGCCCGGGTACTGTTGCGACAGTTCGGCTTTCAGCTCGTCCAGCCGGTCGGTGCGGCGCGCGCACAATGCCAGGTCGCGGCCCTTGGCGGCGAACGCTCGCGCCATGCCGGCGCCCAGGCCGGAACTGGCACCCGTGATGAGGATCTTCTGACGAGTCATCCGGGCAGCATATCGACAGGTGTCAAGTCGCGGGCCGTCGCCTACTTGAGCAGCCGTGACATCCGCCGGTCGGCCAGCACCTTGCCGCCGGTCTGGCACGTCGGACAGTATTGAAAAGACTTGTCCGCGAAGGAAACTTCACGCACGGTGTCCCCGCATACCGGGCAGGGCAGGCCGGTGCGGGCATGCACCCGTAGGCCGGAGCGCTTCTCGCCTTTGAGCGTGGCCGCCCCCTGGCCCACGGACCGGCTCACCGCGTCGCGCAGGACGGACACCATCGCGTCGTGCAGCGTGGTGAGCTGCTCATCGGTCAGCTTGCCCGCGGTGGCGAACGGCGAGATCTTCGCGACGTGCAGTATTTCGTCGCTGTACGCGTTGCCGATGCCGGCGATCACCTTTTGATCGGTGATGACCGTCTTGATCCGCCCGGTGTTGCCGGCCAGCAGGCCGGCGAGATCGTCGACGCCGAGCTCCAGCGCGTCGGGGCCGAGGGCGGCGATGCCGGGCACGGATTGCGGGTCGGCGACGAGCCAGACGGCCAGCCGCTTCTGGGTGCCGGCCTCGGTCAGGTCGAAGCCGGGCGCCTCGCCGGGCGTACCCAGGTGCACGCGCAAGGCGATCGGGCCCTTGCCGGGGCGCAGCGGCGCCGCGGCCAGCTTGTCCGACCACCGCAACCACCCCGCCCGGGACAGGTGGGTGATCAAGTACAGCTCTCCGGCCTGCAGCCCGACATATTTGCCCCACCGGTGGGCCCCTGTCACGGGCTGGCCGTGCAGCGCGCCGAGCGGCGGGTCGAAGGTTTTCAGCACAGAGAGCGCGCCGACGTCGACGCGCCCGATCGACAGGCCGACGGCATGGCGGCGCAGATGGTCGGCGAGGGCTTCGACCTCGGGGAGTTCGGGCACGCCCTTCAGTCTGCCGGTCTGAGTAAATAGGTGTCCATGATCCAGCCGTGCCGCGCGCGCGCCTCGGCCCGCAGCGCCGCGATGCGCGTGGCGACCTCTCCGACGGTGCCCGCCACCAGCAGCTCGTCGTCGGTGCCCAGGTAGGCGCCCCACCAGATGCGGGTGTCGGGCGGGCACACCCGAAAGGAGCACTCGGCGTCGAGCATGACCACCGCCGACCCGGTCAACCCGTGCGCGCGCAACTGTCGACCGGTCGTGATGAGCACCGGTTCCCCGACCTCGTTGAGCGGGATGCGGTGCCGGGCCGTCAGCGCCTGGACCGCGGTGATGCCGGGGATGACGTCGAAGGTGAACTCGAGCTCGGCGGCTTCGGCCTTGATGGCCTCCAGGATGCGCAGCGTGCTGTCGTACAGCGACGGGTCGCCCCAGGCCAGGAAGGCGCCGACGCCATCGGGCTCCAGCTCGGCGGCGATGGCTGCCGCCCAGACCCGCGCCCGCGCCGCGTGCCAGTCCGAGACGGCTTCGCGGTAGTCGGAGTCGGCCGACCGTTTGGGGTCGGGCAGCTCGACGAAGCGGTAGCCCGGCTCGCGGATGAACCGGGCGCAGATCTCGCGCCGCAGCGCCACCAGGTCGCTCTTCGCCTCGCCCTTGTCCATCGCGAAGAACACCTGGGTGTCGTTGAGCGCCTCGATCGCCTGAACGGTCACGTAGTCGGGGTCGCCGGCGCCGATGCCGATGACGTGGATGTGCCGGCCCAAGAAACCTCCTCGTTGCTTGCTTCAGATTGCCGAATCGAAACCTCAAGGGCCTAGTCGGGACCAAAAGTACCCAGTACCATGGGTACCGTCTGAAGCACCCAATGAAGGGACGCCAGCACCATGACTTCCGCGGTGAAACCAGGTGGGCCGAGTCGTGAAGAGTTCTCGGAGCGGCTGCTCAGGGGCTCGGTGAAAAAGTCCTACGAACCGATCGTCGACATCGACTGGGACGCCCCGCTGGATCCGGACAAGTTCTACCTGCCGCCGCGGCTGGTGTCGCTGTACGGCACCCCGATGTGGGACGAGATGACCCGCGAGCAGCAGATCGAGCTGTCCCGCCAGGAGCTGGTCAACACGCTCTCGGCGGGCATCTGGTTCGAGAACATGCTCAATCAATCGTTGCTGCGGACCATCCTGCACGAGGACCCCACGAGCCGGTCGACCCATTACAAGCTGACCGAGCTGGGCGACGAGACCCGCCACATGGTCATGTTCGGCAAGGCCATCGAGCGCATCGGCGCAAAGCCGGTGCGGCCCAGGCTGTTTCACCGGATGATCATCAACGCGCTTCCGCTGGCGTTTCAGCGCGGCTCGATGCTGTGGGTGGCGGCGCTGATCGGCGAGGAAATCTTCGACTCATTGCAGCGGCAGATGATGGACGACCCGGAATTGCAGCCGATCATCCAGCGGCTCATGCGGATTCACGTCACCGAGGAGGCGCGCCACATCCAGTTCGCCCGCGACGGCGCCCGCAAACGCGTGGCCGAAATGCCCCGGATGAACCGCTGGTTCATGGCCAACATCAACGGGCTGGGCGGATACTTCTTCAACTACCTGTTCAGCAATCCGATCCCGTACGCGCGCACGGGCCTGGACCCGAAGCGGGCGCGACGAATCGCGCGGACCAGCCCGCATCGCCGTGAGATGCAGGTCGCTGGTTTCGCCCCGCTGGCGGCGTTCCTGTCCGAGGTGGGTCTGCTGGGTCCCATCGCCCGCCGTGGCTGGAAGCGCAGCAGGTTTCTGTGACGCGGCCGCGCGGCCTCGATGAGCCCCGCCATCCCGTAGCCATCTTGGGCGCACACCCCGTCGCAAGCGCGGCATTGTCGGCGGCCGGCGTCACCGACTATGTGGTCCTGGACGGGCCGGCGTCGGCGGTACAGGCAAGGTTCGACGACGTCACGGATAGCTGGCTGCTGACGACGTCCGCGGGCGAGGATGTGCGGGCGCGTGCCGTGATCGCCGCCGATGGGACGCCCTTCGCCCCCTGGCTCCCGGACATCGCGGGCCGCGACCACTTCCTGGGCGCGTCGTTTCACGCCGCCGCCTGGGACCCCGACTTCGATCCGTCCAGTAAGCGCATCGCGGTGGTCGGCACCGACACCGCCGCCGGTCACCACCTCGGCCGGCTGATCGAGGTGGCGGCGTCCGTCACCGTCTTCGCCCACTCGCCCCGCCGGGTGGTCACCGAACTCCCGCTGTGGCCAACCCGGGCCACGCGCTGGCTGCGTCGCCGCATCCGGCCACCCGCCGCAGGCCCCCGCGTCAAGCTGGCCGGGTCGGCGATCGAGGCGGTGACCGCATCAGGCATCCGCGCCGGCGATGGCGCCGAGCACCGCGTCGACGCCATCGTCTACGGCACCGGCTTCTCGATCCCCGAAGAGCCGTCCGATCGCACGCTGATCGGTGCCGGCGGGCTGACCATCCGGCAGGCCTGGCACGACGGCATGGAGCCCTTCTACGGCGTGGCGGCTCGCGGCTTCCCCAACTACTTCTTCATCACCGGGCCCGACACCGACGCGCGGGTACGCTACATCGCCGACTGCCTGCGACTGATGGACCGCACGGGCAGCACCCGCATCGAGGTGCGCGCCAGCAGCCTGGGGGTGTTCAACGAGCGGGCCCAGCTCACAGCCGACCAGGCTCCTCCGGTGGCATCCGCCTTCGACCTGTCGGCCAGCGCGCCCGAGCGCGGCGACACCTATGACGGCGCGGCAACGCTGGAAATCGGCGGCGCCAGCCATCCGGTGCGGGTCCGGCTCACCGGGCACCTCGACCCGATCGACGGCCGCTACCACTGGCAGGGAACGGTATTCGGTTCGCCATCGCGGCCACTGCCGGACGAGGCGCTCAGGCAAGCGCGGACCGCGACGTTGACGGTGGGCCGGCGCCGCGCCCCCGCGCGCATCGTCGAGCAGACGCCGTGGGGGACGCACTCGGTCGCCGGAGTGGGCGCCCCGCCCTACGCCCCCAACTGATCGACTGCTTTCCGCTGCTCATCGCGCTATTTCTTCGAACACAAGGCCGCGTTTGGGGGCAGCCGGTAGGTGGTAAACCCGGGGGGTGCGCGCGCAGCGCAGCGAAGTCGAACAATGTGTTCGGCGCGGTAGAGGCGGGGGCCTCGAACGGGTGGGGACTAGCACGCGCCTCACTCATACCGGGCCGCCCGTGGCGTGTGCCCCGGCCGCGCCCCCGGTGGGCCGCGATTTCTGGCGGCGTCCAACCCGGTCGACCCGAATTAGACTTTTGCCGCCGAGGGCGGATACTCAAGCAGTTGGCCCGGCAGAAATTCGAGGAGCAGCGATGAAACCGGACGACAAGACCCAGCTGGAAAGCCGGATTGCGACGTCGCCTCCGTTTCGGACACCGTGTGCGCCTCGACTTGCCGGGCCCGCGAAGGCGAAGGGGTTGCGGTGGTGAGCTCGGTAGCTGAGTCCCCCAGCTCGCTGGCCGTCGCGACGCGGACGGATCAATCGGTGGCGATTTTGACCGTCGACGGCGTGCTCGACACCACCAACTCGTCGGCGCTCCGCGACCACATCCTGCAGGCCACGCAGGGCGAGCCTGTCGCCGTCATCGTCAACATCTCCGCGCTCAAGGTGCTCGCCGAATTGGCGTGGTCGACCTTCATCGGCGCGCACTGGCAGGTTCGCGGCAACCCCAACGTTCCGATCGTGCTGGTATGCGCGCACCGCGGGACACGCGAGGCGATCACCCGCAGCGGCGTCGCCTACTTCATGCCGGTCTACTCGACCGAGAAGGCGGCGATGAAGGCGCTCGGTCAGCAGAGCCGGCGCGCCGTGCGCCGTGCCGACGCCCAGCTGCCCGCCGACCTGACCAGCCTGCGCGAATCGCGTCGCCTGGTCCGCGAATGGCTCACCGCCTGGTCGCAATCCACACTCATCCCGGTCGCGTTGGTTGTGGTCAACGTGTTCGTCGAGAACGTGCTGGAACACACCGCGAGCTTCCCCGTAGTGCGGATCGAGAGCCATGGCGCGACGGCCACCATCGCGGTATCCGACGGCAGCCACGCCCCGGCGGTGCGGCTGCCGTCGCCGGCGAACGGCATCGACGTGTCCGGCCTGGCCATCGTCGACGCGTTGTCGCGCGCGTGGGGCAGCACGCCCACCGCGTCCGGCAAGACGGTGTGGGCGGTCATCGGGCCCGAAAACCAGCTCTGACGCCTTATTGTGCTGGGAACCCGGGCACGGGTAGAACTAGAACACGTTCTAATCTCGTGTGACGACCCGTTTCCAGGAAGGCAGATGACGTGCGGTTCACCTACGCGGAGGCGATGACCGACCACAGGTATTACATCCCGCTGGCCCAGGCGGCCGAGGCTGCCGGGTACCACGCCATGACGATCGCCGACAGCATCGCCTACCCCTTCGAATCCGACTCGAAGTACCCGTACACCCCCGACGGCGATCGCGAGTTTTTGGACGGCAAGGAGTTCATCGAAACCATTGTGCTGACAGCGGCATTGGGGGCGGTGACGACGAAGCTGCACTTCAACTTCTTCGTCCTCAAGCTGCCCATCCGGCCGCCGGCGCTGGTGGCCAAGCAGATCGGATCGTTGGCCGCGCTGACCAACAACCGGGTGGGCTTCGGTGTCGGCACCAGCCCATGGCCGGAGGACTACGAACTGCTGGGCGTCCCGTTCGCCAAGCGCGGCAAGCGCATGGACGAATGCATCGAAATCATTCAGGGGCTTACCAGCGGCGACTACTTCGAATTCCACGGCGAGTTCTACGACATCCCGAAGACCAAGATGACGCCGGCCCCCACCGAGCCCATACCGGTGCTGATCGGCGGGCATGCCGACGCCGCGCTGCGGCGCGCGGCCCGGCTGGACGGCTGGATGCACGGCGGCGGTGACCCGGAAGAACTCGACGGTCTCATTGCCAAGCTCAAGCGATACCGCGAAGAAGCCGGCAAGACCGGGCCGTTCCAGATCCACGTCATCTCGGCCGACGCGTACACCGTGGATGGCATCAAACGGCTCGAAGACAAGGGCGTCACCGACGCCATCGTCGGATTCCGCATCCCCTACATCAAGGGCAACGACACCGAGCCGCTGGAGAACAAGATCCGCAACCTCGAGATGTTCGCCGAGAACGTCATCGCGAAGGTCTAGCCAACGGTCACAGCGGATCCCACTTCGGAGCCCGCTTCTCCCGGTGCGCCTTGGCCGCCTCGGCCGGGTTGTTGGTGAAACCGCTGAGGATCTGGGTGCGGTTCTCGATCTCGATGGCATGCCGCAAGCTAGGCGCGTCCAGTGCCGCGTTGAGCCCGATCTTGGTCTGCCACACGCCGTAGGCGTTGTTCTCCGCGATCGACCGGGCGACCTTCAGCGCGGCCGTCATCAGCTGGTCGGGGGCAACCACCTCGTGCACCAGCTTGATGCGGTAGGCCTCGGCCGCGTCGATGATGCGGCCGGTCAGCATGAGTTCGCGAGCCACTCCCGCGCCGACGATCTTCGGCAGCAGATAGCTGGTGCCCATGTCCATCGACGAGAAGCCCGCCTTGATGAACGCCGAGGAGAACCGGGCCTGGTCGGAAGCGACACGGATGTCGGAGACCAGTGCGAACGCCAGCCCTCCCCCGACGGCGACGCCGTTGACGGCGGCGATCACCGGGATGGGCAGCTCGTAGATCCGGGTGAACAGTTCGGCCAGGCGGACCTGGGAGTCGTAGTTGACCTTGAACGGCGGGGTCGAGGGCCTTGGGCTGGTCCACGGCTCCCCGGTGCCGCTCAAGTCGGCCCCGGCGCAGAATCCGCGTCCGGCGCCGGTCAGGATCGCGGCCCTGAACTCGCCGCCGCTGAGGGCGTCCAAGGCACGCTCCACGCCATCGATCAGCGATCCGTCGATGGCGTTCAGGCGCTCCGGGCGGTTCAAGACGATGCGGGCGATGTCGCCTTCGAGGTTTTCCAATTCCACTGCGGGCATACGAGAAACCGTAAGCGACGCGCTATTCACCGACGGGGCATACCGTGGTTTGGCCGCCACATCGAAGGAGAAACCATGGCACGAACCGAAGGTGACAGCTGGGACCTGGCCAACAGCGTGGGAGCGACGGCCACTATGGTCGCCGCGGCCAGGGCCGCCGCGAGCAAGCGTCCGCAGCCGGTCATCACCGACGACTTCGCCGAACCGCTGGTACGTGCCGTCGGGTTGGACGTGTTCAGCAAGCTGGCCAGCGGCGAACTGGATTCCGACGAGCTCGAGCGGAGCGTCGGGTTCCACCGGATGGTCGACACTTTCGCCGCCCGCGCCCGGTACTTCGATGACTATTTCGCGGCGGCCGGCCAGGCGGGGCTGCTGCAGGTGGTGATCGTGGCTTCGGGACTGGATTCCCGCGCCTACCGGCTGCGCTGGCCGATCGGCACGACGGTGTACGAGATCGATCAGCCCGAGGTGATCGCGTTCAAGGCGGCGACGATGTCCGAGATCGGGGCGGCGCCCACCGCGAAGCTTCGCGAGGTGGGGATCGATCTGCGTGACGACTGGCCGGCGGCGCTGCAGGAGGCCGGTTTCGATCCGGCCCATCCCACGGCCTGGCTCGCCGAGGGGGTGCTCATCGGATGGCTGCCCCCCGAGGCCGAGGTTCGGCTGCTGGACTCCATCATCCCGCTGTCCGCCGAGGGCAGCAGGTTCGCCGCCGACTACGGAACGGTGACCGGAACTTCGCCGGAGGCCCAGGAACAGGCCCGGGTCATGAACGAAGGCTGGCGACGGTGGGGGCTCGACATGGACCTCGGCAAGCTGTCCTACCCGGGCGAGCACACCGACGTCGCCGCGCATCTTCACGAGAACGGTTGGGACATCACCGAATCCCGGCTCACCGATCTGTTCTCCGCCGCCGGGTTACCGGAGTTGGGACAGGCCGCGCAGCGGGTTCCGGCCACCACGATCAAATTCGTGCGGGCCGTGCGGCTTTAGCCCCGCTTGGCCAGCCACTCGGCCTGCATCACCAGCAGGGCCATGACCTCCAGCTGCGGGGTGTCGGGGTCGAGTTCGCGGTAGCGCTGGTAGACGTTGACGACCACCCGCTCCGCGTCCAGCCAGGTCGCATACTCACCGAGGTCGATGGTGTCCGCCGCTTCGGACCACGACTGCCCCCGGCGGTAGGCGGCCTCAGCTTGTTCGGAGACGTGCGCGAGATACCCACGGACACCGCGGATTCCGTCCGGGTCGCTGACCGGGCCATGGCCTGGCACCACTGTCGGCGCGTCGAGCGCGATCATCGCGTCGCACGCGGCGATCCAGTTGGCGATCGGGCCGGCCCACACGATCGGGGTGCAGCCGATGAACAACAGGTCGCCACCGAAGAGGACCCCCGCGTCGGGCACATGGACCACCGAATCCGCGGCGGTGTGCGCGGGCCCCAGGTTCAGCAGTTCGACGCGCCGCCCACCCACCTCGATGGTCAGCTCACGGTCGAACGTCCGATCCGCGTTGCGCACCGTAATGCCGCTGAAGTCGAAGTGCCCGAATCGGTCTCGCGTGTAGGGGGTGGCAACCGGCCCGAGGTTCGCGGTCTGCGCCATCGCCAGCATTTCGGGCGCCATCCCGTGCGCGATCTCCTCGGCGGTGCCCTGCGCGGCGATGATCCGCACCGAGGCGTCGAGCAGCTGGTTGCCGTGGGTGTGGTCCCCGTTCGAGTGGGTGATCAGGGCGTCGGTGATAGGTGCCGACGAGGTGATATCCCGCATCGCGGTGAGCATTTCGCGCGTCAGCGCCAGGTCGAACAGGGTGTCGACGAGCAGGGACGCCCCCTCGCCGGCGACCAGCCCGGCGTTGCTCCACCCATAGCCCCCGTCCGGCAGCGTCCACGCCCACACCCGGTCGGCGACCTGGTGCAGGCCGCGCGTGTAGGGCACCTTCGCGGGCGCCCGGTTCACCCGCCGCGGGGCGGGCGCCGCGTCCGGATTGGGCCGAGCCGCCAGGGGATGCGGTGCGCCGCTGGCGCGCACGGTTTGCCGGGTCTCGCCGAGCCCCTGAACCTGGAGGGTGACGACGTCGCCGTCGTGCAGCCAGCCGGGGAACGAGTCCAGCGCCGTCGGGTTCAGGTGCTCGACCAGCGTGCAGGTCGGCACGGTGCCGGAGCCGATGACGTCGCCGGGGACGAGCGACACGCCGCGCGACGCGTAGGAGATGACTTCGCCGAAGGTCCAATCCATTTGGGCGGTCGATCCGGACCCGATCACGGTGTCGTTGACCAGGGCGGTAACCCGCAGGTCGAGCCTGCCGTCCCGCCGGTAGGGCTCGAGCTCGTCGGGCGTCACCAAGTATGGGCCCAGGGTGACGCCGCTGTCTTTGCCCTTGCCCTGCCCAATGCCGAGTTGGCTTTCCATTTGCTGCAGGTCACGCGCGGACCAGTCGTTGAAGATGGTGTAGCCGATGATGGCGCGTTCGGCTTCCTCGACCGAGAGGTCCCGCCCACCCGTTCCGATGACCGCGGCGATCTCCAGTTCGAAGTCCTGCCAAGCACTCCCGGGCGCGGTGGGGGCGTCGTCGTAGGGTCCCAGAACCGTTGCTGGGCAGGCGAAATAAAACGCCGGTATCCGGTACCAACTGTCGGCGAGCGTTCGCCCGGCGCCCAGCGCGGCCTGGCAGTTGCGCATGTGGTCCAGAAAGCACAGCGAGTCCCGGATGGACGGCGGCCGCGGGATCGGTGGCAAGAGCCGCACCGCGGCCAGGGGCACGGTGGCCGCCGGTGCGCGCAGCGCCTCCTCGCCGGCCGCGCGCAACCCGTCGGCGCCACGGCCGATCAGGCCGAGCAGCGTCACGCCGGCGGGCATCGCGTGGATGGCGTCACCGGAGAGCACCCCGGTGCGTTCACCGTCGGCGTCCAGGTAGGTCACCCATTTCATTCGCGCACCACCTCACTCGGTTCCTTATCCGGTCGCAGGCCGCGCCAGCTCGATTGGCGTAGCCGGTCATCGGGGGTCCACTCGCTGTAGCGCACCTCCCCCACCAGCACCGCCTCGACGTAGGTCACGCCCCTGGCCTCGCCGCGGGGAAGCGGTGGGGTGAAGGGGGATCGGTCGGTGTGCAGCGGCGCCAGGGTCTTCTTCAGGTTCGCCAGGTCACGTTCGGTGAACCCGGTGCCGACCCGTCCGGCGAAGTGCAGTCCGCCGTCGGTCGGAATGCCCATCAGCAGCGAGCCGATGCCGCTGCTGCGGCCGCCCTCTCCCGCCTTCCAGCCGCCGATGACGACTTCCTGGGTGTTCCAATGCTTGTCCTTGATCCAGGACGCCGAGCGTCGACCCGGCTGATAGGTGGAGTCGCGCTTCTTGGCGACCACGCCCTCCCAGCCGTGCTTGGCAGAGTGCTCCAGCGCCTGTTTCCCATCGCCCGGCAACAACTCCGGGACGATGAGGTCGCTGCCGCTCGCGAGCGTTTCCAACAACTTTCGGCGGTCCTGGTAGCGGGCCCTCAGCAGGGAACGGCCGTCGAGATACAGCACATCGAATGCCCAGAATTCCACTCGGCTGCCGCGTCCGCGGTTCTGCATCGCGTGAAAGCTCGGCACTCCTGCGGCGTCCAAGACGACGGCCTCGCCGTCGAGCACCACGTGATGATCGGCGAGATCTGCTGCTAGCGAACCTAATTGAGGGTATTCGTTGGTGACCTCGCGTCCGCGCCGCGACCTCACCCGCAGGGCGCCGTGGTCGATTTCGACCAGCAGCCGGTAGCCGTCCCACTTGCCTTCGAAGGCCCACTGGCTCGCCTTGCGCGCCGACACCGAGCCGTGGGTGGCGAGCATGGGCGCTATCCCGTCGAAGTCGAAGACCTTCTGGTCTTTCATCCGGTGCGCCAGCCACTGGTCACCGTTGGTCTGGATCAGCGCATAGCGGCCGGAAACCTTGCTGCCATGCAGATTGACGATGACCTCACCCTTTTCGGCGGAGTCATTAAACTTCTCCGTCTCATAAGTCCCGGAGTCCCAGATGATCACCTTGCCGGCCCCGTACTCCCCCTTGGGGATGTTGCCCTCGAAGCTGCCGTACTCCAGCGGATGATCCTCGGTGTGCACCGCCAGGTGGTTCACCGAGGTGGTTTCGGGCAGGTTCTTCGGCACCGCGAACGACACCAGCACGCCGTCGCGCTCCAGCCGGAAGTCGTAGTGCAGCCGACGGGCATGGTGTTCCTGGATGACGAAGGAATTGCCCTGGCCCGTGGTCGGTTTCGTCCGGGGGACCGGCTCCGGAGTTTTCGACGCGTCCCGCATGCTGCGGTACTTGGTCAACCGGTCCGAGACGGCGACGTCGTTGTCCAGCGCCGCCAGCAGATCGCCGTCGCGCGCCACCCGGTCCAGCACCTCGTCGTAGCGCAATTGACGCAGCGACCCCGGAGCGGCGAGTTCCTCCCAAGTGCGCGGCGCCGCCACCGTCGGATGTTCGCGCCCGCGCAACGAATACGGCGCGATGGTCGTCTTCGCCCCGTTGTTCTGGCTCCAGTCCAAAAACACCTTTCCCGCGCGCAGGCTCCGGGTCATGGTCGACGTGACCAGCTTCGGCATCGACTTTTCCAGTTGCTGGGCAACCCGTTTCGCCAACACCGTCGCCCCCTTGCTGCTCACCGGCTCCGCCAGCGGTGCGTAGAGGTGCAGGCCTTTGCTGCCGCTGGTGAGCGGAAACAGGGTCAGCCCGATTCCGCCGATGAGATCGCGCACGGCATGGGCCACCTCGGCGAGCTGGGCCATGGTCACGCCTTCACCGGGGTCGAGGTCGAACACCAATCGGGTGGCGGGACCGGGCTTGAGCTCTTCCGCTTTGCTTCGGGTCCACTCGGCGACGAACCGCCATTGCGGCACGTGTACTTCCAGCGCCGCTTGTTGCGCGATCCAGGCCAGCCCTTCGGGGCTGTCGATGATCGGATACGTCGTGGTTCCGGACCGGTGCGTGACGCTCGCGCGCGGCAGCCAGTCCGGCGCCGACGAGGCCAGTTGCTTCTCGAAGAACGAATCCTGTTCGACGCCATTGGGCCAGCGTTTGCGGGTGGCCGGGCGCCCCGCGATGTGCGGGATCATCACCTCGGCGATCCGGGTGTAGTAGTCGAAGACGTCCCGCTTGGTGGTGCCGGTGGCGGGGTAGAGCACCTTGTCGGCGTTGGTGAGCTTCACCCGCGGTGCCATGGTGTCAACTTACGCGTTTGAGCAGCGATCATGGCTTCCCACCACGGATTATGTCTCAAACGTAAATTTGTGTGACGTCGATTACGAAGGCGTTAGACCCGCGGGCAGCCCGGGCACGGAGTACCGATGCGCATAATGTCCCGGCGTCCAGAAGGCGGCGTCCCCCTCAGCAATGCCACCCTGCAACTGCATTCTCAGCGAATCGCAATACCCACTTACGAGAGGTCGGCCCTGCAACGCGGTGTCGTTCACATCGGTGCGGGCAACTTCCACCGCGCACATCAGGCCGTTTACTTCGACGACCTTGCCCGCTCGGGCATTTCGCATCGTTGGGGTGTTACCGGCGTCAGCCTGCACTCCCCGGGTGCCAAAGACTTGCTGTCCGCACAGGACGGGCTCTACACCGTCGTGCAGCGCGGCCATGACGGCCAGACCGCCCGCGTGGTCGGATCGATCGGCTCCGTCCATTACGCACCGCATGACGGCGCCGCGGTCCGTGCCGCCCTGGCCGATCCCCAAACCCGAATCGTCAGCCTGACCATCACCGACAACGGATACTTCCTGAATCCAGTCACCGACGAGTTCGACGCGAACCACCCCGACGTGCGCGCCGACCTGGTCGCGTCCGATGGCTACGCCACCGCGTGGGGATATCTGGCAGAAGCTCTCGATCGGCGCCGCCGCGCGGGCTTCGCGCCATTCACCGTGCTCTGCTGCGACAACATTCCGGGCGACACCCGGCCGGCGAGAACCGCGCTGGTGTCGTTCGCCGCGTGCAAGGATCCGGGGCTTGCCCGCTGGATCGAAAAGCATGTCGCGTTCCCGTCGACCATGGTCGATCGCATCACCCCGCAAACCTCGAACTCGGAGCGCAAATTCGTCGAGCAGACGTTCGGCGTCGCCGACAGGTGTCCGGTCGTGACCGAGCCGTATCGCCAATGGGTGATCGAGGATTCGTTCAGCAACGGGCGGCCGCCGCTCGAGGAGGTCGGCGCCGAATTCGTTGCCGATGTCAGCGACCACAAGCTGATCAAGACACGTCTTCTCAACGGTACCCACATCGCGCTCGCGTGCCTGGCCACGCTGGCCGGCTACCAGCGCACCGACGAAGCGATGCGCGACCGCGTCATCTTCGATTACGTCGAGAAGCTGCTGCGCGACGAGATTCAACCGCTGCTGCCCGCAATCCCCGGAATGAACACCCCCGAATACCGGGCCACCTTGCTCGATCGGCTGGGCAATCCCCGCATGAGCGACCAATTGTCGCGGCTGGCCCGGCGGGGAACGAGCAAAATTACCTCGTTTGTGCTGCCCTCCCTGCAGGAGGCGATCGCGCAGGGTCGACCGCACACGCTGCTGATGTTGGCCGTTGCCGGATGGGCCAGGTATATGCGCGGCCACGACCTGAAGGGCCGCAAGCTGCGCCTGGACGACTCGCAGGCGATACCGGTGGCTAAGTTGGCCAACATGGCGGGCAACAACCCAGATCCGCTGCTGCGGCATGCGATGTTCGCCGAGCTGCGCGCAGTTCCCGGCTTTGCGGAGCGCCTCGGCGAGATGATTGCGCAGATCGACACGCGCGGCGTGGTGCCCACGCTGCGTGACGCGATGCGCAACGACGAACGAGAGTTGGTGGCACGATGACCGATGGGCTGACCATTGTGCGCACGTTCGACCCGGCGCCGATCACGACTTTGCTATGTGACGCCGATGACAACCTGTTCGCTTCGGAGCGGCCGGCGTTCGAAGCGTCGACCGAGGTGATGAATCGCTTCCTGGCCAGGTTCGGGGTGACCGCTCCGCTCGACTCGGAGGAGTTGCGTAAGCGGGCCGTCGGGAAGAACTTCCGCGCCATGGCTCTGGGCCTGGCGGTCCAGTGCCAACTGCCACTCGACCCCACGTTGGCCGACGGCCTGCCTGGGGCACTGGTCGCCTCAGCCGGCGACTTGGCGAGCGGCAACGCGTTGTCCGCCGACGAACTCGAGCAGTGGGTGCGCGAAGAGCGCGAACGGGTCACCGCGCATCTGGCGGTCACCCTGACCCCCGACCCGCATGTGCTGCAACCGCTGCGAGACCTCGCACCGCACTACGCGCTGGCGGCCGTCAGCTCCAGCGCCACCAAGCGTCTGCGCGCCTGCTTCGCCGCCACCGGCATCGACTCGCTGATACCGGAGGCCGTGACTTTCAGTGCGGAGGACTCGCTTCCAGTGCCGACAAGCAAACCCGACCCGGCGGTGTATCTGCACTCCGGTGAGGTCATGGGTGTCGCAGCGGAACAGGGGCTGGCCATCGAGGACTCCGTGGCCGGCGTGAGTTCCGCGGTCGCGGCCGGCTTCGCCACCGTGGGCAACCTGATGTTCGTGTTACCCGACGAACGGGATTGCCGCCGAACGGAATTGATCGATGCCGGCGCAGTCGCAATAACCGATTCGTGGCGTGCGCTTGCCGATGTCCTGCTGTTGTCGGCTGTGCCGGCCGGAGGTCCTCCCCCCGCGTAGGACATCACCTGGTCCGGGACTGGTCCGCCGACCGGGCCTCGGCCCTCGGGCCGTCATATCGTCGAGAGTGGCTGCGAGCCCGGTAACGATCCGGTCTGTGGCCCGGTGAGGAGTTGGCCAATGGTGGCTCGCGCGATCAACCTGAATAATGCGTCGCTTTCCGAACTGCCGATCGACGCGCCGAACTATGACCGCGGCAGCGTGACCGTCGGTATTGCGCATATCGGCGCCGGTCATTTCCACCGGGCGCATCAGGCTGCGTACCTCAACCTGCTGATGCAGCAGGGCCTGGCACACGACTGGGGCATCTGCGGCGTCGGGGTGATGCCCGCCGACTGGACGATGCGCGATGTCCTCAACGGTCAGGACGGCCTGTACACGTTGATCTTGGAGAATCCCAACGGCAGCCGGGATGCCCAAGTCATCGGGTCGATCGTTGACTACCGCTATGCCCCGGACGATCCGGAATCGGCGTTAGAGGTGCTCGTCGCGGCATCGACCCGGATCATCTCGCTGACCATCACCGAAGGCGGGTATCGCGACCCCGATGGGCCGGCGTTCGCGTTGATCACCGAGGCGCTCGCCAGGCGGCGCGATCGAGGAGTCCCCGCGCCGACCGTGGTCTCTTGCGACAACATCGAGAACAACGGTGAAGTCGCCAGGCGTACCGTGCTCGCCAGTGCCGAACGCAGAGATCCCGCGCTGGCCGAGTGGGTGGCAGAACATGCTCGGTTCCCTAGTTCGATGGTTGACCGCATTACTCCGGCAACGACTTTGGAGATGGCCGCGGAAGTACGGCGAGACTTCGGCGTCGACGACCGGTGGCCGGTGGTTGCCGAACCCTTCACCGCCTGGGTGATCGAAGACGACTTCGCCGATGGTCGGCCACCGCTTGAACAAGCGGGGGTGTTGATGGTCGACGACGTGCGCCCATACGAGCTGATGAAGCTGCGGCTGCTCAACGCGGGGCATCAGTGCCTGGCCTACTTCGCCCATCTGTGCGGCTTCCAGTTCGTCCACGAGGCGGCGCGCGATCCCCTCTTCGCCGAATTCCTGCTCTCTTACTTCGACACCGAGGCCATCCCCACCCTGCCGCCGGTGCCGGGAATCGACCTGCACGAGTACGGCCGCACGCTGGTCGAGCGGTTCGCCAACCCCGCCGTGCGCGACACCATCGCGCGCCTCTGCGCCTACTCGTCGGACCGCATCCCGAAATGGCTGTTTCCCGTCATCTGCGACAACCTGGCCACCGACGGACCGGTTCAATTGGCGGCCGCGGCGGCGGCCAGCTGGGCCCGCTACGCCGAGGGCACCGACGAATGGGGTAAGCCGTACGAGGTGGTGGACCAGCTCGCGGATTCGCTCATCCCGATCGCCCGGTCGCAACACCAGAATCCGACCGCGTTCATTGAGGTGACCGCCGTGTTCTGCGATCTGGCCCACCAACCGCGGTTCGTCGAGGCGTATTGCTGGGCGCTGGATTCGTTGCACAGCAAGGGAGCTCGGGCGACGTTGGAGGCTTTGGTGCGATGACCCGCGGGCTGGTGATCGGTGAGTCACTGATCGACATCGTCGACGGCGACGAGCATGTCGGTGGCAGTCCGCTCAACGTCGCCGTCGGACTCGCCCGGCTGGGCCGCGACGTCGACTTCCTGACCCACATCGCCGACGACCCATATGGCCGGCGCATTGTGGACTACGTGAAAGCTGCTGGTGCACAGCTAGTCCCGGGTAGCATTGCGGCTATCCGGACACCGACCGCGGTAGCTACCCTCGCCGAGGACGGGTCGGCGGACTACGCGTTCGATCTGGACTGGCGGCTCTCCGGCACACCAGAAGTTCCGCCACCACTGTTCGTCCATACCGGATCCATCGCCGCCGTGCGGGAGCCGGGCTGCCTTGCGGTCGCGGCGCTGATCGACACCTACCGCGTCTCGGCCACGGTCACCTTCGACCCGAACGTCCGGCCGTCGCTGATCGACGACCCGGCCTCGGCGCGAGCCCGCATCGCGCGTCTGGTGGAGCTCAGCGACGTCGTCAAGGTCAGCGACGAGGACCTGCGCTGGATCGACCCCGATCACGAACCGGAGCAGACCGCTCGAAGCTGGCTGGCGTCGGGACCGGCGATCGTGGCGGTGACGATGGGCGCCCGTGGCTCGCTGGCCCTGTGCTCGGCCGGCGAGGCGCGCGCGGCCGCCAGGCCGGTGCGGGTGGTGGACACCGTCGGCGCCGGTGACGCCTTCGCGGTCGGGCTCCTCGATGCGCTCTGGGGAATGAACTTGTTGGGCGCCGACCGCCGGGCCGCCCTGCGCAACATCCCGATCAATGTCCTCGCGGAAGCGCTCGAGGCGGCCAGCCTTTCGTCGTCCGTGACCGTGGGCCGCGCCGGGGCAGCCCTCCCCTATCGCGCCGACCTGCGGGCCCGGGCAAACCGGCCGTAGCTTCTCGGCAGGCCTCGATGCGGTCACGAGCTGCGGCGCAACGGCCCCGCGTCCTGTTAGCCGGCGAACAGTATGGGCATACTGACTTACATGCGCTCCATCTGGAAGGGCTCGATCGCGTTCGGGCTGGTCAACGTCCCGGTCAAGGTGTACAGCGCCACCCAGGACCACGACATCAAGTTCCATCAGGTGCACGCCAAGGACAACGGCCGCATCCGATATCAACGCGTGTGCGAGGTGGACGGCGAGGTCGTCGAATACCGCGACATCGCCCGGGCGTTCGAATCCGATGACGGGCAAATGGTCATCATCACCGACGACGACATCTCCACCCTGCCCGAAGAACGCAGCCGCGAGATCGAGGTACTGGAGTTCGTGCCCGCCGAAGAGGTCGACCCCATGCTGTTCGACCGCAGCTACTTTCTGGAGCCGGATTCCAAGTCGTCGAAATCCTATGTGTTGCTGGCAAAGACGCTCGCCGAGACCGATCGGATGGCGATCGTGCACTTTACGCTGCGCAACAAGACGCGGCTGGCGGCGTTGCGGGTCAAGGACTTCGGCAAGCGCGACGTGATGATGGTGCACACCCTGCTGTGGCCCGACGAAATCCGCGACCCCGACTTCCCGGTGCTGGACAAGGAAGTCGAGATCAAGCCGGCGGAGCTCAAGATGGCCGGTCAGGTAGTGGAGTCGATGGCCGAAGACTTCAATCCGGACCGCTACCACGACACCTACCAGGAGCAGCTGCAGGAGCTCATCGACGCGAAACTCGAAGGCGGCGAAGCCTTTACCACCGAGGAGCAACCGAAGGAACTCGACGAGACCGAGGACGTCTCCGACCTGCTGGCCAGGCTGGAAGCCAGCGTGAAGGCGCGCTCCGGTAACGGGAAGGCTCCCGCGAAGAAGGCGCCGGCCAAGAAAACGGCCGCCAAGAAGACCACCGCGAAAAAGGCACCGGCGAAAAAGGCACCGGCCAAGAAGGCCGCATCGAAATCCTGACGCGGAACCGCCGCGTGGTCAGCGCCGGCGGCTCGCCAGGAACCGGGTCGCCGCCGCGATCAGGTTGATCACGGCGACGATGATGATCAGGCTCAGCGCCGCGCCCCAGATGCGCAGGAAACCGGCGCGCTCGGGATTGGTGAGTTCGGTGTAGATCAGCAGCGGGAGAGAGGCCATGTTGCCGTGGAAGATGTCGAGGTTGATCGACCGGCTGTAGCCGACCAGCACCAGCACCGGGGCGGTTTCGCCGACGACCCGAGCGACGGACAGCAAGACGCCGGAGACGATGCCGGGCATCGCGATCGGGAACACGATCCGCATGATGGTCTTCCACTTGGGAACCCCGAGCGCGTAGCTGGCTTCGCGCAGATCGTCGGGCACCAGCCTGAGCATTTCCTCGGCGGACCGCACCACCACCGGCAGCATCAACAAGACCAGCGCCAGCGACACGGCGAACGAGCTCTGCTGGAATCCCAGGGTGGCGATCCAGAGGCTGAAGATGAACAGCGCGGCCACGATTGAGGGCACCCCGGCGAGCACGTCGACCATGAACGTCGTCAGCCGCACCAGCCGGCCGGTGCCGTATTCCACCAGGAAGACGGCGGTCATCAGGCCCAGCGGCACGGACAACAGGGCGGCGACGCCGGCCTGCACGACCGTCCCGTACAGCGCGTGATAGATGCCGCCGGCAACCTGCTCCGGCAAAATCCCGTGCAGCGAGTGGGTCCACCAACCCGTTCGGGTGACCGCGTACCAACCCCGGGCCACCACGACCGACAGCACCCAGACCAGCGGCACCAGCGCGATGAGGAACGAGGCGACGAAGAATACGGTCGCCGCGCTGTTCGTGAGCCGGCGCCGGACGCTGACGGGCCGGAACGCCTGGGTTTTGACCGGCCGGTCGAACACGCTGGCCGTCATCCGTTGACCTTCCCGCCGGCGATGGCACGCGCGAGCGCGTTGACGACGAACGTCAAGACGAACAACGCGAATCCCGCGGCGATGTAGGCCCCGGTGGGCAACGGTTCACTGAATTCTGCTGCCGCGGAGGCGATCTTCGAGGCGAACGTGTAGCCGCCGTCGAACAGCGACCAATTGCCCGGGCGCGCGGCGGAACGCAAGATGATCAGGACCGCCACCGTCTCGCCGAGCGCCCGGCCCAACCCCAACATGGACGCCGCGATAACGCCGCTGCGGCCGAACGGCAGCACGGTCATCCGCACCACCTCCCACTTGGTGGCACCCAGCGCTTGCGCCGCTTCCATCTGGATGTGCGGGGTCTGCCGGAACACTTCCCGGGAGACCGACGTGATGATCGGCAGGATCATCGCCGAGAGCACGATGCCCGCGGTGAAGATGGTGCCGCCACCGGCCAGCGAGACGTTGCCCTGCTTGAACAGGAACAACCAGCCGAGGTTGCGATTCAGGAAGGCCGCGACCGGCTCGATCCGGGGCGCCAGCACGAAGATGCCCCACAACCCGAAGATGATCGAGGGCACCGCGGCGAGCAGGTCGACGATCGCCCCGAACGGGCGGGCCAGCCGCTTGGGCGCGTATTGGGTGAGGAAGACCGCGATCCCGACCGCGACCGGCACGGCCACCACCAGCGCGGTGAGCGAACTGAGCACCGTAACCATCAACAGGTCACGAATGCCGAACGCCAGCTTCCCCGCGTCCGTGGTGCTGAACTGGGCGCTGGTGAAGAAGTTCGCGTGGTTGACCCGCAACGACGGAACGGCACGGATCAGCAGGAACACCGCGATCAGCAGGATCGCGACCACGATCGTCGACCCGGCAGCGGCAGCCGTCAGCTTGAACAGCCGGTCGCCCCGCCGAGCTGACGGCGCGCCCAGCGCCTTGAGCTCGGGTTTTTTCGGAGTCGACGGGCTGGCTACCGCTCCTCGGGTCACGACCACCTCAAATCACGTGATGGCGTTGATCGAAGCCGACAGTCTGGACTTGAACGAATCCGGGATGGGGATGTACCCATTGTCGGCGAGGCCACTCTGCCCCGCACCGATCGTACTTTGCAGGAACGCCTTCACCGCAGTGCCGACCTGCGAATCGGGATACTTCGAGCAAACGATCTCATACGTCGCCAGCACGATGGGGTACGACCCGGGCTGGGTCGGCTTGTAGAAGGAGAGCGTGTCGAGCACCAGGTCGTTGCCCTGCCCGCTGATCTTGGCCCCGGAAATCGTCTTGCCGACCGAGTCGGAGCTGATCGCGACCGCGTCGGGACCGGCGGACGTGACGACCTTGGCCATGTCCAGTTTCTGCGCCTGAGCGAACGACCATTCGTTATAGGTGATGGATCCCTCGGTGGCCTTGATCGCCGCCGACGTGCCGTCGTTGCCCTTGGCCCCCTCACCGACGCCTCCCTTGAACGTCTTGCCGGCGCCCTTGCCCCACGCACCGTTGGAGGCCGCGTCGAGGTACTTCTGGAAGTTGTCCGTGGTGCCGGATTCGTCGTTGCGGAACACGACGTGAATCGGCTCGGCGGGCAAAGTCACACCCGAGTTGAGCGCCGCAATGGCCGGGTCATTCCACGTCGTGATGGCGCCGTTGAATATTTTCGCCGCCGTCGGGCCGTCGAGGCTCAGCGAAGTCAGGCCCTTGACGTTGTAGGTGATGGCGATCGGGCCGAACACCACGGGCAGGTTCCATGCCGGTGAGCCGCAACGCTGCTGCGCCGCCGCGTACTCCTTGGCAGCAAGCGGCGAGTCCGAACCGCCGAAATCGGTTTGGTTGCCGTTGAATTCACTGATTCCCGCGCCCGAGCCATTGGCGGTGTAATTCAACGTCTGACCGGAGCAGGCTTGCTCGAAGGCATTGACGAAGCGCGTCATCGCGTTGGCCTGGGCGGTCGACCCGCTGGCCTTCAAGGTCTTCTTTCCGCCACAGGCGACCTTGCCCGACGACGAACCGCTCGTGGCGCTTCCGCCACCGGCGTTGTTGTCACTTCCGCACCCCGACAACGCCAGCGCACCAGCGGTCACGACGCTCATCGCGACACCGAATCGGTTGAGTTTCAAGTCACTTCCTAACGGTAGGGATGAAACATGATTGCCGACGTTCTTCCAGCCGCTGCGCGGCGACCAGCGTCTCTCGCAGCAACGAAGCTAACAGCAAGAAGGTTAACGTTGGGCAAATTGCTGCCGGCCGATTGTCGCTGGCCAGGACGGCTTGCGGACGGCCGCGCGCGGCTGCCGGGAGGCTCACGAAATGGCGTCGATCGCCGCCGACAACCGGGCCTTCAAGGATTCCGGAACGGGAATGTAGCCGTTGTCCGACAGGCCGTTCTGCCCCGCACCGACGGTGCTCTGCAGAAACGCCTTCACGGCGCCGGCGACCTGGGGATCCGGATACTTCGAGCAGACGATCTCATACGTGGCGAGCACGATCGGATACGAGCCGGGTTGGGTCGGCTTGTAGAAGGAGAAGGTGTCGACGACCAAGTCGTTGCCCTCCTCGACGAAGTCGGCACCGGCGATCGTCTTGCCGACCGAGGCGGCGCTGATCGCCACGGCATCCGGGCCGGCCGATGTGACGATCTTGGCCATGCCCAGTTTCTGCGCCTGGGCAAACGACCATTCGTTATAGGCGATGGATCCCTCGGTGGCCTTGACCGCCGCCGACGTGCCGTCGTTGCCCTTGGCCCCCTCACCGACACCGCCATTGAACGTTTTCCCGATGCCCTTGTCCCAGGCACCGTTGGCGGCCGAGTCCAGGTACTTCTGGAAATTGTCCGTCGTACCGGACTGGTCGTTGCGGAAGATCACCCGAATCGGCTCGGCGGGCAACGCGACGCCGGGGTTCAGCGCCGCAATCGCCGGATCGTTCCAGGACGTGATGGCACCCTTGAACACTTTCGCGGCCGTCGGACCGTCCAGATTCAGCGAAGTCACACCCGTGACGTTGTAGGTGATCGCGATAGGCCCGAACACCACCGGCAAATTCCACGCCGGCGAACCACAGCGCTGCCGCGCCGCGAAGTGTTCGATGGGAGCCAACGGTGAGTCCGAGCCGGCGAAATCCGTTTGTTTTCCGGTGAATTCGCCAATACCCGCTCCGGACCCGTTGGGCGTGTAGTTCAGCGTCTGGCCGGGGCAGGCCTGCTCGAACGCCTTGATGAAGCGGGTCATCGCGTTGGCCTGGGCGGTCGACCCGCTGGCCTTCAGCGTCTTCGTCCCGCCGCAGCTCACCTTGCCCGGCGGCGTGCCCGGCCCCGCCCCGTTGTCATTGCTTCCGCAACCCGGCAACGCCAGGGCGACGACGGCCAGGACACTTAGCGCGGCGCCGAATCGATTCAGCCCCAATACGATCCCCATCGGGATAGGTCAAACATGAACGCCACCATTCAATAGCCGCCGCGCGCCGACAAACGGTCAGCAATAAGGCTAGCGCCGGCCTTATGTTCTCGCAGTGGACGCGAACGCGGCGAGGTTGACCCGTTCCAACGGGCCCGGAAGCGGGCGCGGGGCGTTACATCGCGCCGTCGATATGCAAAAGTAGAACCTGTTCCAGAAATGCCGCATCCGAGACGGCGGGGCTTGCTACCGTGTCGGCTGACAACTTGGGCGAAGAGAGGCCGCAATGATCCTTGACAGATTTCGTCTCGACGACAAAGTCGCCGTCATCACCGGCGCCGGCCGCGGCCTCGGGGCGGCCATCGCCCTGGCTTTCGCCGAGGCCGGTGCGGATGTCCTGATCGCCTCGCGAACGGAATCGCAACTAGAAGGCGTCGCCGCACAGGTTCGTGCGGCCGGGCGTCGGGCACACATCGTCGCAGCCGACCTGGCCCACCCCGAGGTGACCGCGCAGCTGGCCGGGCAGGCCGTCGAGGCCTTCGGGAAACTAGACATCGTCGTCAACAACGTCGGCGGCACCATGCCCAACACGCTGCTGACCACCTCGACCAAGGACCTCAAGGACGCATTCACCTTCAACGTCGCCACCGCCCACGCGCTGACCGTCGCGGCGGTACCCCTCATGCTCGAGCACTCCGGCGGCGGCAGCGTCATCAATATCACCTCGACCATGGGCCGGCTCGCCGGGCGCGGCTTCGCCGCCTACGGCACCGCCAAGGCCGCGTTGTCCCACTACACCCGGCTGACCGCCCTGGACCTGTGCCCACGCATCCGGGTCAATGCGATCGCACCGGGATCGATCCTCACCTCCGCGCTGGACGTCGTCGCGTCCAACGACGAGCTGCGCGCGCCGATGGAGAAGGCCACGCCCATGCGCCGACTCGGTGATCCCGTCGACATCGCCGCCGCCGCAGTCTATTTGGCGTCTCCGGCGGGGAGCTTCCTGACCGGCAAGACGCTGGAGGTCGACGGCGGCCTCACCTACCCCAACCTCGACATCCCCGTCCCGGACCTGTGACCCCCGACCGCTAAGGAGCCCGCCATGGCAATCCCCGTCGTTCAATTGGGCACCGGCAATGTCGGCGTCCACGCGCTGCGAGCGCTCATCACCAATCCCGAGTTCGAGCTCAGGGGCGTCTGGGTGTCCTCGGACGCCAAGGCCGGTAAGGACGCGGCGGAGCTTGCCGGGCTTCCCGATTCGACCGGCGTGCTGGCCAGCACCGACCTGGACGCCGTACTCGCCACCGGACCGCAGTGCGCCGTTTACAACGCGCTGGCGGACAACCGGTTGCCCGAGGCGCTGGAAGACTACCGGCGCGTGCTGGCCGCCGGCATCAACGTCGTCGGCAGCGGCCCGGTCTTCTTGCAGTATCCGTGGCAGGTGATTCCCGAAGAGCTCATCAAGCCCATCGAAGACGCTGCGCGCGAAGGGCATTCGAGCGTATTCGTCAACGGGATCGATCCCGGCTTCGCCAACGACCTGCTGCCGCTGGCGCTGGCCGGCACCTGTCAGAACATCCAGCAGATTCGCTGTATGGAGATCGTCGACTACGCCACCTATGACAGCGCCGCGGTCATGTTCGACGTGATGGGCTTCGGGAAGCCGCTCGACGACGTCCCCATGTTGCTGCAGCCGGGCGTGCTCAGCCTGGCGTGGGGATCGGTGGTTCGGCAGCTGGCGGCCGGTCTGGGGATTTCGCTCGACTCGGTCGCGCAAGAGTACGTGCGCGTGCCGGCGCCGGAGGACTTCGACATCGCGTCCGGGCACATCCCCAAGGGCAGCGCCGCGGCGCTGCGGTTCGAGGTATTCGGCATGGTCAACGGCGACCCCGTCGTCGTCCTCGAACACGTCACGCGGCTGCGCGAGGATTTGTGCCCGGACTGGCCGCAGCCCGCCCAGCACGGCGGGTCGTACCGCATCGAGATCACCGGCGAACCCTCCTACGCGATGGATGTCTGCCTGAGCAGCCGCAAGGGCGACCACAACCACGCCGGGCTGGTCGCCACCGCGATGCGGGTGGTCAACGCGATCCCCGCGGTGGTGGCCGCCCCGCCGGGAATCGTGACGACGCTGGACCTGCCCCTGATCACCGGCAAGGGCCTTTACCTGCCGGGCTGATCGCCGGGCGCGGCCGGAAGCGCCGGCGCCAGTGACCGCGTCTGCCCGAATGGTGGGTGGCCTCCGGGTATGCCTGGAGTCTTCGGCTAACCTCACTTTCTTATTCGGACGTGTGAATCGAGGGCGACACTTGACGCAGAGCAGCCAGGACTCGCTGAAAAGCAGTTGGTATCTGCTCGGGCCCGCCTTCGTCGCCGCCATCGCCTATGTCGATCCGGGCAACGTCGCCGCCAACGTCAGCTCCGGCGCAAAGTTCGGATACCTGCTGCTGTGGGTCATCGTGGTGGCCAATGCGCTCGCCGGTCTGGTGCAGTATCTGTCGGCCAAGCTCGGCCTGGTCACCGGACGATCGTTACCCGCGGCCATCGGCAAGCGAATGAGTCGTCCGGTCCGGCTGGTCTACTGGGTCCAGGCCGAACTGGTGGCGATCGCCACCGATATGGCCGAAATCGTCGGCGGCGCAATCGCCTTGCGGATTCTGTTCGATTTGCCGCTGCTGCTCGGCGGCGTCATCACCGGGTTGGTGTCGTTGCTGTTGCTGGCGATCCAGGACCGGCGCGGGCAGATCATCTTCGAGCGCGTCATCACCGGACTGCTGCTCGTCATCGCCATCGGCTTCGCGGCCAGCTTCTTCGTGAAGACGCCTCCACCGGACGCCGTCCTGGGCGGGCTGCTGCCGAGATTCCAGGGCACCGAAAGCGTGCTGCTGGCAGCCGCCATCCTGGGCGCCACCGTGATGCCGCACGCCGTGTACATGCATTCCGGGCTGGTCCTCGATCGACACGGGCATCCCGCCGAGGGCGCCGCGCGACGCCTGCTGCTGCGGGTCACCCGGCTGGATGTCGTCCTGGCGATGGCCGTCGCGGGAACGGTGAACGCCGCGATGCTGCTGGTCGCCGCGATCAACCTGCAGCACCGCGACATCCACGCGTCCATCGAGGGCGCCTACTCCGCGATTCACCACACCCTCGGTGCGGCCATCGCGGTGCTGTTCGCGATCGGGCTGCTGGCGTCCGGGCTGGCGTCGTCGTCGGTGGGCGCCTACGCGGGCGCCATGATCATGCAGGGGTTGCTGCACCGCCGGATCCCGATGCTGGTGCGCCGCTTGGTCACCGTGTGTCCGGCCCTGGTGATCCTCGCGGTCGGGTTCGACCCCACCCGGGCGCTGGTGCTGTCCCAGGTGGTGCTGTCGTTCGGGATACCGTTTGCGGTCCTTCCGCTGGTGAAGCTGACCAGCGACCGCGATCTGATGGGCAGCGACACCAATCATCCCGTCACGACGATTGTTGGCTGGGCCGTCGGCGTATTGATTAGTCTGCTTAACGTGGTGCTCATCTGGCTGACGGTGACCGGCTGAATGCCGGCCCGCCGGCACGCCTACTTCGCATACGGGTCGAACCTGTGCGTCAGGCAGATGGCGCTGCGGTGTCCGGACGCCGCCGATCCGCGGCCGGCGGTCCTCTCCGATCACGACTGGCTGATCAACCAGCGCGGCGTCGCCACGGTCGAACCGTGCACGGGGACTCAGGTGCATGGCGTGGTCTGGCAGATCTCAGATGGTGACCTGGCCACCCTGGACAGCGCCGAGGGCGTGCCGGTGCGCTACCGGCGAGACCGGCTGACCGTGCACACCGACGACGGATCGTCGCCGGCCTGGGTGTACATCGACCATCGGGTCACACCGGGCCCGCCCCGACCGGGCTACCTGTCCAAGATCGTCGACGGCGCCGTGCAGCACGGGTTGCCGCAGCGCTGGATCGACTTCTTGCGGCGCTGGGATCCCTCGCACTGGCCTCGCAGGGTGTCGGCGTCAGGTCCTGCGCCACAATCCCTTTCAGCGTTGCTGAGCGAGCCCGGAGTAAGCGAGGCCAGTCAATTGCGTTCGCGTTTCGGCTTTCTGGCCATCCACGGCGGCGGGCTGGAAGAGATGACCGACGTGATCGCCGAACGTGCCGCCGACGCCGCTCACGCCTCGGTGTACGTGCTGCGTCATCCCGACCGCTACCCGCACCACCTGCCCTCGGCGATGTTCGACCCGGCCGAGTCGCCGCGGCTCGCCGAATTCCTCGACCATGTCGACGTTGCGGTGTCGCTGCACGGCTACGGCCGAATCGGGCGCAGCACGCAATTGCTGGCCGGCGGCCGCAACCGCGCGCTGGCCGCACACCTGGCCCAGCACATCCAGTTGACCGGGTATCGGGTCATCACCGACCTCGAGGACATCCCGCCGGAGTTGCGCGGTCTGCATCCGGGCAATCCGGTGAACCGCGTGCGCGAAGGCGGGACCCAGCTGGAGCTGTCTCCCCGCGTGCGCGGCCTGAGCCCGCGCAGCCCGATGCCCGGCGACGACGGCCTGTCGCCGGTCACCACGGCCCTGATCCAGGGGCTAGCGGAAGCGGCACGTTGTTGGTAGTTGTCCTCATCTGTTGAACGGAGTTGTTGGTGGCCAAGGAATTTCGCTTTGGAATGAGCATGCGCTTCATCAAGTCGCGCGCAACTTTCGTCGACAAGGTGAAGCAGGCGGAAGACATCGGATTCGATGTGCTTTGCGTGCCAGACCATCTCGGCGCGGTTGCCCCGATTCCGGCACTGACCGCGGCCGCCATGGTCACCGACAAACTCAAGCTGAGCATGTATGTGCTCAACGCCGCCTTCTACAAGCCCGCCCTGCTCAGCCGGGACCTGGGCGACTTGGACAAGCTCAGTAACGGCCGCCTCGAAATCGGGCTCGGCACCGGGTATGTCAAGGAAGAGTTCGACGCAGCAGAGCTCCCCTACCCCAGTGCCGGCGCCCGGGTGGACTACCTCAACCACATGACGAAATATCTGAAGGAGCATCACCCGACGACACCGATCCTCATCGCGGGCAACGGCGACCGGGTGCTGACCATTGCCGCCCGGCACGCCGACATCATCGGGCTGACGGGTTCGAGGGTGAAAGAGGCCGACGACCCGCTGACCGAACGCGTCGAGTTCGTCCGTAACGCCGCCGGCGACCGATTCGACGCGCTCGAATTGAACCTTGCCGTCACCGCGGTCCCGGCCGAGGGCGAAAGCCTGCCCGACCTGACGATGACCCGTCGCTACGCGGCCGGGTTGTCCGACGACGAGATCCTGGCCATGCACTCGGTGCTGACGGGCTCGCCCCGCGAGATGGCCGACACGCTGCGGGAGTACCGGGAGAAGTACGGCGTCACGTTCATCACCGTCCAGGACAACCACGTCGACAACTTTGCAAAGGTCATCGCCGAACTGCGCTGACCGGTTGGCTGCGGCCGCGCGGTGACCTCGGCGAGCGGTAAGGAGGCGTTGGTCCCCCGGTAAGTGGCCTTAGGGCCCTTCGGCGCGCCCGCAGACCGCGACACACTCGGGAGATGACTCGAAGCGATTGGGGGCGGCCGCTGGGGCAGCGGCTGGCTTCGCTGCGCGGCGATTCGAGACTGTTCGACGATCGTGTTGACGCCGGGCGACAGCTGGGAAAAAGCCTGGAATCGTTGCGCGGTCACGATGTTTTGGTGCTGGGCCTCCCACGCGGCGGTGTGCCGGTGGCCTTCGAGGTCGCCAAAGCCCTGGATGCTCCGCTCGATGTACTGGTGGTGCGCAAGCTCGGGGTCCCGTTCCAGCCCGAATTGGCCTTCGGTGCGATCGGCGAGGGCGGGGTGCGGGTGATCAACGACGCCGTGGTGCGTGAGGCCCGGTTATCCGCGGACGAGATTGCCGCGGTCGAGGCGAAGCAGCGGGCCGAGTTGGCTCGTCGCTCGGAAAGATTCCGCGGCGGGCGTGACCGGATCCCGTTGGCGGGACGGACCGCGGTGATCGTCGATGACGGCATCGCGACCGGCGCGACGGCCAGAGCCGCCTGCGAGGTGGCCCGCGCACAGGGCGCGAGCAGGGTTGTCCTGGCCGTTCCGATCGGCGGACGCGACGTCTTCGAACGGTTCGCCGGGTACGCCGACGAGGTGGTTTGTTTGCATACGCCCGAGTTCTTCTTCGCCGTGGGCCAGGGCTACCGCAACTTCACCCAGACATCCGACGACGAGGTGGTCGCGCTACTCGATCGCGCCCGCGACCGTTCTCGGGGGCCGATCGCCGGCGCCGCCGCGGACGACCCGCCCTTACGCGACGAAGAAGTCAGGGTCAGCACCGGATCGGTGGCGGTGGCCGGACATCTGACGATTCCCGAACATCCGGTCGGCGTGGTGTTGTTCGCGCACGGCAGTGGGAGCAGCCGGCACAGCCCACGCAACCGCTACGTGGCCGACGTGCTGAACGGCGCGGGTCTCGCCACGCTGCTGTTCGACCTACTGACCCCGGAAGAAGAACGAAATCGCGCCAACGTGTTCGACATTGAGCTTTTGGCGCGACGACTGGTCGACGTAACCGGCTGGCTGAGCCGCCAGCAAGACACCGCCGCTCTGCCGGTCGGTTACTTCGGCGCCAGTACCGGCGCGGGCGCTGCCCTGGTCGCCGCCACCGACCCGCGGGTAAACGTCGCGGCTGTGGTGTCCCGGGGCGGGCGGCCCGATCTGGCGGGCGCGTTCTTGGCCAGGGTTTACGCGCCGACGCTGCTAATCGTTGGGGGCAACGACGACGTGGTGCTGGACTTGAATCGGCAAGCACGCGCCGCGATCCCCGGCAAGTGTGAACTGGCCGTCGTGCCGGGCGCCACCCATCTCTTCGAAGAACCCGGGACGCTCGAGCGGGCCGCGACGCTGGCCCGCGATTGGTTCATCGAGCACCTGAGCCCGGCTGCTCTGACCGCGAACCCGTAGTCCGACGGCTCCGATGCCTAACTCGGCGGCACGTGCTCCCCGGCCCGCGGGCACTCGTCGGGCAGATGGATGAGCACCGCGTCGTCATCGGCCGGCGCGGCTTGGCCGCGGCGATGTGCAGTCAGGTAGAGCCATCCCGGTCCGATGGTTTGTTTGCAGCGGGCGCATAGTGGGCCTGCGGCCATTGCTGCCTCCCTTCCCGAAGTCACGACCCCGGTTGTCATTCTCCGCGTCTTGGCCATTCGCGGGCTGTCATTTGGGGACATCGGTTGCCGCGTAGCGTGATTCGGGACGTGCACGGTGCCCGGGCCGACTAGACGGCGTCGCGAGTTGGGTAAAACCATTGAACCGCAAGCTGACACGGCGCGGCCCGCTGCCAGACCGAATCCACCCGACAAAGGTGGACTCAAGACATGACTTTCGACTCTCGCCGGCAACGGGTCAGCCGCGCAGACTGCAGGGCATGACCACATCCGACGACACCGCCCAAACCTGGCGCGACGTGGCCGACCAGCTCACCGCTGCGCAGATCGCTCAGCTCGAGCGCCTCGAACGCGACGAACCGCAGACGCTGCTGGAAATGGCGCGGCAGTGGGCGGCCAAGAATGTGTCCGCTGGGATGCCATTCGACTCGATCGCGCCCCCCGACGGTGCGGTTCGGACCTTCGACTGGCAGCTGGACAGGAACTGGTTTCGCGACTTTGAGGGGACCACTCGGCGAGGCGGGCGGGCGCGCGTGCAGATCTACGGTCGACAACAGTTCGACGGCTCGACGCGCCGCTGGATCGCCGTGCATGCCCGCCACCTGGACGCGCTGGACGGGATCGCCGCGCGCGAACTCGCCGCGGCGTTGACCGACGCGGCCGACGAGATCGAGCGGCTCGGCTGAGGATGTTCCGGATGGAACTGGCCCTACCGCTCGACGAGACATATATTGCGGCAGAACAGGTATCGAGGAACGGCGAACACATGACAGGCAAATCGTGACTTCTCACTATGAGACCGGCCCCGCGGCCGGCGAATACAGCGTCGAGGACGACAATCAGCTTCAACCGGAGGACACCCTGATAGACCGCGGCGTGGACGACATCCTCGACGAGGGGTATTCGCCACCCGAGCGGCCTTACGGACGAGTCGCATTCGGTCCGGGCGAGACCATGGATCAGCTCCTCGCCGAGGAAGAGCCGGACCCGGCGGCACGCATCAATGTCGCGCTCGACGAAGCCGAGCAGCAACGCTCGGATGCATCCGAACGCGAGTGCGAATTCCCCCGGCGGCGCGAGGTGGGCCGCGCCCGAGCCGGCCGCCTCGTCGCGCCGGACGAGGGATTCGGCGGGGACTACGAGGATGAATTGGTCGCTTCGGACGTCGGGCTCGACGGGGGCGCAGCGTCCGCCGAGGAAGCCGCGATGCACGTCATCGAGGACGAGGACTGACCGAACGGGCGAGTCCGGCGGCTAGCTCGTGACTACTTCGCCGGCTGACACCCAACCGCGCTGAGCGACCACTACCGTGGACGAAGGCATGGAAGGGCACCGGTCGCCATGAGCGGACCGGCTACACTCACGGCGCAGGACGCTGGACGCACCTTCTGAACGCCTTCACGGACGCGACCCGGGTGCGGTCGGGTGTTCGCAGACGGCCCGCCCTCGTAGCTCAGGGGATAGAGCACGGCTCTCCTAAAGCCGGTGTCGCAGGTTCGAATCCTGCCGGGGGCACTCAGGGTCTAATCCCGTAACCCTCGCCGTCGTCAGCCAGGTATGTGACGTCGTACCAGCGTCGAGGCGGTTGGGCGCCGGTGTCGTACTCCTCGGTGGCGGTTGCCCGCTCCAGCCGAACATCCGTCAAAAGCGGATTGTGCACGCGGATATAGTCTTCGAGCTCAGCAAGCAGCGCATCGCCCGTCAGTGTCACGTCCGCGAGCGCCTTTGCTTCACGCTTCGCCCAACTCACGCGTACATATTGCCCCGGCCGTCGCGGCCGGCGCCGTCGCGCTGGGTTATGTCGCCATCCGCCCGTCGAGCATGATGCCGAGCCGGACGGCGCCGTCGCGGCGGCGCACGCCCTCGATGCGGATCTCGATGTCTGGCCGCCGCGGCTTGCCGGCGGTCGACGTGGCCGGGTTCTCGAAAGTGATCATCCTCGATCTCCTCTCTCGCTAGGCCCCCGATTCATCCAGGGTGCGCCTGCTTTACCGACTATTGGGGGTGCGACACGATCACGATTAGGGCAAGACGGTGTGCATCAGCATCACGTCGTATGCCGACCACAGCGACAGGTTGAAGTACAGGTCCCGCCCCGACGACCAGGGATGAATCATCGGCGCATAGATGCCGCCGGGCATCGAGAAGGACGACACGAGCGGTTGCTCGGGGCTCCACGGCCCCTGCGGTGCCGGCGCGGTGCGTGCGACCACGTCGTTGCTGCCACCGTTGGTGTAGAGCACCAGGTATTGCTTGAGATAGCTGTTGTATTGGGCCGACATTTCGCCCACCGGGCCCGGGAAGATCGGCGTCGCCGCGCCCGGGTTGTTGGGCACCCAGCGGCCGCCGTTGTCGCCGTTCCAGTACTGGTACTTGGTGAGGTCGGGCAACTGCCCCGGCGGCACCCGCGACAGGAACGCCGCGCCGCCACGTCCCGATGGGGTCCCGAATTGATACAGGTAACCGTCGTTGCCCTTCATGAAGGCGCCCATTTGGAAGTTTTCGTTACCGGGGGTGAACCCGGCTCCCGGAATGGCGTCCGCGGAGGCCGTGCGGATCGAGGTGGGGAAAATCCCCCAGTTCTGGCCGTTGTCGTTGGACCGCGCGATCGCCGAGTAGTTCGTGCTCCATTCGCCGTCTCGGCCCCACTGCCGGATCGACATGTAGCTCATGTACTGCGTCCTGCCGATCGAGATGCCGGCGGTCGGAATGATCCCCGTCTCGTGGGCGGCCTTGTGGATGGTGTTGACGACCTGCTTGGACAGGCTCGGCGCCCACACCGGTGAACCGGAGTACCGGTCGTTAGGGACGCCCTCCGCGATGTGGATTCCATGCGACAGATCCCGGTCCGAGCTGCGGAACAGCGTGTTGTAGCGCCACTGTTGACCCTTGACCTTGCAATAGCCGAAGGTGTCGCCGAAGGCCATTAGGACCTGACGGTTCCCGGGATCCCCGTTGTCCCAAGCGATACCGAGGTCGGTGCCGGAAATGCTGAAACGCTGCAGCGTCTTGTTCGGACCGTCGGGTCCGGTCACCCAGTCGACCAGCGAGGTGGGCGCCCCGGCAATCGAGACCGGCGGCGCCTCCGCCGGCGGCTGCGGCGGCGGGACGGGGGCCGCGTTGGGCTGCAGCTGACCGGCGTTGGGCGGTTGCGGCAGACCGGGGACGGGAGGATTCGGCCCGGGCGGAAGAACCTCCGCTTGCGGTCTCATCGGCGCGGCCTGCCGAGGGACCGCCGGCTTGAGGAATGAGGAGATCAGCGGTCCCAGCCTGGGCAGCGGCGCCTGGTCATTGGTGTGGGTGGGTCTGCGCCCGGTGGGCGGTTGGACGACCGGCTGCGGTGCGGGCATCGCCGGCTGCGCGGCGGGCGGTTCCACATTCGCTTCGGGCGCTCCGCACGGGGTGGCATTGGCCGCTGGCGCCGGGCCGACCACGTAGACGAGTCCGACAGCGGCCGCCGACGCCATCGATAGCGACACACTTCGAAGAATCGCCGACATCTAACACCTTTCGAGCTGCGGGGACACCGCATTGACGTCCGTAGTTGGCTCATGTGACGATAGTGATTGGCGCGACTGTTGTGACTAGTGATGCGGCGATAGGTACGCATCCGTGACCGTGTCGAAACCCACCTCGGCGGGGTAGCCCTTCGGCACCCGCGGTGCCTGCCGCAGGCGCCCCGCAAGTGTTGGCCCGCCGGTGGCAACGAGCCAACCCGGCCGTCGAAGGACGCGTCCGCACGCGTCCGATTCGCAGTGACGGGTGCGGCCCCCAAACCGTCGTGCAAGACGCCGGAGACAAACTCGAAGACCGCAAAATGTTTTCGCCCTCACTCGATGAGGTTGAGTTCCGCATGTTTGTCTGCCGCCGTACGGGGCAATGTTTCATGAGAGGCGAACGCGTCGGCCGGCCTTCGCGTACGCCTAGGTCCCGTCGGTTCAGCCCGAGAGCCGACGGGGCCGCCCCAATTTCGGGCACGTTTTCGACCGCAACCGCCCGCGATACGCCTGAACCACGAGGTTTTCCAGGAGTACCGTGCGGCGTATGGATGACTCGGCGGGTGTGTGGATCCTGGGCGGTTGGCAAACCGATTTCGCCCGCAACCTCACCAAGGAGGGCCGCGACTTCGCCGACCTGACCGCGGAGGTAGTCCAGGGCACGCTCGCCGCGGCCAAGGTGAACCCAGCCGACATCCAAGTGGTCCACGTCGCGAACGCCTTCGGGGAGATGTTCGCCGGCCAGGGCCACCTCGGGGCGATGCCGGCCACTGTCTGCGCCGGCCTCTGGGACGCTCCGGCCTCCCGCCACGAGGCGGCGTGCGCGTCCGGCAGCGTCGCGACGCTGTCGGCGATGGCCGACCTGCGGTCGGGCGCCTACGACACCGCACTGGTGGTGGGGATCGAGCTCGAGAAGACGGTGCCCGGCGACACCGCGGCCCAGCACCTGGGTGCGGCCGCCTGGACGGGCCACGAGGGCGCCGACGCGCGTTACCTGTGGCCGTCGATGTTCGCCCAAGTCGCCGACGAATACGACCGGCGCTACGGCTTGGACGACGCACACCTGCGGGCGATCGCGCAGCTGAACTTCGCCAACGCGCGGCGTAACCCCAACGCCCAGACACGTGGATGGACGGTCCCCGACCCCATCACGGACGACGACGCCACCAATCCGATCACCGAGGGCCGGTTGCGGCGCTTCGACTGCAGCCAAATGACCGACGGCGCAGCAGGATTGGTTTTGGTCGGCGACGCCTACCTGCGCGAGCATCCCGGCGCGCGCCCGATCGGGCGCATCGAGGGCTGGGGGCACCGAACGGTGGGGCTGGGTCTGCGGCAGAAGCTGGACCGAGCCGTCGACGACCCCTACGTCCTTCCGCACGTACGGGCCGCGGTGCACGACGCGCTGCGCCGCGCCCGGCTGACACTGGACCACCTCGACGGGTACGAGGTACACGACTGCTTCACCCCCAGCGAGTATCTGGCCATCGACCACATCGGGCTGACCGGCCCCGGTGAGTCGTGGAAGGCCATCGAAAACGGTGAGATCGAGATCGGCGGCCGGCTGCCGATCAACCCCAGCGGCGGACTGATCGGCGGCGGCCATCCGGTCGGGGCGTCCGGCGTGCGCATGCTGCTCGACGCGGCCAAGCAGGTCAGCGGCGCTGCCGGGGAGTATCAGGTCGAGGGCGCCAAGACGTTCGGCACCCTTAACTTCGGCGGCAGCACCGCCACCACGGTGAGTTTCGTTGTCAGCACAGCAGAAAGCGTGTGACATGGACGTTGAGATCGTCGGCAAGTTCCTGTCCACCCTGCCCGAAGACGACGACCACCCGTACCGGACCGGACCGTGGCGTCCCCAGACCACCGAGTGGGACGCCGACGACCTCACCGCCGTGGAAGGGGAACTCCCCCGCGACCTGGACGGCATCTACCTGCGGAACACCGAGAATCCGCTGCACCCGGCGCTGAAGACGTATCACCCATTCGACGGCGACGGCATGCTGCACATGGTCGGCTTCCGTGACGGAAAGGCCTTCTACCGCAACCGCTTTATCCGTACCGACGGCTTCCTGGCGGAGAACGAAGCCGGGGGGCCGCTGTGGCCGGGGCTGGCCGAGCCGGTGCAATTGGCCAGGCGCGAGCAGGGGTGGGGTGCCCGTACCCGGATGAAAGACGCCTCGAGCACCGACGTCATCGTACACCGGGGCGTCGCACTGACCAGCTTCTACCAATGCGGCGACCTCTACCGGGTCAATCCGTACTCGGGCGAGACCCTGGGCAAGGAGAGCTGGAACGGGCGCTTCCCGACCGATTGGGGTGTGTCCGCGCACCCGAAGGTGGACAGCAAAACCGGTGAACTGCTGTTCTTCAACTACAGCAAGCGGGAGCCGTACATGCGCTACGGCGTGGTCGACGAGAACAGCGAGTTGGTCCACTACGTGGACATCCCGCTGCCCGGACCGCGGCTGCCGCATGACATGGCGTTCACCGAAAACTACGTGATTCTCAACGACTTCCCGCTGTTCTGGGACCCCGCCCTGCTCGAGCACGACGTGCACCTGCCGCGCTTCTATCCCGATATTCCATCGCGGTTCGCGATCCTCCCGCGCCGCGGGGGAACTGGTGACATCCGGTGGTTCGAGGCGGACCCGACGTTCGTGTTGCACTTCGTCAACGCCTACGAGGACGGTGACGAGATCGTCCTGGACGGTTTCTTCGAGGGCGATCCCTCCCCGCTGGACACGGGCGGGTCGAAGTGGGACAAGCTGTTTCGGTTCCTGGGGCTCGATCGCCTCCAGTCGCGGCTGCACCGTTGGCGTTTCAACCTGGCCACCGGGGCGGTGCGGGAAGAGCGGCTGTCGGAGTCCATCACAGAGTTCGGCACCATCAACCCGGACTATGCCGCGGGCGACTACCGATACGCCTATGCCGCCACCGGCAAGCCGGGCTGGTTCTTGTTCGACGGGCTGGTCAAACACGACCTGCGCACCGGAAACCAACAGGAATTCCGCTTCGGCGACGGCGTCTATGGAAGCGAAACGGCAATGGCGCCACGCGTCGGCGCCACCGGTGAGGACGACGGTTACCTGGTCAGCCTCACCACCGACATGAACACCGACGCCTCCTATTGCGTGATCTTCGACGCCGCCCGGATCGCCGATGGCCCGGTGTGCAAACTTCAACTGCCGGAGCGTATTTCGAGCGGAACCCATTCGACGTGGGCACCCGGCCACCAGCTGCGGCGCTGGGATACCACCGATTCGGCGGCAAGCGCGGTCGGGTTGTGATGGCCGTCCAGCATCCCCGCCGCACCACGCACTGGCCGGCACAGCTGGCGTCGCTCGGCGGCATTCGCTTCGCGCGCCGGTCGGCGAACTTCCACGAGACGGTGCGGTTCTACCGCGAGCTGGTGGGCTTGCCGCTCTTCGAGACCTTCGGTGACAGCTACGGCAGCAACGGCGCCATCTTCGGCCTGCCCAGCTGGAACCTGACCCTGGAGATCGTGGAATCCGTCGAGCCCGTCGCCGTGGACCACCACGAACAGTTGTGCCTGTACTTCCCCGACCAGCAGGCGCAACAGGCGGCGATCGCCCGGCTGCAAGCGGCGGGGGTCGAACCCGTCGAACAGCATCCGTACTGGGCGGCGACGGGCGCCGTCACCTACCGCGACCCCGACGGTCGCGAAATCGTGTTCGCGCCCTTCGTGTTCGGCGTCAACGAGCCGAGCGACAGCTCGACCTCGGGAACGCACGAGTTCCCTTCGCCCTGAGGTCTCAGCGGCCGGACCGACCAGAAGCCAGGGCCGCGATGACCGCCGCAACCGAGCAGACCACCGCACAGACCGCCGCGACCGCGCCGACATACAGGCCATATTGAGCCGATACCGGCGGATTCACGTTGAGCTTGTAGTACCACGCCGTCAGCGCGACAATCAACAGCGAAATCACCAGCGCGCCAACCGAAGCGAGCCTGACCGACAGTCCGCGGCCGACCATCGCCCCCGTAACCAACAGCGCGGAGGACAGCAGCACGATGAGCTGGCCCGCGCCGAACCCCCGCGGCAGTTCCAAGTTCCCGTGGGCGCCCCCAATGGCGTTTGCCCAGCCTCCGCCGTTGACCGCCGTCGTCAACCACGGCAGCCAGGCGCTGGCCGAAATCACCAACGCGAAGAGCGCCACCAGCCAACCAGGGCGCAGCCGGCGAGTCATGCAAGCGAGATTAGCCGACGCGGGACCGACCTCGGCGCCGTCATGCTCGCGTGGCGGCGGTCAGCGACGACCGCCGGAGCCGTTCATCCCTGGGTCGGGGCGGGTGAATACCGTGACGAAGTTCTGCAGCGACATGTCGATGTCGCCACGCAGCGCGGCGGCGACGATCATGCCGATCGGTCCGAACAGGGCGGGGCCGCCGAGGTGGACGTCGAAGCTGACGACCGAGCCTTCTTCCGCGGGCTGAACTTTGGCCATCAGCTTGACCTTGACGCCGCCGACGCCTTCACCGTTGAGCGTCATGCCTTCCGGCGGCTTGTAGCGCACGACCGTCCACCTGATCCGGTTGTACATGCCCTTGACTTCGACGATCGACTCCACGACCGTGCCCTTGTCGATGTCGTCGGGCAGTTTGCTGCGCCATACCCGATGGATGGTCAGCCAATCCTTGTAGCGGGACAGGTCGGAGGCATGCTTCCAGGCCACCTCGGGTGGCAGCGGGACGTCGATGGATCCGGAGAGTTTCGCCATGAGCTCAGTTCTGGTCGTCGCCTTTAGTCGCGGACTCGGCCGCTTTTTTGGCCTCTTCTTGCACTTTGTGGATGGTGTCGGAGTACTTCCCCTGCGTCTTCTCGTCGACGAATTCGCCGGCCTTGTCGATCGCGGTTCCGACCTTGTCGGCGTTCTGCGACAAAAGGTCTTTGGCCTTGTCCAGGAATCCCATGTACCCGTCCTTTCCCCGCCGAAATCCTACTTGGCGGCCGTTAGCGCCACAGCCGTGGCTGCTCGCCCAGCACCCGTGCCCGGATCCACCACATCGCCTCGATGGCGCCGGCGCCCAGCAGGCCGATCCCCACCGCGGTCGACGTCACCGCCACATCGGAGGGATCGAGCAGGAACGCCCGTCGGGCCAGCGGGATGCTGAAGATGACCACGTAGGCCAGGCCGGAGCCGATGACCAGCGCGACCCGCCACCACTGGTAGGGGCGCGCGACCACCGCGAGCACCCACAGCGCCGTCATCAGGAGCGTGATCAGGGCCGCGGTCGAGGCCTGCTCCTGTTGCTGGAATGTCGCGTGCCGGCCGTGATAGGCCACCAGGTAGGACCCGAAAGTCGCGGTGCCGACGATGAACCCGGAGGGCAGCGCCGAGCTCAGCACCCGCCGTACGAAGCCCGGGTAGGCGCGTTCGTTATTGGGGGCGAGCGACAGGATGAACGACGGGATCCCGATGGTGAACCACGCCGCGATGGTGACGTGTATCGGCTGAAACGGGTACAGCAAGGGATCGGCTTTGAGCGGTTTGGAAAACAGGCATTCGATGCCGACCAGCAGCGCCAGCAGCACCGAGTAGACGGTCTTGGTCAAGAACAGGTTGGCGACCCGCTCGATGTTGCCGATCACCCGCCGGCCCTCGCCGACGACATACGGCAGGGTGGCAAAACTGTTGTCCAGCAACACGATCTGCGCGACGGCGCGCGACGCCGGGCTGCCGGCGCCCATCGCGACGCCGATGTCGGCATCCTTGAGCGCCAGCACGTCGTTGACGCCGTCGCCGGTCATCGCAACCGTATGCCCGTGCGATTGCAGGGCGTGCACCATCGCCCGCTTCTGGTCAGGCCGCACCCGGCCGAAGGTGGTGTAGGCGTCCAGCGCATCGGCCAATTGCGCGGGCTCCGCCGGCAGCCGCCGCGCGTCCATCGTCTCCCCGCGCAGCCCGAGCTTGCCGGCTACCGCGCTGACCGACACCGCGTTGTCGCCGGAAATGACCTTGACCGAAACACCTTGCTCGGCAAAATAATCCAGTGTTTCCGCGGCGTCCGGGCGCACCCGCTGCTCGAGCACCACCAGCGCGACGGGGGTGACGCGGCCCGGTGCATCCGGATGGTCAACGGCGACGTCGCCTGTGCCGACCAGCAGCACCCGCAAACCCTGCGCGCCGATCCGCTCGGCCTGTTCGGCCGCCGCCGACGCCGGATCGAGCAGCACATCCGGCGCCCCGATCACCCAGTTGCCGTTGTCCCCGAAGGAGACCCCGCTCCACTTGGTGGCCGACTTGAACGGCGCGGTGGCCGTGGCGATCCAGCCGGGTGGGCGCTGATAGCTCTCGGCGATCGCCTGCATGCTCGCATTGGGGCGCGGGTCGGCGGCGGCCAACGCCGCCAGGGCGTCGGTGACCCTGTGCCGCCGTGCCGGTTCGAGTTCCTCGACACCCGCGACGCGCATGCCGTTCTCGGTCAGGGTGCCCGTCTTGTCCGCGCACACCACATCGACCCGGGCGAGTCCCTCGATGGCGGGCAGCTCCTGCACGAGGCACCGACGCTGCCCGAGCCGCACCACCCCGACGGCGAACGCGACCGACGTCAGCAAGACCAGGCCTTCGGGCACCATCGGGACCAGCGCACCCACGGTCCGGAGCACGGACTGCCGCCAGCCCGCGTGGGTGGTGAAAAACTGGGTGTAGATCGTCAGCAGGCCGGCCGGCACCAACAGGTAGGTGATGAACTGCAGGATCCGGTTGATCCCGTTGCGCAGTTCGGATTTGACCAACGTGAACTTGCTGGCCTCTTCGGCGAGCTTGGCGGCATAGGCCTCCGGTCCGACCTTGGTGGCGCGGTAGGCGCCCGTGCCGGCGACGACGAAGCTGCCTGACATCACCGCATCGCCGGTAGCCTTGCCCATCGGGTCGGCCTCGCCGGTCAGCAGTGACTCGTCGACCTCCAGATTCGCCTCTTCGACAATCTGACCGTCCACGACGACTTGGTCCCCCGGCCCGAGTTCGATGATGTCGTCGAGCACCACCTCGGAGGGCGACAGCGTGCGCGTCCCGGACTGCCTGCGCACCAACGGTTTCGCCTGTCCGACGATGGCCAGCGCATCCAGCGTCCGCTTGGCACGAATCTCCTGGACCATGCCGATGACGCTGTTGGCGATGATGAGCAGGCCGAACATCCCGTTGATCAGCGAGCCGGTCGCCAGCACGATCAGCAGCAACACCCCGAGGATTGCGTTGATCCGGGTGAAGACGTTGGCCCGCACGATGTCGGTGATGCTGCGGGTGGCGCGTTCGCGGACCGCGTTGCTCTTGCCGTCGGCGACCCGCTGCGCCACCTCGGCATCGGTCAGACCGGCGATCATCGGGTGAACGTTCCCAGCTTGTCCGAGTCGTAGTACTCCAGGTTGAGGGTAGCGGCCCGCGAACCAGAAAATGTGGCCTTGGAAATGGTTCCGGGCGGGGCGTTTTCGTCGGTCAGACCGAAGGTGAAGGTGTCGCCGTCCCAGTGCGTCAGCGTGACCGTCCGGTTCTTGGGGCCCATCGCCAGCTGCAGGGAGCCGTCGTGTTCGGTGACGACGGCCGGGCCCCAGTAGTCGCTGGCATACACGCCGGCGTAGTCGCTGAGCGGCCTGGCCGGCGCGGGGTTGGCCGGCGGCTGCTTGCCGACCAGCGACCCCTCCGGGTTGTTCAGCCAGCCGATCGCCTTCTGGTACAGAGCCCCCCAGTCCTCACGAATCTGGCCGTACTGCACAAGATCCATGAATTCGGCGGTCAATGTTTCCGGGATGCCATAGGGCGCGCCATTCGTCAGCGCGATGATGCCCAAGTCCTCCGAGGGCATCACCACAAAGTTTGTCGCCGCCCCCAAATCGAAAGCGCCGGAATGACTGTATTCGGTGCGGCCCGACGAGTCGACCGAAGCGTTGAAGCCGTATCCGTAGAAACCCGAGCGCGCCTTGGGCGTCTTCGCGGGCACCGAAACCGTCTGCGGGCTGGTGGCGGCCAGCAAGGCTTCCGGCGACGCAATCCGCTGGCCGTTGTAAGTTCCGTTGCCCAGCAACATCATCAGCCAGTGGGCCATGTCGTTCACCGAGGAGCTCACCCCGCCCGCGGGTGACTGCGGATCGGGGTCGCGCTGGAATCGGGCCTCCCACCTGTCGGCGACCTTGATGTGGTTGACCGCATGGTTGGGTCGTGCGACGAAGTCGGCGAATCGCGAGCTGGTCGATGTCATCCCCAGGGGGCGGTAGAGCACCTCGTTGGACAGGTCCTCCCATGACTTGCCCGCGGCGGCGGCCACCGCCTCAGCAGCAGCGGTTACCCCATAGTTGGTGTAGGCGTAGCTGATTCGAAACGGAGCCAACGGCAAGTACTTCAGCCGTTCGAGGGTCTGCCGACGGTCGTAGCCCAAGTCTTCGAGTTTGTCACCGGCATGGTCGGGCAGCCCCGAGCGATGGGAGTACAGGTCGGCGACGGTGACGTGGCCCGTGACGTAGGGATCGCTCAGCGTGAACCACGGCAGCTTCGCCGCCACCGGGGTGTCCCACGCGACGACGTTGTCGCTGACTTCGTGCGCGAGCACTGTCGAGCCGACCGACTTGGACACCGAAGCCAACTGGAAAACGGTGTCGGCGTCCACCTTATTGTCCTGGCCCTGCCCCTTGCTCACATCCTTGATGCCGAACCCCTTGGCGTACAGCACCTTTCCGCCGTGGATGATGGCCACGGCCATGCCCGGTACGCCGGTGCTCTTCATCAGGTCACCGACCAGGCCGTCGACCTTGGCGACCGCCTCGTCGATGCGGCCGGTGGGGATCGCGAGACCAGGCACCTCGTTGGGCGGCGCGTCAGAGAGCGCGGGCGGGCCGGATACCTGTCGGGCGGGCCCACATCCGGTCAGGCCGAGCAGCACCGTGGCAACGGCCGCGGCCGCGCGTTTCGTCATGGCGGAACTCTAGCGTGGGCAGGTCGGCAGGCCCCCGAATCAGAGCCGCCACCAGGGGTTCGATTTCGGCGGCGCCCCGGGATCGATGCGCTGGCCGGGGGCGGGAACCGCAATTTTGACGTGCTCCGGTTCCGCGGCGGCGAGCAAGCGTTCAACCGGCTCGGCCCACGGGTGGGGGGCCAGCCGGAAAGTGCCCCAATGAATCGGCACCAGCAGTCCGTCGCCGGTGAGGTCGAGGTGTGCCCGTACCGCTTCCTCGGGGTTCATGTGGACGTCGGGCCACGCGGTGTTGTAGGCGCCGATGGGCAACAGCGTCAGGTCGAACGGCCCGTGGTCGGCGCCGATCTGCGCGAAGCTCTTGGTGTAGCCGGTGTCACCGCCGAAGTAGGCGCGATGATTCGGACCGATGAATGTCCACGACGCCCACAGCGTGGTATTGCGATCCAGGAATCGACCCGAAAAGTGCCGCGCCGGCAGGCAAGTCACGGTCAGCTCGTCTACCAGGCCACTCTGATGCCAGTCGAGCTCGACGATGCGGTGCTCCGGTATCCCCCACGCGCGCAGGTGAGCGCCGACACCGAGCGGCACGAAGAACGGGGCCCGCTGCGTGTGGGCGAGCGCCGTCACCGTGTCCATATCGAGGTGGTCGTAGTGGTCGTGGCTGATCACCACCGCGTCGACGGCGGGCAGCCCTTCCAGTTGCACCGGCGGCGGGTGCAGCCGCTGCGGTCCGACGATGTCCGACGGTGAGCACCGGTCGCTCCAGACCGGGTCGGTGAGCACCCGGTAACCGTCGATTTCCAGCAGCGCCGTCGAGTGACCGAACCAGCTGACGGCGAGCCGGCCGGGGTCACCGTCGAAGATCGCGGGAGCGGCCAACGGGATTGGCGCCGAAGGACGGCTGACGCCCCGACTGCCGATGAGCTCCCACGCGACCAGCCGCAGTTCCTCGCGATCCATCAGGAAATTGGAGGCGGGGTCGAGGTTGACGAATGCGCCGTCGCGGTAGTTGGGCGACCCCTCCGCCACCGCCCTGATCGCGGCGGGGTGGGCGCCGAGGGCCGCCGGTGCGCCGTGCAGCGCCCGCACCACCCAGCCGCCGGCCGCCAGCGATGCCGTGCCGGCGGCCAGTCGCAGCGCCCCCCGCAGCATGACGGTCAGGCCCCCTGGAACTTCGGCGGTCGCTTCTCGATGCGGGCGACCTGGGCCTCGATGACGTCCTGGCTCCCCCACGCCTTGTCGAAGAGTTCCTTGTGCACCGGGCCGGCCTCCTCGATGGCGCCGTCGTCGTTCAGCACCCGCTTGGCGTGCTGAATCGCCAGCGGCGCCAGGCCGGCGATCTCGGTTGCCCAGGCTTGGGCGTCGGCCAGCGTTCCGATGCGGTTGGCCATTCCGGTCTGCAGCGCGACGTCGGCGGTCAGCTTCTCCGCGGCCAGCAGCATCGCGCGGGCTCGCCCGTGCCCGACCAGTGAAGACAGCCGGCGGATGCTCCAGTTATCAAGTGCCAGACCGTATTTCGATGTCGGGAACTGGAAGAACGCGTCCGGTGCGACGACCCGCAGATCGCATTGCATGGCCAGCTGCAGGCCCGCGCCGATGGCGGGGCCGTTGATGGCGGCGATCACCGGGATCAGCGTGGTATCCATCACCTTGTGCAGCTCGATCAGCCGGTCGGGATAGTCGGCCGCGAACGCGTCGCCGCTCAGGTCGGCGCCCGCGCAGAACGCCGTGCCCTGGCCGGTCAGCACGATGGCCCGCACGGAGCCGTCGCTCGCCTTCTGGAACGCCTCCCGCAGTTCCTCGACGAGCTCGGAATTCAGCGCGTTGCGGCGCTCGGGCCGCTGCAGCTCAATCGTCAGCACGGCTTCGGCCTGGGTAACACCGATCATGGCAGCCACCCTATATAGCCTCGTGTCGTGAGTCGTATCACGGCTGCTCAGCTGCGCGACGCGGTGCTGGACGAGGGCTCCTTCATCCGCTGGGACGGCCAGCCGCTCGCGGTGCCGGTCAGCGAGGCCTACGCGCGCGAACTGGCCGACGCCCGGGCGGCCACCGGCCTCGACGAGTCGGTGCTGACCGGCGAGGGCCGCATCTACGGACGCCGGGTCGCGGTGGTGGTCTGCGAGTTCGGCTTCCTCGGCGGCTCGATCGGGGTGGCCGCGGCGGAACGGATCACCGCCGCGGTGCAGCGAGCGACCGCCGAGGGCCTGCCGCTGCTGGCCTCGCCGAGCTCCGGGGGCACCCGCATGCAGGAGGGCACGGTCGCCTTCCTGCAGATGGTGAAGATCGCCGCCGCCGTCCGCCTGCACAAGCAAGCCCACCTGCCCTACCTGGTCTACCTGCGCAATCCCACCACCGGCGGGGTGTTCGCGTCGTGGGGTTCGCTCGGCCATGTCACCGTCGCCGAACCGGACGCCATGATCGGCTTCCTCGGGCCCCGGGTGTACCAGCTGCTCTACGGCGAACCGTTCCCCGAAGGCGTCCAGACGGCGGAGAACCTACAGCGCCACGGCGTGATCGACGGGGTCGTCCCGGTCGGCGAGCTGCGCCGGACGCTGGACCGCGCGCTGACCGTCATCGCCGACCCGGCCGATCCCCTACCTGCGGCGGCACCGCCCGAACCGCTCCCCGACGTGCCGGCGTGGGACTCGGTGGTGGCCTCGCGCCGCCCCGACCGGCCGGGTGTCGGGCTGCTGCTGCGCCACGGCGCCACCGATCGGGTGCTGCTGTCGGGCACGGGCCAGGGAGAAGCGGCGACGACCCTGCTGGCGCTGGCCCGTTTCGCCGGCCAGCCCGCGGTGGTGCTCGGACAGCAGCGGGTGACGGGCGGGATGGTGGGGCCCGCGTCGCTGCGCGAGGCCCGGCGCGGCATGGCGCTGGCCGCCGAGCTGCGCCTTCCGCTGGTGCTGGTGATCGACACCGCCGGTCCCGCGCTGTCGGCCGAGGCCGAACAGGGCGGGCTGGCCGGCCAGATCGCCCAGTGCCTGGCCGAGCTGGTGACCCTCGATACCCCGACGGTGTCGGTGCTGCTCGGCCAGGGCAGCGGCGGGCCGGCGCTGGCGATGGTGCCCGCCGATAGGGTGCTGGCCGCGCTGCACGCGTGGCTGGCGCCGCTCCCGCCCGAAGGCGCCAGTGCGATCGTCTTCCGGGACACCGCGCACGCCGCCGAACTTGCCGCGGCGCAAGGCATCCGGTCGGTCGACCTGCTGGCGTCGGGTATCGTCGACGCCGTCGTGCCGGAGCATCCCGACGCCGCCGACGAGCCGGTCGAGTTCTGCCAGCGACTTTCGCGCGCCGTCGCCGCCGAGCTGCACGCGCTGCGGGCGCTCCCCGCGGGCGAACGGCTCACGGCCCGCCTGCAGCGCTACCGCCGCATCGGATTGCCCTGACATTTCGCCGAGCGCCTTCACGACACGTAAACCACGCACACGAACGCCGCAAAACGCCGCGGTGGTTTACGTCTCGCGAGTCAGCCGTCCGGCAGCCCGAGGTAGCGCTGGATCGTCGGGCCGAGCCAGTCGACGATGTCGTCGCGGGTCATCTCCACGATCGGGGGTAGCCGTAACACGAAGCGGCACAACGCCATCCCCAGGATCTGGGTCGCGATCAGCCCCGCCCGCACAGCGGAATCTTGCGGCGGCACGAAGGAAGCCACCAGCGGCTGGATCTGGGTTCCGAAGATCTCCTGCATCCGTTGCGCCGCTTCGCCGTTGGTGGCGCTGGACCGCAGCAGGATGACCAGCGCCTCGTCGCCCTCCCAGCGTTCGAGAAAGTGCCGGACCAGCGACCGCCCGACCTGCGCCGGGTCGGTCGAGGCGAGGTCGGGAAACCGCAAGTCGAACTCGGCCGCCGCGGCGAACAGCTTGTCCTTGCTGCCGTAGTACCGCATGACCATCGCGGGATCGATGCCCGCGTCGGCGGCTATCGCCCGGATGGTCGCGCCCTGAAAACCGGCCGCGCCGAACCGCTCGCGGGCCGCCGCCAGAATCACTGCCTTGGTCTCCTCCGACGACCTTCTCATGCCAACGAGTGTAGGCCAACAACTGTTGACATAGCGCCGGCGGCGCGCAAGCATGGAGATATGCCAACAAGCGTTGACTTAACTCCCAGGGAGAGGAGCGGACCATGAAAGACACCGATGTCCTGGTGGTAGGCGCGGGCCCCACCGGTCTCACGCTCGCCGCCACACTGCTCAGCCGCGGAATTCGGGTGGTAATCGTCGACAAGTTGGCCGAGGGCGCGAACACGTCCCGCGCCGCCGCCGTCAACGCCCGCACCCTCGAGGTGCTCGAGGAGCTCGACGTGGCCCGGCGCATGGTCAAAGCGGGGCTGATCGCGCCGCGATTCACCATGCGGGAGGGCCGGCGCATCCTGATCCCCGTCGACTTCAGCGAGCTGCCGACGGACCATCCCTACACCCTGATGCTGTCCCAGGCCGACACCGAGCGGCTGCTGCTCGAGCGACTCCGGGAGTTAGGCGGTGACGTGGTCCGCCCCAAGACGCTGAGCCGCATCAGCCAGGACGCCACCGGCGTGACGGCCACATTCGACGACGGCGACACCATCAGGGCCGGCTACGCCGTCGGGGCGGACGGCATGAACAGCACGGTCCGGACGCAAGCCGGAATCGGCTTCACCGGTGGCCAATTCGCCGAGGCTTTCACACTCGCCGACGTCCGAGTTACCGGCGAAGCGCCCCGCAACGAGGTGATCCTGTTCTACGCCAAAGACGGCCTGACGGTGCTGGCCCCGCTGCCCGGCGACATCTTCCGTGTCGTCGCGCCGACCACCGAGGCGCCGCAGCTGCCGTCGGCGGAGTTTGTGCAGGCACTGCTGGACACCCGGGGCTTCGGGCCCGGGCAGACGGTGGTCACCGAGCTGGTCTGGGGGTCGCGGTTCCACATCCACCACCGCGTCGCCGACACGTACCGGGCCGGCCGATTGCTGCTGGCCGGCGACGCGGCGCACGTGCACAGCCCGGCGGGGGGCCAGGGCATGAACCTCGGGATCACCGACGCGGTGGCGCTGGCCGGGGCGCTCGCCGACGTTCTGGGGGGCGGCCCGGACGCCGCGCTGGATGCGTACAGCACCGCGCAGCGCCGCCGCGCCGAGCGGGTGCTGAAACTGACGGGACGGCTGACCCGGGTCGCGACCCTACCGCGCCCGTTGCGCCCCCTGCGCAACACGGGAATGCGCCTGGCCGCAGGGGTTCCCGCGGTGCGCCGGCAACTGGCGGTGCGGCTGAGCGGTCTCGCCACGGAATGACCCAAACCCGCACGGAGGCAACATCAATCAGAAACCGGTCACCCCGGACGCGAATGCCGCGTCACGCCAACCGATCTCGGGGTGACCCGCCCATACCAACGGGCAGTCGCGGCCTGGCGTCGAAAACGTAACCTTTTAGGCATCGACGGCCCGGCCAGGGCACCACCGCGGTCAACAATCAGGCAAGATGGGCGGCATGGACACTGGTGGCATCTCACCCCGCGTCTTGGTCGTCGACGACGACTCCGATGTGCTCGCGTCGCTGGAACGCGGCCTGCGGCTGTCCGGATTCGAGGTGTCGACCGCGGTCGACGGCGCCGAAGCCTTGCGCAGCGCCACCGAGACCCGGCCGGACGCGATCGTGCTCGACATCAACATGCCGGTGCTGGATGGCGTCAGCGTGGTCACCGCGCTCAGGGCGATGGACAACGACGTCCCGGTCTGCGTGCTGTCCGCCCGCAGCTCGGTCGACGACCGGGTCGCCGGACTCGAGGCCGGCGCCGACGACTACTTGGTCAAGCCGTTCGTGTTGGCCGAGCTCGTCGCGCGGGTGAAGGCGCTGCTTCGCCGTCGCGGCGCGACCGCCACCTCCTCCTCGGAGACAATCACTGTGGGCCCGCTCGAGGTGGACATCCCCGGCCGGCGCGCCCGCGTCAACGGCGTCGACGTCGACCTGACCAAGCGGGAGTTCGACCTGCTGGCGGTGTTGGCCGAGCACAAGACCGCGGTGCTGTCGCGCGCGCAGCTGCTGGAACTGGTGTGGGGTTACGACTTTGCCGCCGACACCAACGTCGTCGACGTGTTCATCGGGTACCTGCGCCGCAAGCTGGAGGCCAACGGCGGTCCCCGGCTGCTGCACACCGTCCGCGGAGTAGGGTTCGTGCTGCGTATGCAGTAACCAGGCGGGCTCCATGAATTTCCTATCCCGCATCCTGACCCGTACGCCTTCGCTGCGCGCCCGGGTCGTGGTCGCGACCGTCATCGGCGCCGCCATTCCCGTGCTCATCGTCGGGATCGTCGTCTGGGTGGGCATCACCAACGACCGCAAGGAGCGGCTGGACCGCCGCCTCGACGAGGCCGCGGGCTTCGCGATCCCCTTCCTGCCGCGCGGCCTCGACGAAATCCCGCGCTCCCCCAACGACAACGACGCCATCATGACGGTCCGCCGCGGCGACCAGGTCAAGTCGAACACCGATGTGACGCTGCCCAAGTTGGACGTCGATTACGCCGACGCCTACGTCAAAGGCGTGCGGTACCGGGTGCGGACGGTAGAGATCCCTGCGCCGGAGCCCACGTCGCTGGCTGTGGGCGCGACGTATGACGCGACCCTCGCCGAAACCAACAATCTGCACCGGCGAGTACTGCTGATCTGTGGCTTCGCCATCGGCGCGGCGGCCGTGTTCGCCTGGTTGCTGGCCGCATTCGCGGTGCGCCCGTTCAAACAGCTCGCGCAGCAGACGCGATCGATCGATGCCGGCGACGAGGCGCCGCGGGTGGAGGTGCACGGCGCCACCGAGGCCGTCGAGATCGCCGAGGCCATGCGGGGCATGCTGCAGCGCATCTGGGATGAGCAGATCCGGACCAAGGAGGCGCTGGCGTCGGCCCGCGACTTCGCCGCCGTGTCGTCGCACGAGCTGCGCACGCCCTTGACGGCGATGCGCACCAACCTCGAGGTGCTGGCCACCCTGGACATGCCCGACGACCAACGCAAAGAGGTGCTGAGCGACGTCATCCGCACCCAGTCGCGGATCGAGGCCACCCTGAGCGCCCTCGAGCGGCTGGCCCAGGGCGAACTGTCGACATCCGACGATCAGGTGCCGGTCGACATCACCGAGCTGCTTGACCGCGCCGCCCACGACGCGATGCGCATCTACCCCGACCTCGACGTGTCGCTGGTGCCGTCGCCGACGTGCATCATCGTCGGATTGCCGGCCGGATTGCGCCTGGCGGTGGACAACGCGATCGCCAACGCCGTCAAGCACGGCGGCGCGACCCGCGTCCGCCTCTCGGCGGTCAGCTCGCGCGCCGGGGTGGAGATCGCCATCGACGACAACGGCAGCGGCATACCCGAAGACGAACGCCAAGTCGTCTTCGAGCGATTCTCCCGCGGGTCGACCGCCTCACACTCCGGGTCGGGCCTGGGGCTGGCGTTGGTGGCACAGCAGGCCCACCTGCACGGCGGAACCGCTGCGCTGGAAAGCAGCCCGCTGGGCGGCGCGCGCCTGGTGTTGCGCCTACCCGGCCCGAGCTAGCGCTTAGGGTGCCGGAGCGCGAGCGACGCCGTCGGGATCTTCGTCGTGGCAGGCTCCGAATCAGCTATGGCACAAGGGTTTCGCCTCCGTCGGTTGGTTGGCCTGCGCCGCTCGCCCGGTGGGCGATGGGCAACCTAGCGATCCGGCCCACGCCCCGGTCGGGCACACTGGAGCGATGGCCAACGGCAACAAACCGACCGACAACGAAACCCTGGCACACATCCGCGAGCTGGTCGCACAGGAGAAAGCCCTGCGGGAGCAGCTGCAAAACCGCGACATCTCCGAATCGGAGGAACACGACCGCCTGCGCCGGCTGGAGGTCGAGCTGGACCAGTGTTGGGACCTGCTGCGGCAGCGGCGGGCGCTGCGTGAAACCGGCGGTGACCCCCGGGAGGCCGAGGTTCGTCCGCCCGGCGAGGTGGAGGGCTACCTGAACTGAGCCATCACGCGGCAAATGGCGGGGCCTTGGACGCCATAGTGGTTGGTGGCGGTCACAACGGCCTGGTCGCTGCGGCGTACCTGGCTCGCGCGGGCCTTCGGGTGCGGTTGCTGGAGCGGCAGGGTCACATCGGCGGGGCCGCGGTCTCGGCCCAGGCCTTCGACGGTGTCGGCGTCCGGCTCTCCCGCTACTCCTACCTGGTCAGCTTGTTGCCGGCCCGCATCGTCGACGACCTGGGTGCGGGGGTGCGGCTGGCCCGGCGGCGGTATTCCTCGTACACGCCCGACCCCGACGCCGATGGCCGCGGCGGGCTGTTGATCGGTGCGGCCGGCAACACGTTCGCCGCGATCGGCGCCGGCCCCGATGAGCAAGGGTTCGCCTCCTTCTACCGACGCTGCCGACTGGTGACCCAACGGCTATGGCCGACACTGCTGGAACCGCTGCGCACCCGCGAGCAGGCCCGCCTGCATGTCTCGGGAAGCGGTGACAGCGAGGCGCCGGCCGCGTGGCGCGCGTTGATCGACGAGCCGATCGGGCACGCCATCACCGCCGCCGTCGGCAACGACGTGGTCCGCGGTGTGGTCGCGACCGACGCGCTGATCGGAACGTTCGCGCGCCTCGACGACCCGTCGCTGATGCAGAACGTCTGCTTCCTCTATCACGTACTGGGCGGCGGCACCGGGGACTGGGATGTTCCCGTCGGCGGGATGGGCGCACTGACCGATGCCCTGGCAACGGCCGCCGTCCGCCATGGCGCCGAAATCATCACTGGCGCAGAGGTTTACAATGTCGAACCCGACGGCTTGGTGCGCTACCGCACCGGCGATGAGGAACACCTGATAAGGGGTCGGTTCGTCCTCGCCGGTGTCACACCCGCGGTATTGGCAGGCCTGCTCGGCGAACGGCCGCCGACCCCCGCCCAGGGCGCGCAGGTCAAGGTGAACATGGTGCTGCGACGACTGCCCCGATTGCGCGACGACGGCGTCACCCCCGAACAGGCCTTCGCCGGGACGTTCCATGTGAACGAGACCTGGACCCAACTGGACGCCGGATATTCGCGCGCGGCGGCCGGGCATATCCCGAAACCGCTACCGTGCGAAGCCTATTGCCATTCGCTGACCGACCCGAGCATCTTGTCGGCCGACCTGCGCGAATCGGGCGCGCACACGATGACGGTGTTCGGTCTGCACACCCCGCACTCGCTTTTCGACGGCAACTACTCCGGCGCCCTGCGTGACCGGTTGACCGAGTCGGTCCTGGCGTCACTGAATTCCGTTCTGGCCGAACCCATTCAGGACGTGTTGATGAGCGACGCCCAGGGCCGGCCATGCATCGAGACGACGACCACCCTGGACTTGCACCGCACACTCGGGATGACGGCCGGCAACATCTTCCATGGCGGCCTGTCGTGGCCGTTCGCGGACGACGACGACCCGCTGAACACGCCCGCGCGGCAATGGGGGGTGGCGACCGCACATGAGCGGATCATGCTGTGCGGCTCCGGCGCCCGCCGCGGCGGCGCAGTGTCGGGCATCGGCGGGCACAACGCCGCCATGGCGGTGCTGGCCTCGCTCTGCTGATGACCCGATCGGTGGCGACCTGGCGACCCGATTCGCCCGGCTACGCCGCGCTCGCGATCGCCACTAGCTCGTCGGTGGCGACCCGCAGCGCCCGGCTACGCCGCGCTCGCGATCGCCACTAGCGCGCGTCGATGGTGGTGTAGTCGCGCTCGGTGTAACCGGTGTAGATCTGGCGCGGGCGGCCGATCTTGCTGTCACCCTCGTCGTGCATCTCACGCCAGTGCGCGACCCAGCCGGGCAGCCGGCCCAGCGCGAACAGCACGGTGAACATCCGGACGGGGAAGCCGAGGGCCCGGTAGATCAGCCCGGTGTAGAAGTCGACGTTCGGGTACAGCTTGCGCTCGATGAAGTAGTCATCGGTCAGCGCCGCCTCTTCCAGCTCCTTGGCGATGTCCAGCAGCGGGTCGCCGCCGAGCTTGGCCAGGATCTTGTCGGCCTGCTCCTTGACGATCCGGGCGCGCGGGTCGTAGTTCTTGTAGACGCGGTGGCCGAAGCCCATCAGCTTGACACCCTCTTCGCGGTTCTTCACCTTGCGGACGAACTCGCTGACGTCGTCGCCACTTTCGCGGATCTGGTCGAGCATCTCGAGCACCGCCTGGTTGGCGCCGCCGTGCAGCGGCCCCCACAGCGCGTTGATGCCGCCGGAGATCGAGGTGAACAGGTTGGCCCGCGACGAGCCCACCAGCCGAACCGTCGACGTCGAGCAGTTCTGCTCGTGGTCGGCGTGCAGGATGAGCAGCATGTCCAGCGCCCGCACGACTTCGGGGTCGGCCTGGTAGGGCTCCGCCGGTAGCCCGAACGTCATGCGGAGGAAGTTCTCCACCAGCGACAGCGAGTTGTCCGGGTAGAGGAAGGGCTGCCCGACGGACTTCTTGTAGGCGTACGCGGCGATGGTGGGCAATTTGGCGAGCAGGCGGATGGTCGACAGCTCGACCTGCCTGTTGTCCATCGGGTCGAGCGCGTCGGGGTAATAGGCGCTCAACGCGTTCACCACGCTGGACAGCACCGGCATGGGATGCGCATTGCGGGGGAAGCCGTCGAAGAAGCGCTTCAGGTCCTCGTGCAGCATGGTGTGCAGCTGGATCCGCTGGGTGAACTCCGCGAGCTGGTCCTTGTCGGGCAGCTCGCCGTAGATCAGGAGGTAGCTCACCTCGATGAAGGTCGACTTCTCGGCGAGCTGCTCGATCGGGTAGCCGCGGTAACGCAGAATCCCGGCGTCACCGTCGATGTAGGTGATGGCGCTCTTGCAGGCGGCGGTGTTGACGAAGCCGTTGTCGAAGGTGGTGTGCCCGGTTTTGGACAACAGGGAACCGAGCGCAATCCCGTCAGCACCTTCGGTGGCGCGAACGATCTCCAGATCGATCTCGCCCCCCGGGTACTTCAGAGTTGCGGTGTCGTCGGTGTCGGCCACGAGAACCCCTTTGCGCTCTGGCTGGTATGGCTGCCCTGACTAGGTGCTTATAGGTGAAGGTAGTCGTTGTCGCGTTCGCATGCCTGCCCGGGGTCGGGTCTGTCCCGTCGCACCGGCCCCCGGGACGGGCTAGGGCTGGAGGCGCTCGACGTGAGCACCGGTGACCCGGATCCGGTTATGCAACCGGTTCTCCCGGCCCTGCCAGAACTCGACCGACTCCGGAGCAAGCAGATAGCCGCCCCACCCCGGCGGCACCGGAATCTGTTCCCGGTCGGCGAAGCGGGCGGTGACCTCGGCCAGCTGGTCGAGCAGCGCCGCGCGTGACGCGATCGGACGGGATTGGTGCGATGCCCACGCGCCAAGCTGGGAGCCGCGGGGCCGCTTGGACCAGTAGTCCTCGGTGGCCTCTGGCGTGACCTTGCTCACCGGACCGCGGAGGTGAACCTGCCGGCCCAGCTGGTACCAGGGAAATGTCACCGACGCGTACGGCGTCGCCGCGAGGTCGGCGCCCTTGGCCGAGTCATAGTTGGTGAAAAATGTGATTCCGGACTCGTCGACGCTTTTGCACAACACCGATCGGCTCGTCGGCCGGCCGTCGGCAACGGTGGCCAGCACCATGGCGTTCGGTTCGGCGACGCCGGACCGCTCGGCTTCGTCGATCCATTTGCGCAACAAGGCAACCCAACCGTCGTCTAGCCAATCCGCGTCGAGATCGGGACTACCGTCCTTCTCCACCGATCCGTATTCCACGCGCATCCTCTGCAGGCGCTCGGAGTCTGGTCCTGCCATCGCGCCAACGCTACCGGGGCTTGCTACCGGCCGGTAGCGTCGGCGCGAACGTGGGGTGCGAGAATTTTCCTATGACTGTGGTCCCCGAAGACTTTGTCCCCGGCCTCGAAGGGGTCGTCGCCTTCACCACCGAAATCGCCGAACCGGATAAGGACGGCGGCGCGCTGCGCTACCGCGGTGTCGACATCCAGGACCTGGTGGATCAGCAGGTCACCTTCGGCGACGTGTGGGCCCTGCTGGTCGACGGCAAGTTCGGCCACGGATTGCCGCCCGCCGAGCCGTTCCCGCTGCCCATCCACACCGGTGACGTGCGCGTCGACGTGCAGGCGGGCCTGGCGATGCTGGCCCCGATCTGGGGTTACCGGCCCCTGCTCGACACCGACGACGACACCGCCCGCGACCAGCTGGCCCGGGCCTCGGTGATGGCCTTGTCCTACGTGGCGCAGTCCGCCCGCGGCATCTACCAGCCCGCGGTCCCGCAGCGGGTGATCGATGAATGCGACACCGTCACAGCCCGTTTCATGACCCGCTGGCAGGGCGAGCCGGACCCGAGGCACGTCGAGGCGATCGACGCCTACTGGGTCTCGGCCGCCGAGCACGGCATGAACGCCTCGACGTTCACCGCGCGGGTGATCGCCTCGACCGGCGCCGACGTGGCCGCGGCGTTGTCCGGGGCGATCGGGGCAATGAGCGGACCGCTGCACGGCGGGGCGCCGGCGCGGGTCCTGCCGATGATCGAAGAGGTCGAACGCACCGGTGACGCCCGCGGGCTGGTCAAGAAGATCCTGGACAGCGGCGACAAGCTGATGGGCTTCGGCCACCGCGTCTACCGCGCCGAGGACCCGCGCGCGCGGGTGCTGCGTGCGACCGCCGAGCGGCTGAAGGCTCCGCGCCACGAGGTCGCGGTCGCCCTCGAGCAGGCCGCCCTCGCCGAGCTGCGCGAGCGACGTCCGGACCGGGCCATCGAGACCAACGTCGAGTTCTGGGCGGCGGTGATCCTCGACTTCGCGCAGGTACCGGCCAACATGATGCCGGCGATGTTCACCTGCGGACGCACCGCCGGCTGGTGCGCGCACATCCTCGAGCAGAAGCGGCTCGGCAAGCTGGTGCGCCCGTCGGCGATCTATGTCGGACCGGGCCCACGCAGCCCGGAATCGGTCGAGGGTTGGACCCGCAGCCTCACCAACGCCTGAGGCGGCGCCGGTTGTCGGTTCCCGGCGATTAAATGAGTGTCGCCGCGATGAGTTTTCGTCGCGGGCGCAGTCATAACTCGCGAAGCCTGCCCGTTTCGGGCCGGCCTGGGAACCGACAGCAAGGAGAACCACAATGGCGCTCAACATCGAACCCGCCCTGTCCCCGCACCTGGTGGTGGACGACGCCGCCGCCGCAATTGACTTTTACGTCAAGGCTTTCGGCGCCGAGGAGCTGGGGCGTGTGCCCCGGCCGGACGGAAAACTCATCCACGCCGCGGTGCGCATCAACGGCTTTCTGGTCATGCTCAACGACGATTTCCCCGAGGTGTGCGGCGGCAAATCGATGACGCCCAAGTCATTGGGCGGCACCCCGGTCACCATCCACCTGACGGTCACCGACGTCGACGCCAAGTTCCAGCGGGCGCTGGACGCGGGCGCCACCGTGGTCGCTCCGTTGGACGACCAGTTTTGGGGTGACCGATACGGCGTGGTCGCCGACCCGTTCGGCCACCACTGGTCGATGGGTCAGCCGGTCCGCGAGGTCGGCTACGACGAAATCCAGGCCGCGATGGCCGGGCAGGGCGCCGGCTAGCCGAGCAGCCGGTCTAGCAGCCCGCGTCGCGGCGGCGGCGCGGGCTCGGCGGCGGCAGCGGCGGCGAGCATGTCGGCCACCTCGGTGAACTTGTTCCGCGGCCGACCGTCAGCGCTGCCGCGCGCGATCTCGGCGGCGTCGATGGCTCGCCAGCCGCGGGCATCAACGGCGTCAGGCTGCCGGGTGTGCACCAGCTTGGCCAGCGCCTCCGGCTCAGCCACCGGATCGCTCAGCTTGCCGGCGTTGAAATCGGCCACCAGGGCCTGAACGGTTTGCAGGGAGCACGACTTGTTCGTGCCGATGAAACCGCTGGGCCCCCGCTTGATCCAGCCCGCGACGTAGGCCCCCGGGACCGGCGCCCCGGAGTCGGGATCGACCACACGGCCGCCGTCGTTGGGGACCACCGCGGTCGACTGATCGAACGGCAGGTCGCGAATCGGCATGCCGCGGTAGCCAATCGATGTCAGCAGCAGACCCGCGTCCAGTCGACACGGCTCGCCGGTTCCGGTGACGGCGAACTCCACCCCCGTGACGCGTCGATCACCCAGCACACGCTTCGGGGTGAGCCGATAGGCCAGCCGGATACGCGGGCCCCCGGAATTGCGGGCCGGCCCCGAATCGTCACCGAGTGTGCTCAGGATTTGCAGCTTGCGCTTCGTCAAGCCGTCCGTGGCGCTAGCGAGGTCGGCCGCCACCAACTCGTGGTCGGCCGCGCTCAGCACGACGTCGGAGGAGCCCGTGAGTCCGATCAGTTCGGGCAAGGTGAATGCCGACTGGGCGGGGCCGCGCCGGGCGGCGACCACCACTTCGCGGACGGTGGAAGCGCGAAACGCCGCCAATGCGCGATCGGAGATGTCGGTGCGGGCCAGGTCGTCAGGGTTCGCCGTGAGCACGCGGGCCACGTCGAGTGCGACGTTTCCGTTGCCGACGATCACCACCCGCTCGTGGCTGAGATCGACTGGGAGATCGGCGAAGTCGGGATGCCCGTTGATCCACGCGACCAATTCGGTAGCGGTTCCGGTGCCGGGCAGGCCCATGCCCTCGATCTCCAGCCGACGGTCGTCGGGTGCGCCGACGGCGTACACCACGGCATGGTGGTGGGCCAGCAGCTCGGCGTGGCTCAGGTGCCTGCCGACCTCGACGTTGAGGTAGAACCGGAAGCGGCGATGACCGGTGACCCGGTCGAACAGCCGGGTGACCCGTTTGGTGTTCTGATGATCGGGCGCCACTCCGGCACGCACCAGCCCATAGGGCGTGGGCAGCTTCTCAAAGACGTTGACCCGCACCCCGTGTTGGGTGAGCAGTTCGTCGGCGGCATACATGGCCGCCGGCCCGGATCCCACGATGGCCACGGTTAGCGGCCGGCGGCGGGCGCGCACCTGGGCGGCCGGAATCACCGGGGCCAGCTTCGATGTGGGCGGCACCTTCTCGCCCTCGGGCCGCTCGGGGTAGAAGGACGCGTTGATCTCGACGAACGGCAGCTGCTTGGTGTCCAGCCGGCTCTCCGGCGCGATCGCGCCGACGGGGCAGGCGCTCACGCACGCGCCGCAGTCCACACAGGCCACCGGGTCGATGTAGAGCATCTCCGAGGTGGCGAAGCCGGGCTCATCGGGCGTGGGGTGAATGCAGTTCACCGGGCACGCGAAAACACAGGACCCGTCGTTACAGCACGACTGGGTAATAACATGCGGCATAAACGATTACCCGTGCGGGCCTAGGCTGCCGGCGCCGCGGCCAGGTGCTGGCGTTGTGGCTCGCTGCGGTAGCGCGACGGCTTGCCGTCGATCTTGCAGAGCCGCCACATGAGCCGCGCCGAGCGCGTCTCCATCAGCCCGGTGTCGTGGGCCAGCATCCGAACGTCACCGAACATGTCGCTCAGCCACTTTCGTGACTCCGGCGACCGGAAGAAGAGTTCCTTCTTGACCTCGCGCGGAATGTCGAACTCCTGCCAGAACGCCTTGGGCGGCACCACGATTGCCCGGCACAAGGTCTTCATCGTCAGCGGCAGGTACAGCGCGGTCCAGAACCGCTGGCGCTTGGTCAGCTCCGGCACCCGCCTACGTAGGAACTCGTGGGCGAACGAGATGTGGCGCGCTTCCTCGGCCACGTGTATGGCCATCACCCGCTCCATGATGGGATGCAGCGACTTGCCTTCGCGCAGAACGTTTTTCTGCGTGTGGTCGATCGGTTCCTCGCCCGCGAGCACCCCGATGAAGAACGCCACCGGCAGCGGGCCGGCCACTAGCGGAACCAGCGGCGAGAGCCACTTGAGCGCCCGGGGCATGCCCGGGACGTCGGTGCCGATCCGGTTGACCATCTCCTGAAACATCATGGTGTGGTTGCACTCTTCGACCGATTCGTGCAGGCAGTACCGGTATTCCGGGGAGCCGTTCGGCACCCAGAACGTGTAGTTCATCAGACCGCGGATCAGGATCGACTCGAAGTGCAGGCCGACCTTGGCGACGTTGGCCTGGCGCCACATGCCGATCTTGATCTTGCGCTCGTCGGACTGCGCCAGGTACCAGGGATGCCGTCCCAACGGGTCGGTCGCAGGCAGTATCCACCGAGGGTCGTTCTCCGTGACGGCGAATTCGGCCGAATCCCAGTCGATGTCTGTGTACGGGTTGAAGTTTCGACGCACCGACCCCTCGGACAGAGTGGCGAGCGTGTTGACGTACTCGGTGTCGTCGCGCACTTCCATATTGCGGCGCCACCGCCGAACCATGCGTGTCCTGGCCATATCCAAGCCTCCCCAGCGAGGTTTACATTAGGACGTGCTGTGTCCAGACAGTACCGCAGGTACCGCATATCTTCTAGGCCCCTCTTCGGCACTGTGGGCTGACCAGTGGTCAGCGCTTTGGTGTGTCCCGCGTCACAGCCCGCACAACCCAGCGAGTTGCGCGGCCAGGCGTTTTGCCGGGGCCCGCTGCGTCGGCAGCCGGACCGCCGTGCCGCGCGTCACGTCCGCTCACTACCCTGATGAGCATGGCTGACCAGCTCGAGGTTCCCGCTGACATCAAACCCCGCGATGGCCGCTTCGGATGCGGCCCTTCCAAGGTCCGGCCCGAACAGTTGCAGGCCCTGGCGACCACCGCGGCCCCACTGTTCGGCACATCGCACCGGCAGGCGCCCGTCAAGAATTTGGTGGGTCGGGTCCGGTCGGGGGTGGCCGAGCTGTTCTCCGTGCCAGATGGTTACGAGGTCATCCTCGGCAATGGCGGCGCGACGGCATTCTGGGACGCCGCGGCGTTCGGGTTGATCGACAAGCGCTCGTTGCACCTCTCCTTCGGCGAGTTCAGTTCGAAGTTCACCTCGGCGGTCGCCAACAACCCTTTCGTCGGCGAACCCATCGTCATCAAGGCGGATGCCGGCAGCGCGCCCGAGCCGCAGAGCGATCCCTCGGTTGACGTCATCGCCTGGGCCCACAACGAGACCTCGACCGGGGTGGCAGTGCCCATCCGCCGGCCCGCCGACTCCGGCGACGCCCTGGTCGTCATCGACGCCACCTCCGGCGCGGGCGGCCTGCCGGTCGAGATCACCGACACCGATGCCTACTACTTCTCGCCGCAGAAGAATTTTGCCAGCGATGGCGGCCTATGGCTTGCCGTCATGAGTCCGGCCGCGCTGGCGCGGGTCGAGTCCATCACCGCGTCCGGCCGCTGGGTTCCCGACTTTCTGTCGCTGCCGATCGCCGTGGACAACAGCCTCAAGAACCAGACGTACAACACCCCGGCCATCGGCACCCTGGCGCTGATGGCCGAGCAGCTCGATTGGATGCTGGGCAACGGCGGGCTGGACTGGGCCGTCAAGCGCACGGCCGACTCCTCGCAGCGGTTGTACTCCTGGGCAGAGGAGCGGCCATACACCACGCCGTTCGTCGCCGACCCCGCGCTGCGGTCTCAGGTGGTGGGCACCATCGATTTCGTCGACGACGTTGATGCGGCGGCCGTCGCGAAGGTTTTGCGGGCGAACGGCATCGTCGACATCGAGCCGTACCGCAAACTCGGCCGCAACCAGTTGCGCGTCGGGATGTTCCCGGCAGTCGAGCCCGACGACGTCAGCGCTCTGACGCAATGCGTCGACTGGGTGGTCGAGCGGCTGTAACCGCCCCGCAATCAGCACGCAACCGCCCAGCGTGTCAGCGCCGTTTACGGACGTTGGCGCACTAGAGTGCGCACGAGATGGGTCCGTCGACCTGCACACGGAGCCTGCGAGGAGAAGCCATGCGGGAACTGAAAATGGTTGAGGTCGATGCGGACGGCAAACACATCATCTGTGAGGCCGGCGACGCCGGCGAACCGTTCAAGCTCGCCATCGACGATCAGCTGAAGGCCGCCGTGCGCGGCGAGGCCGCGCCCCCGAACCAACCGCACCTCGACATCCAGGTCACCAACATGCTGAGCCCCAAAGAGATTCAGGCCAAGATCCGGGCCGGTGCGTCCGTCGAGCAGGTTGCCGCGGCGTCGGGCTCCGACATCTCGCGGGTCCGGCGGTTCGCACACCCGGTGCTGCTGGAACGCGCCCGCGCCGCCGAGTTGGCAACGGCCGCGCATCCGGTGCTCGCCGACGGCCCCGCGGTGCTCACCCTCCTGGAAACCGTGAGCACGGCGCTCGTGACGCGCGGTCTGGAACCCGACCGGCTCAGCTGGGACGCGTGGCGCAACGAAGACAGCCGCTGGACGGTGCAGCTTGCGTGGAAGGCCGGCCGGTCCGACAACATCGCGCACTTCTGCTTCGCCCCGGGCGCCCACGGGGGAACGATCACGGCTGTGGACGATGCGGCCAAAGAACTGGTGGACCCGAACTTCGACCGCCCGCTGCGGCCGCTCGCGCGGGTCGCCCACGTCTCGTTCGAGGAGCCGGCCAAGCCCGCCGCCCCCGCGCCGCAAGAGCAACCCGCGCCGCAGGAGCAACCGGTACACACCCGTCGGGGTAAGCCGGTCATCCCGGCTTGGGAGGACGTGCTGCTCGGCGTGCGCTCGGGCGGACAGCGCTAGACGGATGGTGGCGACCCGCCATGCCCGGCTACGCCGCGCTCGCTAGCCGCTACCGCGCAGCGTCAGCGCGATCAGCGTCAACCACCCGCCGGCGACACCGATTCCCGCGCCCAGCAGGAACCACCGCAGCACCAGCTTGTGCCGCCATCCCCACAGCGTGGGCGCCAGCCCGCCGGCGGCGACGACGTTGAGACCGACCGCCAGGAGCGGATGCACCCGTATCAGTCCCAAAGTCAGCACCACGATGGCGGCCCCGGTCACTGCGGCGACGAACCCGGCGACCGTCAAACCCGTTGCCCAGGGCACGGAATCGTCGGTCACGAGCCGAGCCTAACCCGTTCGTAGAACGCCAAAGCGGCCGCAGTCGCGACATTGAGGGAGTCGGTGCCGCGCGACATCGGGATACGCACCCGCACATCGCTCAAGCGCAGGGTCGCCGGCGTAAGCCCCGGCCCCTCGGCGCCCACGACCACCGCGACGCGCTGGTCGTGCGCGGCCGCCATGGCCTCCGGCAGGGCGCACGCCTTGCTGTCCGGGGTCATCGCCAGCAGCCGAAATCCGTTCTCTTTCAGCATTACCAGTTCGGCGGGCCACTCCGTCGCCCGCGCATACGGCACCAGCAAGGCGTGGCCCATGGAGACGCGAACGGCGCGACGGTATAGCGGATCGGCGCAGCCGCTGCCGAACACCACCGCGTCCACGCCCAATCCGGCGGCGTTGCGAAAAATCGAGCCCAGATTCTCGTGATCGTTGACGCCCTCGAGCACCGCGACCGTCCGGGCGTGCTCGACCAGTTCGCCCACGCCGGGTTCCGGCACCCTGCGGGCGGCCGCGAGCACGCCACGATTGAGGTGAAAGCCCACCACTTGCGCCATGACCCCGGCGGAGGTCCGGTAGAACGGCACGGCACTACCCGCCAGGTCGTCGACGAGCTCGGCGAGCCGACGGTCCGTCCCCAACAGGGCATGCGGAATGAATCGGGAGGCGAGCATGCGCTGAACGACCAGCACGCCTTCAGCGATCACCAAGCCTTTGCCGGACGGCAGATCGGGACGACGATCGACACTGTTCAGATCGCGGAAATCGTCGAGCCGGGGGTCGTCGGGATCCTCAACGTCCTGGACGTTCAGGGCATGCGTTCCGTCGCTCACGGGCCTTCGTCGACCAAAGCCAGCATCAGGTCGGCCGCGTTGCGCAGGGTGTCCCGTTGCTGGCTGTCCAGCGTGGCCAGCCGCTTGGCCAGCCACTCCTGGCGGGCGCGCCGGGTCGCCTTGACCAACTCGGCGCCAGAGTGCGAAACCGAGACCAGCACCTGCCGGCCGTCGATCGGATGCGGGGCACGGTCCACCAGGCCCATGTCGGCCAGCGACGCGATCACCCGTGTCATCGACGGCGGCCGGACCCGTTCGCGAATCGCCAGCGCGCCGGGCGTCATCGGGCCCTCGTTAGCCAGCGTGGCCAGCGCCGACAGCTGGGACAACGACACCGGCGACGAGGGGTTCCGGAACCGAAGTTGGCGGGCCAGCCGCATGACCGCCAGCGACAGATCGCTGGCCAGCCGCGCATCGCTGTCAGGCATGGCGCGAGGTTACACGCAACCTCCAGTAATCGGGATACGAACCGGCGAACGACGGACTTTGGTCCGTAGCGCTGCGCGGGCCGGTCGTTGTCGCACCGCTTGACCCGCGGCCCAGGCATTTTCGCTCGGTCTTCCCGCGCATGCGGTGGTACCGGCGGACCGCACCGGCGGCTATGTTAATCGCGATGTCTGTCGAACCCGGTCAGAACCGCGAGGCGCCGCCGCTGCCGCCCGCGCTCCTCAACGCCTGGCCGTTCGTCGCATTCGGCGCGCTCGGCTGGCTGGTCGCGGCGGCCGCCGCGTTTCTCGTGCCCGCCCTGCAGAGCTGGCGCCCCCTGACACTGGCCGGGCTCGGCGTCGGAGTGCTCGGCACGAGCATCTTCGTGTTGCAACTCGCCGCGGCCCGCCGCGGCGCACGGGGCGCACAAGACGGACTCGAAAACTATTTCGGTCACGGCTAGATTTCGCGACCAGCACGGACCCGGGAGGATCGATGGTAGCCCCACTACTGCAAGCGCAAATCGATATTGACGCACCGGTTTCCACGGTGTGGGGGCTGATTTCCGATCTGCGGCGGATGCCGGAGTGGAGCCCCCAGTGCCGTTGGATGAAGACCTTCGGTCCGCTGCGCCAGGGCATGCGCAGCCTCAACATCAATCGCCGTAACCGCATGTACTGGCCGACCACTTGCACGGTCGTCGAGATCATCCCTGAGACCAAGCTTGCGTTCCGGGTCAACGCCAACCACACGATCTGGAGCTACGAGCTCCAACCCACCGGCGAGGGCACCCGGGTGATCGAAAGCCGTCACGCCGAGAACGGCGTGACGGCAATTTCCAATCTGACGGTGAATGCCCTGCTCGGCGGGACCACCAACTTCGAACGCGAATTGGTCGACGGGATGAACACCTCGTTGGCCAAGATCAAGGCCGCCGCCGAAAAGGGCTAGTCCGCCTCGGGCTGCGACTCCGCCTCGGGCTGCTGCGACTGCGGCGCCTCGGGCTGCGACTCCGCCGTGTCGGCGCCGGACTCCGCCGCCTCGGGTGCCGCCTCCTCGGGAGCTGACGCCGACACTTCGACATCCGCGCCGCCGTCCGGCTGGGCCTCCGGGGTGTGGGATTCCGGCGGCTGGGTCGGCGACTCCGTGGGCTCCGGCTGTACCTCGGATGCCTCTGCCGGCTCGGACGGCTCGGACGGCGCTTCGACGACGTCGAGCACGCCGTCGTCGTATGGCTCGTACGCGGGCGAACCCGTACCGGCCGGAGCAGGCGTATCCGAATGCGCGCCGCAACCGTACTGCTTGTCGACGATCTGCCCGTCGGCCGACAATTCGTTGCCGCACACGCCGAACATCGCGCCGAGCGATCCCGCCAGCGGCAGGAAAAAGCCGCAGTCGCGGCACACCCGCTTGGTGGACCGCGCCATCGGTGAGTCGGGCCCGTGGTCGCCGGTGTGCCACCGTTCGGCCGCCTCCGCGCGGCCAAGGACGCTCATCACCCAGCGCCGGCCCAGCCCGATCTCGGCGGCGGTCTCGTCGACCTGAGCGTCACCGCTGGCCGTGTAGCCGGGCACCAGCCGCGGATCGTCGGCCGCGGGCGCCAGCAGGTCACCGGGGCTCAGGTCCCCCGGGCGCACCCGCTGATCCCACGGAACCCACCGTGGCGCCAGCAGCGCCGTCGGACCCGGGATCAGCACTACCTCGCTGATCGTGGCGTGGTCGGCACCGGGATGTGCGGCGACGACGACAGCCCATTGCCAACCCTGATAACCGGGTAGATGCGCCAGGAACCGGTGGGTCGCGGCCGCCGGATCCTCGTAACTGACGCCCAGGTAATCGCCGACCGCCTCCGCCCCGCTGAACTCCACGACGGCGGCCCTGGCCTGGTCCACCGCGCCAGTGAGCACGGCCGCCAGCCCCTCGTGCCACTCGGCCACGGTAGCCACGGCGGATTCCTCGATGGACCCGGTCACGCTGTCCCCTTCCTGCATTGCGTCTCCAATACTAGGTTGGCGTGCCACGCCCCGTTACCTGCAGACGCATGTCGTCGGCATAGGGGAGAATCGGAACGTGTCTGGACGGCGGCGTGACGATCCGGGCCGCGTGGCCCCCACTCCCGGCCGCCGGCCCCGCAATGGGGCTTCCAATCAGCACCCGGGCATGGCCAATTACCCCGCGGATGACGCCGGCCATCGCCGAGCGCATCGCCCGCCGCCGATGCCGAGCGCCAATCGCTACCTTCCGCCCATCGGGCAACCCCCGGAACCGGATCGAAGCGATAGCGCACCACCACGTGCCGCCGCCGGCGAGCGGGTCACCGTCACCCGCGCCGCGGCGCAGCGAAGCCGCGAGATGGGTTCGCGGATGTATTGGATGGTGCAGCGTGCCGCCACGGCCGACGGCGCCGACAAATCCGGCCTGACCGCGCTCACCTGGCCGGTGGTCGCCAACTTCGCGGTGGACGCCGCGATGGCGGTGGCGCTGGCCAACACGTTGTTCTTCGCCGCGGCCACCGGAGAAAGCAAGGGCCGGGTCGCGTTGTATCTACTGATCACCATCGCGCCGTTCGCGGTCATCGCGCCGCTGATCGGCCCGGCGCTGGACCGGCTGCAGCACGGTCGGCGGGTCGCGCTCGCCGGATCGTTCGTTTTGCGGACAGCCTTGGCGCTGGTGCTGATCATGAACTACGACGGCGCCAGCGGGAGCTACCCGTCGTGGGTGCTCTACCCGTGCGCGCTGGCCATGATGGTGTTCTCCAAGTCGTTCAGCGTGCTGCGCAGCGCCGTCACGCCGCGGGTCATGCCGCCGACCATCGACCTGGTGCGGGTCAACTCGCGGCTGACGGTGTTCGGTCTGCTGGGTGGCACCATCGCCGGCGGGGCCATCGCGGCCGGCGTCGAGTTCGTCTGCACCCACCTGTTCAAACTGCCCGGCGCGCTGTTCGTCGTCATCGCGGTCACCATCGCCGGGGCGGCGCTGTCGATGCGCATCCCGCGCTGGGTCGAGGTGACGGCGGGCGAGGTGCCGGCCACCTTGAGCTACCGCCAGGACAGCGAACCGCAGCGACGGACCTGGCCCGAGGAAGTCAAGAGGGTCGGCGGAACGCTGCGACAACCGCTGGGCCGCAACATCATTACCTCGTTATGGGGCAACTGCACCATCAAGGTCATGGTCGGCTTCCTGTTCTTGTACCCGGCGTTCGTCGCCAAAGCGCACCAAGCCAGCGGCTGGGTTCAGCTGGGCATGCTGGGCATGATCGGGGCAGCGGCCGGCATCGGCAACTTCGCCGGAAACTTCGCCGCCGCACGCCTGCAGTTGGGCCGGCCGGCCGTGCTGGTGGTCCGCTGCACGCTGGCGGTCTCGGCAGTCGCGCTGGCGGCGTCGGTGGCGGGCACCCTGGCGGCCGCCGTCATCGCCACCCTGGTCACGTCGGGCTCCAGCGCCATCGCGAAGGCCTCGCTGGACGCCTCGCTGCAAAACGACCTGCCCGAGGAATCGCGGGCCTCGGGATTCGGGCGATCGGAGTCGACGCTGCAGCTGGCCTGGGTGCTGGGTGGCGCCGTGGGCGTCTTGGTCTACACGGAGCTGTGGGTTGGCTTCACCGCGGTCACTGCGATACTCATCCTGGGGTTGGCGCAGACGCTGGTCAGCTTCCAAGGGAATTCACTCATTCCGGGCCTCGGAGGTAATAGGCCGGTCATGGTCGAGCAAGAGGGCGTGCGCCGCGGCAGCCCGGCGGTGGTGCCTGAGTGAAACGCGGCGTGGCCGTGCTGCTCGCCGGCCTGATGACTCTGTTGTGCGTGGCCGTCGGGGTCGGCACCTGGTTGTTGGCGCGCCCGTCCGGTCCGCAGCGCCCGGAGATCAGCGCGTATTCACACGGCCACCTCGCGAGGGTGGGGCCCTACCTGTACTGCAGCGTGCTCAACCTCGACCAATGCGACACGCCGCAAGCCCAGGGCGAACTGAAGGTCAGTGAGCGCTACCCGGTTCAGCTCTCGGTGCCCGACGCGATCTATCGGGCGCCCTGGCGATTGCTGCAGGTGTACGAGGACCCAACCAACACCACCAGCACCATCTTTCGGCCGAACACCCGCTTCGCGGTCACCATCCCCCCGGTCGACCCGCATCGCGGGCGGCTGGTCGGAATAGTCGTGCAGTTGCTGACGCTCGTGGTGGACCCGGCCGGTGAGCTGCGGGACGTCCCGCACGCGGAATGGTCAGTGCGCCTAAACTATTGAGCGCCGACGCCGGGCGCCAGCCCGGTCAGGCGCCATGCCCGGCGGGCACCCGCTCCCCTTCGACCGGCGGACCGGGAGGCGCCCCCTCCCCGAAAGGCTTGCCGCCCAATACCTCTCGACCATGCGGCGACAGCCAGCCCGTCAGGTCCGGCCCCTTTGGCACGATGCCGGTGGGGTTGATGTCGGCGTGCACGATGTAGTAGTGCTGCTTGATCTGAACGAAATCGATGGTGTCGCCGAACCCAGGCGTCTGGAACAGGTCGCGCGCATACGCCCACAGCACCGGCATCTCGCTCAGTTTGCTTCGGTTGCACTTGAAGTGCCCGTGGTAGACCGGGTCGAAGCGGGCGAGCGTGGTGAACAGCCGCACGTCGGCTTCAGTTATGGTGTCGCCCACCAGATATCGCTGATCGGCCAGGCGGTCGCTGACCCAATCCAACGCGGCGAACAGCCGATCGTACGCCGCGTCATAGGCCTTTTGTGAGCCGGCGAAGCCGCATCGATACACGCCGTTGTTGATCTCGGTGTAGACCCGCTTGTTCACCTCGTCGATCTCGGCGCGCAGCCGCTCGGGGTACAGCTCGGGCGCACCGTCGCGGTGGTAGGCGGTCCATTCCGTCGAGAAATCCACCGTCATCTGCGCGAAATCATTCGTGACGACCGCGCCGGACGGGACGTCGACGATCGCGGGGACCGTGATGCCTTTCGGGTAGTCGGGGAAGCGCTTGAAATAGGCGTCCTGTAGCCGCGGGATCTTCAGCACGGGGTCGACGCCCCCGGGATCGAGATCGAACGTCCAACTGCGTTCGTCGTGGGTCGGGCCGCAAAATCCAATGGAGAGAACGCTTTCCAGCCCCAGCAACCGCCGGACGATGATGGCGCGGTTGGCCCACGGACACGCGCGGGCGACGATGAGCCGGTACCTGCCGGGCTCCACCGGGTAACCGTCGCGCCCGTCGGCCGTGACGCGGGTGGTGATGTAGTTGGTGTCGCGGTTGAAGTCACCTTTTCCGGCAACGTAGGCGGCCATGTCTCCCTTGTTTCGTTCGAATGTCGGCTAGGAACCCAGAAATCGCCGAGCCAGGTTCGTCTCGGTTGATGCGCCCTGCTCCCAGTGGGCGATCCACGGGCCGGTTCCCTCGGACTGGTCGATGATGCCGTCCTCGAGCCAGGTGTAACGGCTCCGAACCACGTCGCGGGTCAGCCGGACATCGCAGTCGTCGGTATTGGTCCACAACGCGTCGAACAGCGCCTCGACCCGCAGGGCGGCCTGCCGGCAAAACATATCGGCCAGCTCGTAGGCCTGTTGACCGACCGCCGTGTCCACGGCGCGTTGGGCCTCGGCCCGCACACAGGCCGCGGACATCGCGAACAGCTCCGCACCGATGTCGACGATGCGCCCGAGGAATCCCTGACGCTGCTCCAGTTTGGCCTGCCAGCGCGCCATCCCATAGAAGGTGTTGCGGGCCAGCTTGCGGCAGGAGCGTTCGACGAACCGCAGGTGCGACGCCAGCGGTCCGAATTCGCTGTAAGCCCTGGGTCGCTGTCCTTCCCCAAAAACAAGCTGGGGCAACCACTTTGCGTAGAACCCGCTGGCACCGACCGCCGCCGCGGCCTTCTGCCGCAAACCAGCGTCAGGCTTCGCGAGGTCGCCGGCCGCCGACAGGTGGGCATCGACCGCCTCCCGGGCGATGAGCAGCCTCATGATCTCGCTGGATCCTTCGAAGATGCGATTGATCCGCAAGTCCCGCGATACCTGTTCGACCGGCACCGCGCGTTCGCCGCGCGCGGCCAGGGACTCCGCCGTCTCATAGCCGCGACCACCGCGGATCTGCATGACCTCGTCGGCGATGATGCACGCCATCTCGCTGGACCACAGCTTGGCCAAGGCCGCCTCGATCCTGATGTCGTTGCGCCCTTCGTCGGCCATCTGCCCGGAGAGCTCGAGCACCGCGTCGAGCGCATAGTTGGTCGCGGCGATGAACGAGATCTTGTGGGCCACCGCTTCGTGCTCGGCCAGCGGCTTGCCCCATTGCACGCGCTCGCCTGCCCACTCGCGCGCCACCTTCAGACCCCACTTAGCCGAACCCGTCGCGATCGCGGGAATCGACAGCCGCCCGGCGTTGAGCGTGGTCAGCGCGATCTTCAATCCGTCGCCCTCGCGGCCGATCAGGTTTTCACTCGGCACCCGAACGCGGTGCAGCCTGGTCACCCCATTCTCGATGCCGCGCAACCCCATGAATTTGTTGCGCCGCTCCACGGTGATCCCGGGTGAATCGGCCTCGACAACGAAAGCGCTGATGCCACCGCGGTGCCCGTCGCTGCGGGGCACCCGGGCCATCACGACCAGCAGTTCGGCGACCACACCGTTGGTGGTCCACAATTTCACGCCGTCGAGCTCGTAGGCGGACCCGTCTTCGACGGGTGTTGCTGTTGAGGCCAGTCGGGCCGGATCGGAGCCCACGTCCGGTTCGGTCAGCAGAAACGCCGATACGGCGCCGGCGGCACACCGGGGCAAGAACTTCTTCTTCTGCTCCGGGGTTCCGGCGAGTTTGAGCGGCTCCGGCACGCCGATCGACTGATGGGCCGACAACAGCGCACCGAGGCTGGGATGAACGGAGGAAACCATCATCAGCGCCCGGTTGTAGGCCACTTGTGACATGTTCAGGCCGCCGTATTCCGACGGGATTTTCATGCCGAAACAGCCCAGCTCGGCTAGACCCTTCACGTACTCGTCGGGAATTTGCGCGTCGCGTTCGATGACGCTGCCGTCAACGCTGCGAAGGAAGTCGCGCAACTTGTCGAGAAACGCGCGGGTGCGCGCCTCGTCGGCGTCCGATGGTTTGGGAAAAGGGTGGATGAGCTCCAACGGAAAACGGCCGAGAAACAGCTCTTTTGCGAAAGATGGTTTATCCCAACCGGTTTCGCGAGACTCCTCGGCCAGCGCCCTGGCTTGCTCCTCGGTGACTTGCGCTTGCTGTGCCATCGCAGCCTCCTTGCTCGACAACCGCGGCGAGGTGGGAGTACCCCGTGACCGGCACTTCCTCACCCCGTCCACGCAAGCGGGTAGCGCTCGGGCGCGCGGCGGCGACCGAAGCTAGGCGTCGAGCTCCCGGGCGACCGCTCGCACCACCTCGGAAACCCGTCGGGCCGTCTTGCGGTCCGGGTAGCGACCCTTGCGCAACTCGGGCTGCACGGCGCCCTCCAGCAGCGTGATCATGTCCTCGACCATGCCGTGCAGCTCGTCCGGGCTGTGTTTGTGCTCGGCGGGCACATCACGGCGACCCTGGGCCTTGGTGAGGCTGGGCGGCGGCTCAATCAGCTTGAGGCTCAGCGCCTGAGGCCCGCGCCGCCCGGATGCGATGCCGAACTCCACGCGTTGGCCCGCTTTGAGCCCCTCGACCCCAGCGGGCAACGCCGACGAGCGGACGTACACGTCTTCGCCGTCCTCTTGCGACAGGAACCCGAACCCCTTGTCGGCGTCGTACCACTTAACCTTGCCGGTCGGCACTGGTCTCACCTGCTTGTCTAACGGATCAATAGAATGGCCAACACAATAAGCGTCCCGCCTGCGCAGGACGCCGTTTGGTCTGTAGATCCTACTCGGGTGCTTGCCTCGCGAGCACCCCCGTTATTGCCTACTCGGTACGCTGGGCATTACCGGTGGAGGAGATATGCGCCTGATCCTGAACATCATCTGGCTCGTGTTCGGCGGCCTGTGGATGGCCGCCGGATACGTGGTTGCGGCGCTCGTCAGCTTTCTGCTGATCATCACCATCCCGTTCGGCTTCGCGTCGCTGCGCATCGCCTCGTACGCGTTGTGGCCGTTCGGCCGCACGATCGTCGACAAACCGACTGCTGGAACGGGGGCCCTCATCGGCAACGTCATCTGGGTGCTGTTGTTCGGCCTATGGCTGGCGATCGGTCACCTGGTCAGCGCGCTGGCGATGGCGGTCACCATCGTCGGCATCCCGCTCGCGTTGGCCAACCTCAAACTGATCCCGGTTTCATTGATGCCCCTGGGCAAGCAGATAGTCCCGGTCACTTCGCCGTCGCACTACCCGGGGGTGGTCGCATGACGGCGACCGCGTTGGGTGTGCCGTCGGTGCCGGGCCGCACCGCGGGGAACGCGCCGGACGCGCCGACCGCGGGCCCATTGGTGGACACCTACGGGCGCGTCGCCACCGACCTGCGCGTCTCGCTGACCGACCGCTGCAACCTGCGTTGCACGTACTGCATGCCGGCCGAGGGCTTGAACTGGCTGCCAGGCGACCACCTGCTCCGCCCCGATGAGCTGGCGCGGCTGATGCACATCGCCGTCACCCGCTTGGGTGTGACCAGCGTGCGGTTCACCGGCGGCGAGCCACTGTTGGTGCGGCACCTCGAAGAGGTGGTCGCGGCGGCGGCCGGCCTGCGACCGCGCCCCGAGATTTCACTGACCACCAACGGCGTGGGACTGGCGCGGCGGGCCGCCGCGCTCGCCAGGGCAGGCCTGAATCGCGTCAACGTCTCGATGGACACTGTGGACCCCGAACATTTCGCGGCGATCACCCGACGGGACCGGCTCGACGAGGTGCTCGCCGGCCTGACCGCCGCCCATGACGCGGGCTTGACGCCGGTCAAGGTGAACGCCGTGCTCGACCCCGTCACCGGTCGCGAGGACGTCGTCGCGCTGCTGCGGTTCTGCCTCGATTACGGCTACCAATTACGGGTCATCGAGCAGATGCCGCTGGATGCCGGCCACCAGTGGCGCCGGGGCGCGGCGCTGAGCGCCGACGATGTGCTCGACGCGCTGCGCCCGCACTTTCGGCTCCGTCCGGACCCGGCGCCGCGCGGCTCGGCACCCGCCGAGCTGTGGCTGGTCGACACCGGCCCGGGCACGCCGAGCGGGAAGTTTGGTGTCATCGCGTCGGTTTCCCATGCGTTCTGCTCGGCGTGTGATCGCACCCGTCTCACGGCCGATGGCCAGGTTCGCAGCTGCTTGTTCTCGGCCGTGGAAACCGATCTGCGAACCCTGCTGCGCAGCGGTGCGTCCGACGACGCGATCGAGACCGCGTGGCGCGTCGCGATGTGGGGCAAGCCGGCCGGTCACGGCATCAACGACCCGAACTTCATCCAGCCCGACCGTCCGATGAGCGCGATCGGTGGCTAGCCCGATGGGTCAGGCCGCCGTCCAGCAAGACGGGATTCAGGTGACCGTGCGCTATTTCGCGGCCGCGCGGGCGGCCGCTGGGGCCGAGTCGGAGACGCTGGTGGTGCGGCCGGGAACGACGGTGGCCGAGCTGGTTGGGCGCCTCGCCGTGCAGGGCTCTCGCCTCGCCGCCGTGTTGAGCAGATGCTCCTACCTGTGCGACGGGGTCGCGGTCCGCGACGAGACCGCAACGTTACGCGCCGGCAACACGATCGACGTTCTACCGCCCTTCGCCGGCGGCTAAAACTGTGAAATGCGTCACGTAACGGAATGATAACGGCGCAATCACGCTCCGATATCGGGCGTGGTGACCTGCGTGGATACCGCGCGTTCCTCGGGTTTTCGCACATGGCCGAGAGGGAAACGCCGGGTGTCGCAGAACGTGACGGGACCAACAGAAACCGCTACGTTTCTCCGAAGGCTCGCCAAGACAACCGAATTGGCGGACCTCCCCTCCCTATCGCGCCGAGCTCCATCCAATAGGCGGGGGCCCACCGACCTACGTGGATGGAGACGGGGGACCCACCGGTCCACCGTGATCGGACCGGGGCCGTATACGGCCCCTTGGGGTGAAGCCGACGTCGTTTCGCAGTGGATACGCACTGAGTTCGATGACGGCCGGGTGGCCTCTCCAACCCGAACCCGACAGCTGACCTCGCAGGCGCGTGACACGAGAGGATCCTTCACGGCCTATGAGTGGACGTCACCGTAAGCCCAGCACGTCAAACATCAGCGTCGCCAAGATCGCCGTCACCGGCGCGGTCCTCGGTGGCGGCAGCATCGCCCTGGCCGGCCAGGCGGCCGCGGCCACCGACGGCGAATGGGACCAGGTAGCCCGTTGTGAGTCGGGCGGCAACTGGGGAATCAACACCGGCAACGGCTACCACGGTGGTGTGCAGTTCAGCTCGAGCACCTGGGCCGCGCACGGCGGCGGCCAGTACGCCCCGTCGGCCGAATTGGCCACCAAGGACCAGCAGATCGCCGTCGCCGAGCGCGTGCTGGCCACTCAGGGCCGTGGCGCGTGGCCCGTGTGCGGTGGCCCGCTGTCGGGCCCGACGCCGCGCGAGGCTCCGGCGCCCGCCGCTCTGGACGCGCCAGGACTCAACGGCCAGCCGGCACCGCTGGCTCCCCCGCCCGCCGATGCGCCTCCGCCAGACGCCCCGCCGCCCCCCGCGCCGGTGCAGCTGACGGGATTCGACCATCCGGCACCTCCGGCGGACCTGCCGCCCGCACCCCCGGCCGACGTCCCGCCCGCGCCTCCTGCGGACCTGCCGCCCGCACCCCCGGCCGACGCCATGCCGCCCGCGCCGCCCGCCGACGTGCCGCCCGCGCCTCCTGCGGACCTGCCGCCCGCGCCTCCTGCGGACCTGCCGCCCGCGCCTCCTGCGGACGCGCCCGTCGTCGACAACGACTTCCGCGGTTTCGTGCCGGCCGACATGCCGCAGCAGGTTTCCACGGTGGGCTACACGAAGCAGCTGTGGGACGCCATCAGGGCACAGGACATTCAGGGCAACGACGCGCTGGACGCGATCGCGCAGCCGTCCGCCTGAGTTCCGCCCGCCAGACTGCCCGGCACGCCTCGAACGTTCCCGCTTCGGGGCGTGCCGGCATTCCAATCGCTACGGCCTTACGCCGAGCCGACCCACTCTTCGGTTCCGTCGTCGAAGAACTGGTGCTTCCACACCGGTAGCCGCGCCTTGATGGTGTCCACCAGAAGCGCGCAGGCGGCGAATGCCTCCTGACGATGGTCGGCAGCGACCGCGGCCACCAGCGCCGCCTCCCCGATGTGCAGCACCCCGGTCCGGTGGCTCGCCGCCACGGCGCGCACCCCGCTCGACTGCTCGGCGATATCGGCCACTACCTCCGCCATGACCTGTTCGGCCGACGGATGCGCGGAGTACTCCAGCCGCACCACCCGCCGGCCGCCGTCGTGATCGCGAATCATGCCGACGAAGCCGACGATGGCGCCGGCCGACTGGTGGCCTACGAGCTCTTCGTGCTCGGCCAGCACGATCGGATGATCGGTCATGGCCGCGCGGACGACGAGCGTCATCGCTGGTGGTCTCCGCCGGCGAGCTGATCGAGCGCATGATCGATCACATCGGCGAGAACGCCCAGGCCGTCGCGCACGCCGCCGGGCGAACCCGGCAGGTTGACGATCAGGGTCTTACCCGCCACGCCACACACACCGCGTGACAGCACCGAGGTCGGCACCTTCGGCAGGCCGGACCGGCGGATGGCGTCGGCCAGCCCCGGGATCATGTAGTCCAGCACCGCCACCGTCTGATCGGGCGTGCTGTCGCTGGGCGAGATGCCGGTGCCCCCGGACGTTATGATGACGTCGACCCCGTCGTCGACTGCCTTGCGCAGGGCCGCGCCGACCGGTTCGCCATCGGCGACCACCTCCGGCTCGGCGCACGAAAATCCGCGCTGTCCAAGCCATTCGGCGATGATCGGCCCGCACCGATCGTCGTACAACCCGGCCGACGCGCGGGTCGAGGCAATGATGACGCGGGCGGATTGGGCGCTCATCACCGCACCCACGTTCCGGTTTTGCCGCCTTCCTTGCGCAGCACCCGAATGTCATCGAGGCGCGCGGCGGGGTCGACCGCTTTGATCATGTCGTAGAGCGTCAGACCGGCCACACTCACGGCGGTCAGCGCCTCCATCTCGACACCCGTGCGGTCGGTGCTACGCACCGTCGCGGTGATCTCGATGTCGGACTCCCCCACGGTGAAGTCGACGTCGACGCCGGTGAGCGCCAACTGGTGGCAGAGCGGGATCAGGTCACTGGTGCGCTTGGCCGCCAGAATGCCCGCCACCCGGGCCGTCGCCAACGCGTCGCCCTTGGGCAGGCCCCCGGCCGAGATCAGCTCCACCACGTGCGGGGACGTATGCAAGGAACCCGCGGCGACGGCGGTTCGCTTGGTGGCTCCCTTGCCGCTGACATCGACCATGTGCGCCGCCCCACGATCGTCCAGATGTGACAGCGCGCCCGAGGGGGATTCTTCCGACGCCCAGGTCGCCGCGGGCTTGGCGGCCTCAGAGGCCCTAGCCATCCTGGCGCCTACCGGTTAACGACGGTGACCGGGTGCAGGTAGGGCAGGTCAGTGGAGGGCAGCGGAAACACCAGCTCGCCGAAGGGCGACAACGCACCCGTCCGGTCGGTCGCGAGTTCGCTCACCGCGTGGTCGTCGTGGTCCGTCGTCGGCCAGCCGTTGTCGACATACCTGGTCTTGCGCGCTTTACCCTCAGCAGTGTCAGCCACGCCGTCCATTCTGACAGGTCACTCTCGCGCGTGTCCCGCAAGACCGCCAGTTGGACCGCTCATTCGTTGCCTGCTGGCGACCCGCCGACTGTTTTACGCTGGTCAGCAATGACCGACAACACCCCGGATATCCCGCTGGGGTCGTGGTTGGCCGACTTGCCCGACGAGCGGCTGATCCGACTGCTAGAGCTGCGGCCGGACCTCGCCCAGCCCCCGCCCGGCAGCATCGCCGCGCTCGCGGCGCGCGCTCAGGCACGCCAGTCGGTGAAGGCCGCCACCGACGACCTCGATTACCTGCGGCTGGCGGTGCTCGACGCGCTGTTGGTGCTGCAGGCCGATGCCGCGCCGGTGCCGACGCCGAAACTGCTGGCGCTGATCGGTGAGCGTGCCCCCGAGGCCGACGTGGTCGGGGCGTTGGACGATCTCCGGGAGCGCGCCCTGGTCTGGGGCGACGCCGCGCTCCGCGTGGCCCCCGACGCCGGCACGGCCCTGCCGTGGCACCCGGGACAGGTCACCCTCGAGGACGCCTCGCGAAGCGGCGAGGAGATCGCCAACCTCATCGACGGCCTGAGCCAGGCCCAGCTCGACGTGCTTAAAAAGCTTCTCGAGGGTTCCCCGATGGGCCGCACCCGTGACGCCGCGCCCGGCGCACCCGCGGACCGCCCGGTGCCCCAGCTGCTGGCGATGGGGCTGCTGCGACGCATCGACGCCGAGACGGTGATCTTGCCCCGCCACGTCGGGCAGGTGCTGCGCGGCGAACAGCCCGGTCCCATGCGGCTGACGGCGCCCGATCCGGTGAGGTCGACGACCACCACCGACGACGTTGACGCGGCGGCGGCCGGGGCCACCATCGATCTGCTGCGGGAACTCGACGTGCTGCTCGGAACGCTCGCCGCCACACCGATTTCCGAGCTGCGCAGCGGTGGGCTGGGAATTCGTGAGGTCAAACGGCTCAGCAAGGTGACCGGCATCGACGAGTCGCGGCTGGGCCTGATTCTCGAGGTGGCGGCCGCGGCAGGCTTGATCGCCAGCGGGATGCCCGATCCGGAACCGGCGACGGGTGACGGACCGTACTGGGCACCGACGGTGGCCGTCGACCGGTTCGCCGCGCTGTCCACCGCCGAGCGCTGGCAGTTGCTGGCCACTAGCTGGCTGGACCTGCCCAGCCGGCCGGCTCTGATCGGAACCCGGGGACCCGACGCCAAACCCTATGGCGCGCTCACGGATGCGCTGTACTCGACGGCGGCGCCGCTGGATCGCCGGCTGTTGCTGAGCACGCTGGCCCAGTTGCCGCCGGGCGCCGGTGTCAGCGCGGTCGAAGCGTCGGCGGCACTCATCTGGCGGCGCCCCCGCTGGGCGAAGCGGCTGCAGCCCGGGCCGGTGGGTGATCTGCTGGCCGAGAGCCACGCGCTGGGCCTGGTGGGGCGGGGGGCGCTGAGCACCCCCGGCCGCGCCCTGCTGGACGAGGGCGCCGACTCCCAGGCCGCTATCGACGCCATGGCGCGGGCCCTGCCCCGACCGATCGATTATTTCCTGGTCCAAGCCGACCTGACCGTGGTGGTGCCGGGGCCACTGCAGCGCGACCTCGCCGAGCAGCTGGCCGCGGTGGCCACCGTCGAGTCGGCCGGTACCGCGATGGTGTACCGCGTCAGCGAGCAGACGATCCGGCACGCGCTTGACGTCGGGAAGACCCGCGACTGGATGCATGCCCTGTTCGCCAAGCACTCCAAAACACCTGTCCCACAGGGCCTTACTTACCTCATCGACGATGTCGCACGCCGGCATGGCCAGCTGCGGATCGGCATGGCGGCCACGTTTGTGCGGTGCGAGGACCCGGTGCTGCTGGCCCAGGCCGTTTCCGCGCCCGCCACCGAAGGGGTGCAACTGCGTGCCCTGGCCCCGACGGTCGCGGTGTCCCCCGCGCCGATCAGCGAGGTGCTCGTCGCGCTGCGTGCGGCGGGCTTCGCGCCGGCGGCCGAGGACTCCACCGGCGCCATCGTCGACGTCCGTCCCCGGGGCGCCCGGGTGGCCACCCCGCAACAGCGGCGGCCCTACCGACCGATGCCGCGGCCCAACAGCGAGAGCCTGAACGCGGTGGTGGCGGTGCTGCGGAAGGTGACCGCCGCGCCGTTCGGCAACAATCGCGTCGACCCGGCGGTCACCATGGCGTTGTTGCAGCGCGCGGCCAGGGAACAAGACACCTTGGTGATCGGTTATTTGGATGCCGCGGGTGTCGCCACTCAGCGGGTTGTGTCGCCGATCACCGTTCGGGGGGGTCAGCTGACGGCCTTCGACTCGGCGTCGGGGCGACTGCGCGACTTTGCCATCCACCGCATCACGTCGGTGGTATCGGCCGACGGCCGATAATGGATCACGCGAGAAATGAAAAGGAGCCGCGCCATTGACTGACGGCCCGTTGATTGTGCAGTCCGATAAGACGGTGCTGCTCGAGGTCGACCACGAGCAGGCCGGTGCGGCGCGCGCCGCCATCGCGCCGTTCGCGGAGCTGGAGCGCGCGCCCGAGCACGTGCACACCTACCGCATCACACCGTTGGCGCTATGGAACGCACGCGCCGCCGGCCACGACGCCGAACAGGTCGTCGACGCGCTGGTCAGCTTCTCGCGCTACGCGGTGCCCCAGCCGCTGCTGGTCGACATCGTCGACACCATGGCCCGCTACGGCCGGCTGCAATTGGTCAAACACCCGGCGCACGGCCTGACGCTGCTGAGCCTGGACCGGGCCGTGCTCGAGGAAGTGCTGCGCAACAAGAAGATCGCACCCATGCTCGGCGCCCGGATCGACGATGACACCGTCGTCGTCCACCCCAGCGAGCGTGGCCGCGTCAAGCAGATGCTGCTCAAGATCGGTTGGCCCGCAGAGGATCTCGCGGGCTACGTCGACGGCGAGGCGCACGCGATCAGCCTGGCGCAGGAGGGCTGGCACCTGCGCGACTACCAGCAGATGGCCACCGATTCGTTCTGGTCCGGCGGGTCCGGCGTGGTGGTCCTTCCGTGCGGGGCCGGCAAGACGCTGGTTGGCGCGGCCGCGATGGCGAAGGCCAGCGCGACGACCCTGATCCTGGTCACCAACATCGTCGCGGCGCGGCAGTGGAAGCGCGAACTGGTGGCGCGCACCTCGCTGACCGAGGACGAGGTCGGCGAATATTCGGGAGAACGCAAGGAGATTCGGCCCGTCACCATCTCGACGTATCAAATGATCACCCGCCGCACCAAGGGCGAGTACCGGCATCTGGAACTCTTCGACAGCCGCGACTGGGGGCTGATCATCTACGACGAGGTCCACCTGCTGCCGGCGCCGGTGTTCCGGATGACCGCCGACCTGCAGTCCAAGCGCCGCCTCGGGCTGACCGCCACACTGGTCCGGGAAGACGGCCGCGAGGGCGACGTGTTCTCGCTGATCGGCCCCAAGCGCTATGACGCGCCGTGGAAGGACATCGAGGCCCAGGGTTGGATCGCCCCGGCCGAGTGCGTCGAGGTGCGCGTCACCATGACCGACAACGAGCGCATGATCTATGCCACGTCGGAACCCGAGGAGCGATACAAGGTTTGCTCAACCGCGCATTCGAAAATCGCCGTGGTGAAGTCTATCCTGGACAAGCATCCCGGCGAGCAGACGCTGGTGATCGGCGCCTACCTCGACCAGCTCGACGAGCTGGGTGCCGAGCTGAACGCCCCGGTGATCCAAGGGTCCACCCGAACCAAGGAACGCGAAGAGCTGTTCGACGCGTTCCGCCGCGGTGAGGTGTCGACGCTGGTGGTGTCCAAGGTCGCCAACTTCTCCATCGATTTGCCGGAAGCCTCTGTGGCGGTGCAGGTTTCGGGTACGTTCGGCTCACGCCAAGAGGAAGCGCAGCGGCTAGGGCGGCTGCTGCGACCCAAGGCCGACGGTGGTGGCGCCATCTTCTACTCCGTGGTGGCGCGCGACAGCCTGGACGCCGAGTACGCGGCGCACCGGCAGCGTTTCCTGGCCGAGCAGGGCTACGGCTACATCATCCGGGACGCCGACGACCTTCTGGGCCCGGCGATTTAGGCCCGGCGAGCTGAACTCGCCCCGCTTGCTGCGTCTGCGCCCGCCAGCTACTAGAGCGACAAGATGGTCGCCGAGGCGGTTCCGGGCGCGCCGTAGACCTGGGCCAGGCCGACGCGCGGGCTGCCGGGCACCTGGCGCTCGCCCGCCTCACCGCGCAGCTGGCGCACCAGTTCGTGCATCTGCCGCAGCCCCGACGCGCCGATCGGCTCGCCGTTCGCGATCAACCCCCCGTCGGTGTTGACCGGCATCGAGCCGTGGATCTCGGTGGCGCCGTCGGCCAGCAGCTTCTCCTGCTCGCCGTCGGCGCAGAGGCCCGTCTCGGCCATATGGATGACCTCGTTGCCGGCGTCAGTGTCCTGGAGCTGGGCGACGTCGACGTCCTCGGGGCCGATGCCGGCCGCCTCGTAGGCCGCGTTGGCCGCGTAGACGGTCGGGGAGACGTCCTCGTCGAGCGGCGCGAAGGTGGCATGTACTTCATAGGCACCGTAGCGGCGGGTGCGGATCTCGCAGGCTCGCACGTACACCGGCTTGTCGGTGAACTTGTGCGCCATGTCGGCGCGGCACATGATCACCGCCGCGGCCCCCTCGTCGGGCGCACAGAACATGTATTGGGTCAAGGGGTAGTTGAGCACGGCCGAATTGAGAATCTCTTCCTCGGCAATCGGCTTGCGCCGGAACGCATTCGGGTTCAGCGCACCGTTGCGAAAGTTCTTTGCCGCCACCTTCGCCAGGGTGGCCTGCGAAATGTTGTGGTCGTGCAGGTACTTGTTGGCCTTCATCCCGAAGAACTTGGTGGTGACGAACTGCCCGTTCTGGGCGTACCACTGCGGCAGCGCCAGCTTGGCGGGGTCGTCGGTGAACGCGCCGCGCGGATGCTTGTCCAGCCCGATGGCGATGCCGATGTCGTACTTGCCCAGCCGGATGGTGTCGGCGGTCTGCTGGATGGCGCTGGCCGCGGTGGCGCACGCGTTGAACACGTTGGTGAACGTGATGCCAGTGAGACCGACCAGGCGAGTCACCGCGTCGGGGTTGGACACCTCGTGGCTGCCGCCGAAACCGAACTGGATGTCCTTCCAGTCCACGCCGGCGTCGCTCAGCGCCGACTGAATCGCCTCGGCGCCCATCTGCATCGCAGTCTTGTCGAACCTGCCGAACGGATGCAGGCCCACGCCGATGATGGCGACATCGTTGGTCATCTCAACCTTCTCCTGGGTAGCTGGTGGGCCGCGCTTGCGATCGCCACTAGACCGGCTGGAACGCGAACGTCATGATTTCGGCGCCCTCTTCGTCGGTGGTCAGCGGAATCATGGTGAGCTCGACCTCCTGGCCGAACTCCAGCTTGGCCGGGTCGTTCTCCGTCAACCGCCCCTCGACCCGGATGACGTCATCAAGCTGGACCAACCCGACGCCGAACGGAACGAAGTCCTTGCCGGTCGGGCCGGCATAGGGCGCCCCGGGCGGGAAGCCCTGCGTGGTCCACGCGACGAGGGTTCCGCGGCGCGGCAGCAACACGTCGGTCATCTCGCCAAGGCTGCAGCGCGGGCACCACTGCTGCACCGGAAAGGTGGTGGCGCCGCAGCTGCCGCACCGGCTGCCGATCAGCTGTGGGCTCTCGTCGGGCCAGGTCGAGATCTCGGGGGCGAGCGCTTTTTGCATCGGGGATCCTCCAGAAGCGTCCACGGTGTGCCGACAGAATGTTGCTCACTGAACCGTATAACAGCTTTCCGATAAGTGGAAACCGCATTCTCATTCTTGGCCGCGCCGGGCAGATAGGTTGGGATCGCCGCCGCAACCGAGGAGACGACCATGCCAGTCACGGTGATACTCGAACTGAAATTCAAGCCCGACGCCGTGCCGCAGGCGCGCGACGTCATGGGCCGGGCTCTACAAGACACCCGGGCGTTTCCCGGGAACCTCGGTACCGACGTGCTCGTCGACGAGGACGACGAAACCCACTGGCTGATCTACGAACTGTGGGACACGGTCGAGCAGGACGAGGCCTATCGCGCGTTTCGCGCCGGCGAAGGCCGCCTCACCGACCTGCCGCCGCTGCTGGCCGAGCCTCCCGTCAAGAAGAGGTATGTCACCTCCGACATCTGACGGCTAGCTGAGCGCGGGAATCACCTCGCGCTCGAACAACTCGATGCCGGAGCGGTCGTACGCGGCCTCCGGGAAATAGCAGATGGCGTATTCGCACCCGAGGTCGCGGAGCTTGGCGATCCGCTCGATCACCTGTTCCGGTGTGCCCGTCGCCGAATCGGGTCCGCTGCCGGCGGCCAGCATCGCGTCGGCGGCCGCCTCGGGCACGTACCGGACGACCCGGTCGCGGACGCGCCGCAGCCTGTCCTTGACGTCGGCGTCGGAGGTCCCGACGACCGCGTTGAAGTTGGCCGACCGCACGATGGCCTCGAAGTCGCTGCCCACCTGCTGACAGTGCTGCGCCAGCACTTCGGACTTGTGCGCGAACGCCTCGGGCTCGGGCGCGAAGTTGGTGTACTGCGCGTATTTCGCGGCGATGCGCAAAGTCACCTTCTCACCGCCACCGGCGATCCACAGCGGAATCCCGTTGTCCTGCAGCGGCTTAGGGGAAACGATTGCGCCGTCCACCTGGTAGTGCTTGCCGTCGAAGCTGACCTTGCCGTCGCGCCAGGCAGCACGCATGATCTGTACGCCCTCGTCCAGCCGGGCCAGCCGCACGCCGGCCGACGGGAATCCGTAACCGTAAGCGCGCCACTCATGTTCGTACCAGCCACCGCCGATGCCCATCTGGATCCGCCCACCGGAGATGATGTCGGCGGTCGCCGCGACCTTGGCCAGGTACACCGGATTGCGGTAGCTCATCGCGGTGCACATCTGGCCGAGTTTGATCCGCGACGTGACCGCCCCGTACGCGGCCATCAGCGACCACGCCTCGTGCGTGGCCTCACCCGTCGGCAGTGGGACGGTGTGGAAATGGTCGTAGACCCACAGCGAGTCCCACGCGCTGCTGTCGGCGTAGACAGCCAGGTCGCGCATCACCGCCCAGTGCTTCTCCGGTTCGATGTCGACCAGATCCATTCGCCAACCTTGCGGGATGAAGAGACCGAAGCGCATAGCAACGGACTCTAACCCGCCGCCCACCGCCACAGCGCAGAAGGCAATTCCCTCCGCTGCCGCGGGCAGCCCTCCCCAGGCCCCCGCTAGGCTTACCCATCGACAAGCAAGCGGGAGGTCGGCGTGCGCGTACTGGTCTCCGGCGCCAGCATCGCCGGCCCGGTGCTGGCCTACTGGCTGAACCGTCGCGGCTTCGACGTCACCGTCGTCGAGCGCGCGCCCACCCTGCGCAAGACCGGCGGCCACGCCGTCGACCTGTTCCGTCCCGCGATGGAGATTTCGGCGGAGATGGGTGTCCTGCCTCAGATCGAGGCGCTCGCCACCGGAACGAACCGCATGACCATGCATCGGGAAGGCCGGCCCCGGCCCATCGAGATCGACCTCACCAAGATCTACGCCGCCACGTCCGACCGGCACGTGGAGATCATGCGCGACGACCTCAGCGAAATCTATTACGCCGCCGGTCGCGACGACGTCGAGTACCTATTCGGGGACTCGATCACCTCGATCGACCACGACGGCGAGGTGACGTTCGAGGATGCCCCGGCCCGCCGGTTCGACGTCGTCGTCGGCGCAGACGGGCTGCACTCCAACGTCCGACAGCTGACCTTCGGCGACGAAGCCAACCTCACCCGATTCCTCGGCGGCTATCTGGCGGTGGTATCGGCGCCCAAGGCACTGGCCGGCCAGGGCGAGATGACCTGCCACGTCGGCGTGGGCCGCCTCGCGGCAATCTACACCGCCGAGCACCTGGACGACGCGCGCGCCGTCTTCCTGTTCCGCACCAAACAAGAGCTCGACTATGACCATCGGGATGCGCTGCGGCAGAAGGCAATCCTGCGCGACACTTTCGCCGACATGCACGAGCAGGTGGACGATTGGCTCGGCGAAGTCGACCGCACGGCCACGTTCTACTTCGATTCGATCAGCCAACTGCGGCTGGACCGATGGTCCCGGCGGCGGGTGACCCTCGTCGGCGACGCGGGATACTGCCCCGGACCCGCGGTGGGCGGCAGCACCAGCCTTGCCGTGCTTGGCGCCTACGTACTGGCCGGAGAGCTCGCCGGGGCGAACGGCGACCACCTGCGCGCGTTCGCGGCCTACGAATTGCAGATGCGTGAACCGGTGCACCGCAGCCGGGCCTTTGCGCGCGGCGCCGCCAAGGGCATCATCCCCGGCTCGCGACTCGGAGTGTGGGCGTTGACCCATGGCGCCCGACTGATTTCGCTGTTGCCCGGGTCGCTTTCGCGGTCGCTGGCGAAGCTGAACGCCAACGGCGTCCGGATGCACGATTCGATGGCGGTGCCCGACTACAGCGCGACCGACCTACAAGCGAACGAAAGGAAAGACCGCCGATGGAACTAGCCGGTGTGGGAATCTGGAGCAGCCAACTGCGATACGGTAATCCGTCTGAATCCGCTGAGGCGGCAGCGGAATTGGACGAATTGGGTTTTCCGGCGCTGTGGATACCCGACGTTGGCGGGCCGGTGTTCGACGCGGTCGGCAACTTGCTCGCCGCCACCAAGCGGACCGTGATCGCAACCGGGATCCTCAACCTGTGGATGCATGCGCCGAGCGATGTCGCTGACTCCTATGCGACCTTGACCGCCGAACATGGGGACCGCTTCCTACTCGGCATCGGGGTCAGCCACGCACCGCTGATCGACGCGGGCCAGCCCGGGCGGTACCGCAAACCGCTGGCGGCCACGGCGGCGTTCCTGGACGGGCTGGATGCTGCCCCACGTCCCGTACCGGCCGAAAGTCGGGTCCTCGCCGCGCTCGGTCCAAAGATGCTCACCCTGGCCGCAACCCGCGCCCGCGGGGCCCACCCTTACCTGGTCACCCCCGACCACACCGCCTCGGCCCGTTCGACTTTGGGCGAGGGCCCCCTGCTGCTGCCGGAGCAGACGGTGATCCTGACCGACAGCGCCGACGAGGCGCGACGCATCGGAACCGACTGGCTGCGGGCGTATTTGGCGTTGCCCAACTACGCCAACAACCTGCTGCGCACCGGGTTCGCCGAAGAGGACCTCACCCAGGTCAGCGATCGGCTCTTCGACGCCATCATCGCGTGGGGTGACGAGGAGGCGATCATGCGCAGGGTCGCCGAGCATCGTTCGGCCGGCGCCGACCATGTGTGCGTCCAGGTGCTGCTGGCCGACCCGAAGGTGTTCCCGCGCGAGCAATGGCGCCGAATCGCCGCCGCCTCCAAGTAACCCCGCGGCGATCACGCTTAGGGTGGGGTATGGCTTCCAAGCAGACGCTGTTTCGGATTTTCTACCGCATCGGCTTCACTCCCTGGGACGGTCACCCGCTCGCGCAGAGCGTGCGGAACCTGGTCGAGGGGACGGCCGACACGCCTGCGCTCCCGCGGGGCTCGGCCCTCGAAGTCGGGTGCGGAACCGGTGACTGCTCGATCTATCTCGCCCAGCACGGTTGGAAGGTCACCGCGGTCGACTTCGTCGCCAAGCCCCTCGAGCGGGCACGCGCCAAGGCCGGGGCCGCCGGCGCGGCGGTCGACTTCGTCCAGGCCGACGTCACACAGCTGAGCCGGACCGGCGTCGGTTCGAACTTCGAGTTGATTGTCGACAACGGTTGCCTGCACAACATGAGCGACGACGATCGTGAGGCCTATGTCCGGGAGATCAGCGCGGTGGCGGGCCCCGATGCGCGACTGCTGATCGTCGCATTCGTTCCCGGCGGCAGGGTGGGAGTGCGCGGCATCGACCACACCGAGATGGAACGACGCTTCGCGCCCACCTGGACGATGCTGTCGGCCGGCGACGAGCGCGAGCTGGACCGCGCCGAGAAGACGCCGGCACGGTACTACCTCTTCCAGCATCGAGACACATAACCAGGTGCGATGACACGCCGTACGCCGTCGCAACGTTTTATGTCCCGCGTGTCAGCGCACGCAAAAGCCCCCGAAGACAAGCGCTTCGGGGGCTTTCGCGACCGCGAGACCTAGGCCAGCGAGTCGGGCGGCAGGAAGCGGTCGCCGTACTTGGCTGCCAGCTCGCGGGCACGGGCCACGAAGGCTTCCTTGCCCGTACCGCCCGCACCCTCGTAGCCGACGATGAACTGCGCGCTCCCACCGGTGTACGGCGGAAAGCCGATGCCCATGATCGACCCGATGTTGGCGTCTGCGGTCGACGTCAACACGCCCTCGTCGAGGCACTTCTGCGTTTCCAGCGCCTCGGCGAACAGCATCCGGTCGATCATGTCCTGCAGCGGCGGCTGCGACGAACCGGACTTGAACGTCTCCCGCAGGCCCGGCCACAGCCCGGTGCGCTTGCCGTCGACGTACTCGTAGAAGCCCGCGCCCTTCAGCCGCGACGGGCGTCCGATCTCGATCATCTTCTCCACGACGGCCTCGGCCGGGTGCGGCTCGTAGGTACCGCCCGCGTCCTCGACGCCCTTACGGGTGGCGGCCGCGATCTTGTGCATCAGTTCGAGATTCAGCTCGTCGGACAGCTGCAGCGGCGGGGCCGGGTAGCCGGCCTGCGAGCCGGCGTGCTCGATGCTGGCGGGTTCGACGCCCTCACCGAGCATCGCCAAGGCCTCGTTGACGAAGGTACCGATGACGCGGCTCGTGAAGAAGCCGCGGCTGTCGTTGACCACGATCGGGGTCTTGCCGATGGCGAGCGTGTAGTCGAACACGCGGGCCAACGCCTCGTCAGAAGTCTTCTCGCCCTTGATGATTTCGACCAGCGGCATCTTGTCGACCGGTGAGAAGAAGTGGATCCCGATGAAGTCCTCCTGCCGCTTGACGCCGGTCGCCAGACCGGTGATCGGCAGCGTCGAAGTGTTGGACCCGAGCAGAGCGTTCGGCTCGACGATGTCCTCGATCTCCTGGAACACCTTGTGCTTGAGTTCCTGGCTCTCGAACACCGCCTCGATCACGAAGTCGACGCCCTTGAAGTCCGCGGCGTCGGCCGACGGCGTGATGCGATCCAGCAGCGCCTTGCTCTTCTCCTCGGTGGTCTTGCCGCGCTGAAGCGCCTTGGCCTCAAGCTTTTCCGAGTAACCCTTGCCCTTCTGCGCGGCCTCGAGGCTGACGTCCTTGAGCACCACGTCGAACCCGGCCTTGGCGGAAACGTAGGCGATGCCGGCGCCCATCATGCCCGCGCCCAGCACACCGATCTTGTTGATCTTGACGGGCTCGATGCCGTCGGGCCGCGAGCCCCCGCCGTTGATGTGCTGCAGGTCGAAGAAGAAGGCCTGGATCATGTTCTTGGCGACCTGGCCGGTGACCAGGGAGGTGAAGTAGCGGCTCTCGATGCGGCTGGCGGTGTCGAAGTCCACCTGGGCACCCTCGACGGCCGCGTCCAGGATGGCCCGCGGCGCCGGCATCGGCGCGCCCTTGAGCTGCTTCTTCAACAGCGCGGGGAAGGACGGCAGGATGCCGGCCAGCCCGGGGCTGGACGGGGCGCCGCCGGGCATCTTGTAGCCCTTGGCATCCCACGGCTGGGTGTGCGCGTCGGGGTTGGCCTTGATCCACGCCTTGGCGGCCGGAACCAGTTCGTCGACCGAGCCGACGAGCTCGTCGACCAGCCCCATCTCCTTGGCCTTGTCCGGCTTGAACCGGGTGCCCTGGGACAGCACGTTCATGAACGCGTTCTGGATGCCGAACATCCGCACCGAACGAGTGACGCCACCCGCACCGGGCAGCAGGCCCAGCGTCACCTCGGGGAAGCCGAGGACGAGGCCCTTGACGTCGGCCGCGATGCGGCGGTGACAAGCCAGGCAGATCTCGAGGCCGCCGCCCAGCGCCGCGCCGTTGATGGCGGCGACCACCGGCTTGCCCAGGGTCTCCAGGGCCCGCAGGTCGCGCTTGATGCCCTCGACCTCGGCGAAAATCTCGCCCGCGTTCTCCGGGCCGGCTTGGATCATCGACTTCAGGTCACCGCCGGCGAAGAAGGTCTTCTTCGCGCTCGTGATGACCACGCCGGTGATCGAATCCTTCTCGGCCACAAGGCGTTCGACGGCCTTGTGCATCGACTCCTTGTAGGCGTCGTTCATCACGTTCGCGGACCCGGTGGGGTCGTCGAGCGTCAGCGTGACGATGCCGTCGGCATCCTTATCCCACTGGATGGTGTTCTCTGCCATGGTCTTAAACCCTCTCGATGATGGTGGCGACGCCCATGCCGCCGCCGATGCACAGCGTGATCAGCGCGCGACGCGCGTTGCGGCGCTCGAGCTCGTCGACCATGGTGCCGGTGATCATGGCGCCGGTGGCGCCCAGCGGGTGGCCCATCGCGATGGCACCACCATTGACGTTCAGCTTCTCGTCGGGAATGTTGAGGTCCTTCTGGAACTTCAGCACCACCGAGGCGAACGCCTCGTTCAGTTCGAACAGGTCGATGTCGTCGACGGTCAGTCCCGCGCGGTCGAGGACCTTCTGGGTGGCCGGGGTCGGGCCGGTCAGCATGATGACCGGGTCGGAACCACTGGTCGCGGTGGCGACGATGCGCGCAAGTGGGGTCAGGCCCTGGGACTTGCCGGCAGCCTCCGAGCCGACCAGCACCAGCGCGGCGCCGTCGACGATGCCGGAGCTGTTGCCCCCGGTGTGGACGTGGTTGATCTTCTCGACGTAGTGGTACTTCTGCAGCGCCACGTCGTCGAAGCCGCCCATTTCGCCGATGCCGTCGAACGCGGTCTTCAGCTTGGCCAGGCCCTCCATTGTGGTGTCGGGCCGCATGTGCTCGTCGTGGTCGAGGATGACCAGACCGTTCTGGTCGCGCACCGGCACGACCGACTTGGCGAAGTAGCCGCCCGACCAGGCCTCGGCGGCCTTCTGCTGCGAGCGCAGCGCGTAGGCGTCGACGTCGTCGCGGGAGAAGCCCTCGATGGTGGCGATCAGGTCGGCGCCGATGCCCTGCGGCACGAAGCCGATCCGGTAGTTGGTCTCCGGGTCGAGTGCCCAGGCGCCGCCGTCGGAGCCCATCGGGACGCGGCTCATCGACTCGACACCGCCGGCCAGCACCAGGTCGTCCCAGCCGGAGCGCACCTTTTGCGCGGCGGTGTTGACAGCTTCCAGCCCCGAGGCGCAGAACCGGTTGAGCTGCACCCCACCGGTGGTCTCGGGCAGGCCGGCCACCAGCGCCGCGGTCCGGGCGATGTCGCCGCCCTGGTCACCGACCGGGGACACGACGCCCAGGATCAGGTCGCTGATCAGGTTCTCGTCGAGGTCGGGGTTGCGCCGGCGCAGCTCGTCGACCAGCCCGACGACCAGGTTCACCGGCTTGACCTCGTTCAGCGAACCGTTTTTTTGCTTGCCGCGCGGCGTGCGGATGGCCTCATAGATGAAGGCTTCTTCGGACATGTCGAGTTCCTCTTCGCAAGTGGGTTTCGGATCCGTATTAAAGGTAGGTCCAGATACCGCACCCTAACAAAGTGCCCGGCCAACCTGTTGGTTGGGCCGATCACCGCTGGTCAGTGAGCCGAGCTGGGGAACCCCCGCTTGCGGGGGACACGCTGGCGTGACGCTGGACGGCGAGCGCCACACTGGCGTGACATTCGAGCACCGAAGCCCCCTAAGCTCGACCAGCATGACGGTGTCGCGACTGCGTCCGTACGCGACGACGGTGTTCGCCGAGATGTCGGCGCTGGCCGCTCGGGTCGGCGCGGTCAACCTCGGCCAGGGTTTCCCCGACGAGGACGGGCCCGCGGCCATGTTGAAGGCCGCCCAAGACGCCATCGCCGAGGGAAAAAACCAGTACCCGCCCGGCATCGGCGTCGCACCGCTGCGGCGCGCCATCGCCGCCCAGCGGCAGCGGCATTTCGGCATCGAATACGACCCCGACACCGAAGTGCTGGTGACGGTCGGGGCCACCGAGGCCATCGCGTCCGCGGTGCTGGGCCTGATCGAGCCCGGCTCGGAGGTCCTGCTGATCGAGCCGTTCTACGACTCCTACTCGCCGGTGCTGGCGATGGCCGGCGCGCACCGGGTGGCCGTGCCCCTGGTGCCCCATGGTCGTGGCTTTGCCTTGGACGTCGAGGCCCTGCGCCGGGCGGTGACGCCACGGACCCGTGCGCTGATCGTCAACTCCCCGCACAACCCGACCGGCACGGTGCTCAGCGCGGCCGAGCTGGCAGCCATCGCCGAGGTCGCCGTCGCCGCCGACCTCTTGGTGATCACCGACGAGGTCTACGAGCACCTGGTGTTCGGGGACCACCGGCATCTGCCGCTGGCCGGCTTCGACGGCATGGCCGAGCGGACGATCACCATCTCCAGCGCGGCCAAGATGTTCAACTGCACCGGCTGGAAAATCGGATGGGCTTGCGGCCCAGCAGAACTCATCGCCGGGGTACGTGCGGCCAAGCAGTACCTGAGCTACGTCGGCGGCGCGCCGTTCCAGCCCGCGGTGGCTCTCGCGCTCAACACCGAGGACGCGTGGGTGGCCGCGCTCTGCAGCTCTTTGCAGGCCCGTCGCGATCGGCTGGCCGCCGGGCTGTCCGAGATCGGCTTCGAGGTGCACGACAGCGCCGGCACCTACTTCCTGTGCGCCGACCCCCGCCCCCTGGGCTACGACGACAGCACCGCGTTCTGCGCGGCGCTGCCGGAAAAGGTCGGGGTGGCAGCCATTCCGCTGTCGCCTTTCTGCGATCCGGCGGGCTCGCATCCCGACGTGTGGAATCACTTGGTGCGGTTCACCTTCTGCAAACGCGAAGACACCCTTGACGAGGCGATCAGGCGGCTGGCTGCCTTGCGGTGACGGGCCGGCTACCCGGCCGAGCCGAGGCCCCCGACCACGCGCTTGCGCAGCCCCTCCAGCGCGGAATCGAGGATCTTCTTGCGGGCCCGGTTGACCCAGAACTCGGGCAGCGGCGCAAATGGTTCGACGGTGATGGCGAACCGCACCCTGGTCTTGTCGTAGCCCTCCCTGGTCAGGGTGTACTCCCCGTGCTGGCCACGTTGCTGGGCAGTCTTCTGCGCGTCCCACACCATCCAGTCCGGCCCCCAGTGGTATTCGAGCAGTTCCGTGTCGTGGATGCCGGTGACCGCGATGGTGACCTTCACGTGGTGCGGTCGGCCGTCGGGGTGCTTGTCGACGACTTCCACCCGCTTGTGCACCGACGACCATGAGGGCACGGCGTCCATGTCGGCCAGCGCCTCCATGATCACTTCCGGAGGCGCGTCAATGACGATTTCCGACGACGCTTGAACGGCCACTACTAATAAGTTAGCAACCGCTCAGCCGCAGACGAAGGCAAAAGCGCGAGCCGCTGACTATTCCGGCTCCGTCGAACCTTTGAAGTGCTTTACCAATTCGCACAAGCCCTTTACCGATGAGTCAAGAACGCTTTCGCTGGCCCGCCGGACGATGAAGGCGGGCATCGGCCGGCCGGGCTCGACCGTCACGTCGAAGCGCACGCGGGTCTTGTCGAGACCTTCGGGTTTGAGGTTGTACTCGACGTGCTGACCGTGCTGCTGGGAAGTCCCTTTGGCGTCATAGACGACCCAATCGGGACCCCAGTGATATTCCAGGATCTCCTTGTCGACGAGCCCGAGAATCTTGATCGTGGTTTTCACATGGTGGGGCCGACCGTCGGGATAACGGTCGATTACTTCGATGTGTTTGTGGAGCGGTGACCACGATGCCAGCACGCCGACATCGATCAGCGCCTCCATGACCACTTCTGGCGGCGCGTCGACGACAAATTCCCGTGATGCTTTTACGGCCACTGCGCTCAACCTAGCAATGCCGGCCCCGGTGCGGAATGGTTCGGCGTAACAGGCTGGCTACCAGTCGATTTCGGCGAGCGGCGTGGTGGCCGCCGGTGGCCGACCCACCGGTGCGGCCGGGGTGCGCGAGAAGCGTGGACCGGGCGCGGCCTGGTCGACGCCGTGGTCGGTGATCACCGTGGACCGCGCCCGCAAGTGTTCGTCGGCCGCCGCCTCGCTCCACGTCAACACCGCAGTGACGCACGCATCGGTGCCGGCGAAGATGGTCGTCCACTCGTCACGGGTCCGGCTGCCGAACCGTTTCGCGAAGACCTCGTACATCTGCGGGTAGGACCCGATGTCGAGCTGGCCGGGCACCTGGTCGGGCGACAGGCCGAGGCCGGTCAGCAGCGCCGCGAAAAATTGCGGCTCGATGGCGCCGACGGCCAGGTATTTGCCGTCGGAGGTCTCGTAGCAGCGATAGAACGGGGCACCGCCGTCGAGCAGGAACGACTCGCGCCGGTCACGCAGCGCCCCGGTCGACTTCATCGTCCACATCATCTGGGCGAGCAGGCTGACGCCGTCCACCATCGCCGCGTCGATGACCTGCCCCTGACCCGAACGTTCACGCTCGTAGAGGGCGACCGCGATGCCGAGCAGCACCAGCATCGAACCGCCACCGAAGTCGGCTACCAGATTCAGCGGCGGCATCGGGGGCCGGTCAGCGTAGCCCAGAGCCGACAGCGCGCCGGTCCGCGAGAGGTAATTGATGTCGTGCCCCGCCGTCTGGGCCAGCGGCCCGTCCTGCCCCCAGCCGGTGATCCGCGCGAAGATCAGTCGCGGATTGACCGCCGCGCATTCGTCGGGACCGATGCCGAGTCGCTCGCAGGTGCCCGGACGGAAACAGTCCAGCAGTACGTCGGCTTTGGCGGCGAGATCCAGCAGCGCCTGCGGGTGCGCCTTGACGTCCAGGTCGACGATTCGCTTCCCGCGATGCAGCAGATCGCGGTCCTCGGGCGGCATTGTCAGGCCGCCCGGGCGCCGCACGCGCACCACGTCGGCGCCCAGGTCGGCGAGCATCATCCCGGCGTGCGGCCCCGGGCCGATCCCGCCGAGCTCGATCACCTTCACCCCGGCGAGGGGACCGCCGTCGCCCACCGCGGTTAGTTGCCCTTCTTGACCTTGAGCACCCGCTCGCGCAGCGCCTTGGTCGCCGAATCGATGGTGCCCTTCACGGCGCGTTTCAGGACGAAGCCGGGCAGTGGCACATTCGGGTCCGCAAGGAGCTCGAACTTGACCAGGGTCGCGTCGCCCTGCGGTATCAGGGTGTACTTGCCGTCTTGCGCCTTCTGCTGTGAGGAGCTCACCAGCGTCCAGCTCACCGCGTCGTCCGACCAGGTGTAGGCCACCACCTGCTCGTCGGTGATCCCGGCGACCTTCACCTTCATCTTCACTTGGCTGGGCCGCCCGTCGTCGCCGGTCGAGAGGACCTCCGCACTCTGATGGGGTTCGGACCATTCGGGCATCGCCTCGAAATCGGCGATGACGTCCAGAATCTCCTCCGGACTGGCTTCGATGACGATGTCGCGGGATTCCTTGAGTGCCATGGCCCGCACGATACTGAAACGGCGTCCCGCCCGGAACGGATTCGACCGAGGTACCGTCGTGCTTGTGCCTGAGGCAGCGACTGAGCCCGTCTACACCGTCGGCGACTACCTGTTGGACCGCCTCGCCGAACTCGGCGTCACCGAGATCTTCGGCGTTCCCGGCGACTACAACCTGGAATTCCTCGACCACATCGTCGCCCACCGCAGGATCCGGTGGGTGGGCAACGCCAACGAGCTGAACGCCGGCTACGCCGCCGACGGGTACGGCCGGCTACGCGGAATGTCAGCCGTGGTAACGACTTTCGGCGTCGGTGAACTTTCGGCGGCCAACGCCATCGCGGGCAGCTATGCCGAACAGGTGCCCGTGGTGCACATCGTCGGCGGACCGTCCAAAGACGCGCAGGGCACCCGGCGCGCGCTGCACCACTCGCTCGGTGACGGCGACTTCGAGCACTTCTTCCGGGTCAGCCGCGAGATCACCTGTGCCCAGGCCAACCTCATGCCCGCGAACGCCCGCCGGGAGATCGACCGGGTGCTCTCGGAGGTGCGCGAGCAGAAGCGCCCCGGATACATCCTGCTGTCCACCGACGTGGCCCGCTTCCCCACCGAGCCGCCCGGTGATCCGCTGCCCCGCTACGCCGGTGGCACCAGCCCGCGCGCGCTGTCCCTGTTCGCCGAGGCCGCGTCCGAGCTCATCGCCGACAACCAGCTGACCGTGCTGGCCGACTTGCTGGTGCACCGGTTGCAGGTGGTCAAGGAACTCGAGGCGCTGCTGACGGCCGACGTGGTTCCCTACGCCACGCTGATGTGGGGGAAGAGCCTGCTGGACGAAAGCTCGCCCAATTACCTGGGGATCTACGCCGGTTCGGCCAGCGTCCCGGCGGTGCGCGCCGCGATCGAGGAGGCACCGGTGCTGGTGACCGCCGGCGTGGTATTCACCGACATGGTCAGCGGCTTCTTCAGCCAGCGGATCGACCCGGCGCGGACCATCGATGTCGGGCAGTACCAAAGCAGTGTGGCCGGCGAGGTCTTCGCGCCGCTGGAGATGGGCGCCGCGCTGGAGGCGCTGTCGACCATCCTGACCAGGCGCCCGATCACGTCGCGGCCGGTGGCGGCGCCACCCGCCGGCGATCTGCCCCCGCCCCCGCCGCGCGATCAACCGCTGACGCAAGAGATGCTGTGGGACCGCCTCTGCACTGCCCTCACACCGGGCAACGTGGTCCTCGCCGACCAGGGCACGTCCTTCTACGGCATGGCCGACCACCGCTTGCCCCAGGGCGTCACATTCATCGGCCAACCCCTTTGGGGCTCAATCGGTTACACGCTGCCCGCCGCACTGGGCGCCGGGGTCGCACATCCGGACCGCCGGACCGTGCTGCTGATCGGCGACGGCGCCGCCCAACTCACCGTCCAAGAGCTCGGCACCTTCTCGAGGGAGGGGCTGTCTCCGGTGATCGTGGTTGTCAACAACGACGGCTACACCGTCGAACGAGCGATCCACGGAGAGACGGCGCCCTACAACGACATCGTGAATTGGAAGTGGACGGACATTCCCAACGCGCTGGGGGTGGCCGATCACCTGGCGTTCCGGGTGCGGACCTACGGCGAGCTCGATGACGCCTTGACCGCGGCCGCGCAGCACCGCGACAGCATGGTGCTTGTCGAGGTGGTCCTGCCGCGGCTCGAAATCCCGCCGCTGCTCGTCGAACTCGTCCAGCCGACATCGCCGGACGGCAGCGTTCGCCGCTAGGGGCGCCGTGTCATCCGGGCCCAGAGCGAGTGGGTCCGCCGGCCGGGTCGGACGAGCGCAGCATCGCCTGGACGGTTCGCCGGCAACGCCCGCAGTCGGCGCCTGCTCCGCAAGCCTGGGCGACATCCTTGGTGGTGCAGGCCCCGGCTTCGACCGCCTCGGTCACCGCTTGGCTGGTGACTCCGTTGCACAGGCACACGAACATCGCGTTGGCCGCTCAGTCCGCCTCGATGCGCATCATGTTGGTGAATCGGCCGACGAATATCGGTGGGTAGGGCCCCATTCCGGCGCCGGACATCCACTCGGCCGCGGCGTCGGGATGCTCGATCCATCGCCGCGCGCTCTCTTCGTCGGGCAGCTCCGACATGATCAGCACCTCGTGCTCATCATCGAAGGCCTGGAATATCCATGTCTTGCGGATGCCGGCCGCGACGAATCTGTCGGTGGCCGAGGCGACTTCGGCGGTAAGGGCCGACACGTCGTGGACGGACGCGATGGTGGCGACCACGACGCCTGGCGCCTCGGGCGTCGCGGTGGGCGCCGGGACGAACCTGTCGACGATCTCGCCGGCGAAGACCGCCGGAATGTCGTCGACGCCGGCCGCGTCGAACCAGTCGAAGAAGACCCGCGAGCGCAGCAGCTCCACGATCGGCTCGCGGCTGTGGACTCCGATCATCACCAGCACGCGGCCGTAGTCATGCGTCGAGGTGTAGACCAGGACGTGGTGGGCGCCGATGTCGGACAGGGCCGCCTTTCTGCGCTCGAGCAGCGGCCATACCCGGCTGGGGTCCGGGACGCGGTAGTCCGACGCGATCACCATCGAATGAATGTCGTTCGTCATCACCGCCGCCTCACACCGGATTCAACGACGAAGGTACTCGATGATCGCGGCGCCAACGGCGCCGGGCTGTTCGGGGAACAGGGCGTGGCTGGCGTCGTCGATGACGGTGGTGCTGACGCGGTCGCCATTGCGGGCGCGCAGGTCGCCCCATTCGGCGCGGTGGTGAAACGGGTCGAGGGCGGCGATGATCTCGAACACCGGCGCGTTCCCCGCGTCCCAGTAGTGCGTGACATCGGTGTGGTGTACGCAGGCCACTTGCATTGCAAGGGTTTCGGGGTACCAGCCGGTCAGCCATATCGAGGCGTCGTGGCCGGGCGCGAAGAAGGCGGTCCGCAGCGCGTCCAGCCGGGCCGCGTCGGGAAGGCTGAGGTCACCGGCGCGCATCGGGGCTGAATTAATCTGTGGATCCACGGTTTTCCCGGCTGCAGCGGCCAGAATCACCGCCTCCACCTTGTCGGGATGGTGCACGGCGGTGACGCGGGCGACGAAGTTGCCGAAGGCGTGCCCGAGGATCACCGCGGGCCCGTCGGCCAAGTCGTCGATCACCCCGGCGATATCACCAGCCATGTCGGCGAAGGTGACATCGCTCATCGGCCCGGAGGAGCCGGCGACCCCGCGCGGCTGCGGACGCAGCACCCGGTATCCCGCGGCGACGAGCGCGGCGGTCAACGCGTCGAAGTCGCCACCGGCGTCGCGTCCATAGGACGGGATGACGACGACGGCGGGTCCGTGTCCGTCGACGACGGTGTCGATCGACGCCTGCGCGGTAGTGACGACGTGCCGGGTCATGCGTCCGGGCCGCCCGTCGGGGCCGTTGCAGCGTAGTCCAATTCGACGCGAAGCACGGCGGCGCGCCGGACCACTCCGTCGGGAGGGGCCGTGGTGCCGCCGTCGGTGGTCACGTAGGCGATTCGGCCGCGCTCCCCGTCCGCCCGGCCCCAGGCGGCGCTCGACGGCCCGACCAGGATGTCGTCGAACGGGTCACCGGCGATGTGGCGGACCTCGCTGCCGTGCCGCAGCTGCAACGGCACCCGGTCGAGAGTGTTGGCGCGGTGCCTGGTGACGTATGCGAACCCGGCGCGTTCGTCGAGGCAGAAGTCGTCGGCGTTGTCGATCGCGGCGACGAATTCCGCTGAACCAGCCGGGCTTAGCGTCGACGGGTCGACCGGGACGCGCATGAACACCTTCTGCGCGGTCGAGGTGTAGTACAGGTAGCCGGTGCGTGGGCCGTAACGTACGCCGTTGACCCCCGGTTGCGGGGGCGGCGGCACCTCGCTGTCGGGATCGAAGGCCATCGTGTCGTGGGCCAGCCAGACCTGCGCGGAGGCTTGCCGCGCATCCTGGTCGAGGTCGACTCGCCAGATCAGGCCGGCGAAGCAGTCGGCGACCGCCAGCACCCCCGGCGCGAGCAGGCAGCTGCCGTTGAGTCCGCGGGCTCGCTCGTCGAAGGTGTAGATGAGCTCTGGCGTCATGGGTCGTCCGGGCGCCCAGTCGGTGAGATCGATTCTGGCCAGGTGTGATTCCCCGGTGGTGTAGGCCAGCGTCAGGTTGACGACGAAGACGTCGGGCGCGACCTCGACGATCCCCGTGACCGGGCAATCGAAGGTGTGCAGCAGAACCGGGTCGACGAGTGCGCCGGGCCGGGGTGGCGGCACCCACCACAGTTCGCGCTGTAGGACGGCGGTGATCAGCAGCGAGCCGTCGGCGCGCACGGCGAGGTTCTCCAGGAAGTACTTTTGGGGGAAGTGGGCCACGGGGGTGAGCGTCACGGTGGGCAGCGGTGGGAGCGGCATGGTGATCCTCGATGGTCAGTGGTCGTCCGGAGCGGGAATTGCGAAGGCGTTGAGAATGCCGCAGACGGTGTGATAGATCCCGGTCAGCACGGTGATGTCGAAAACCCCTGCGGCGCCGAACCGTTGCCTCGCTTCGTCATACAGCGCGTCGTCGACGTGATGATCGGTGGACAGCGCCCGGGCCAGGCGATGGGCGGCGCGTTGGTCGTCGGTGAGCGCCTCGGGTTCGGTGCCGGCGACCAGTTCGGCGATCACCGACTCCGACAATCCCACGTGGCGGGCCACCGCGGAGTGGGCGTACAGCTCGTAGGGGGCGCGCCACACCGAACCGACGGTGAGGAGCACCACCTGCCGAGTGCGCTGGTCCAGCGACGTGCATTGCTGTTCGGCCGCTTGCAGTTTCAGGAATGCCGCGGACAGCCCCGGGTTGAGCAGGCTGGGATTGAAAGGCCCGATCAGGCGCCCGTCTGCGGTGGCCGCCGCGAATCCGCAGCGCCGCGCCCATGCCAGCGCGTTGGCCGTGATGTCGTCGAACAACTCCCGCGCGGTGTCGTCGAGAGCGGCCCGGTCGGCCAGGTCGAGGCGGCCGCCCAGACCATGTGCGGGGCCGCTCACTGCTCCAGCCCCTCGGCATTGGCCGGCACGTCGAAGGCGGCCAGCGTCAGGCACACCATGGTGAACCAGCCCAGCAGCACCGCCACGTCGACGATGCCCGCGTCGCCCAAGAGGTCCCTGGCGCGCCGGTACAAACCCGTCGGCACCACCCGTGGCGCGACCAATGCGGACGCCAACTCGTAGACCACCTGCTCTCGCGGGTCGTCGAACGATGCCGGCGATCCCGCGATGAGCGCTTCGACCCGCCGGGGGTCGAGGCGGCCGGCGCGCTCGGCGATGATCTCGTGCTCATAGGTGGCGTACGCGCTGCGCCACTGCGCGGTGACCACGAGGGTGGCGATCTCGATCTCGGCTTTGCTCAACGTGGAGTGCCGCTGAAAATAGGCGCCGGTCGGCGCGATCGTCGTGGACAACGCCGGGTTGGCCAGCCAGATCTTGTGGGGGCCCGGAACGAGCCCGCGCAGCACGCGGGTGAACTCGTAGGCCTGTTTCATGGCCGGGTCCATCTGGTCGACCGGTGTCTCCACGAACCGGCCGAACGTCCCGAAGTCGCTTGCCTCACTCATCTGCCCGTCACCTCCGCTGCTGGTCGAGGGGTCGGATAACGCGAACGAACATTCACTTTTATGGTGTGCCCTGAGTCGGACGATGTCAAACGCGAACGTTCATGCTTTTTTGTGCTACGCTGAGCCGTATGCCGAAAGTCACGCCCGAATACCGCGCGGAGCGGCGCGCGCACATCCTGGCGGCCGCGCGGCGTTGCTTCATCCGTAACGGGTTCCACGCCGCCTCGATGCACGACCTGGTCGAGGAGGCGGGAATGTCCTCCGGTGCGGTGTACCGCTACTTCCCCAGCAAGGACGCTGTCATCGAGGCGATCGCCGCCGACAACCTCGAGCGGGTCGTCGCCGTCATCGGACAAGCCATCGACGATGGCGCCACCCCGCAGGCGGCCATCGCGACCGTGCTCGACTTCGTCACCCGCCGTCACGGCGAGGACGGCTTCGCCGCCATCGCCGTGCTGGTGTGGTCGGAAGCCCTGCGCAACGCGACGCTGGCCGCGCATCTGCGCGAGGCCATCGGCACCGCGCTCGCCAAGCTGAGCACCGATGCGCCGCCTCAGTCCGGTGTCCGAATCGACCCGACCGCCGTCGCCGACTTGCTGCTGTGCGTGCTGCCGGGCTATCTCATGCGGTTGGCCCTAGGCGGCCCCGAGGCTGTCGAGAACGTTCCCGCCGCCATCGAGAAGGTGCTCAATGTCCCCGAGCGGTCACCGGCTCCAGCGTAAGCATCTCCACCAGAACAGCTTTCGAAAGACGCCTATCGCTCTACGCGATGGGCGAGTGATAGATGCACCAATGCGCTTCTCCCCCACATGAATTAGATGTAAAGGTACCGCGAATACTCCAGAAATGCCGGAATATCGGCCACACAGATGTGGTTGGGGGTGGGTATGAAAGCAATCGGTTACACCGATTTCGGTGGCCCAGAAGTACTGCGGGCCTTGCAGTTACCGGAGCCCCATGCCGGGCCCGGGCAGGTCCGGGTACGCGTGCATGCGGCGGCGGTCAATCCCGCCGACACGGCGGCACGGTCGGGATGGATGAAACGCAACTATCCGCCAGATACTCTCCCGGGAGGCCGCTATCCCGATCCACCGTACGTGACGGGCTGGGACTTCTGCGGTGTTCTCGACGAGGCCCCCGACGGTGGTCCGATCGGCATTGGCGAGCGAGTCGTCGGACTCACGCTGAGCCCGATGGGCAAGGTCGGCGCGTATGCCGAATACGTCGTGACCGATTCCAGGTCGGTGGTGCGGGCGCCGAGCGACGCCACAACCGTTGCGGCGTCCACTCTTCTGATGAATGCCGTGACCGCGTACGCGATGCTCGAAGCGCTGGCCGTTCCCGCCGGCGGCACCGTCGCGGTGACCGGGGCCGCCGGAGCCCTGGGGGGCTACGCGGTAGAACTGGCGAAACATCAAGGGCTGCGGGTGGTTGCCGACGCCGCCGAGACCGACGACGAACTCGTCAAACAATTGGGGGCAGACGTCGTCGTACGCCGCGGTGACGGACTGGCCGAGCGCATCCGCGAGTGGGTACCCCCGGGGGTGGACGGTGTCGTCGATGCGGCGTTGTACACCGACGCCATCGTGCCCGCGATCCGGGACGGGGGCGCAGTCACCTCGGCCCGCCAGCACGTTGGCGCCGGTGAACGGTCCATCAGCTGGCACGTGGTGTCCGTGACCGAACACACCACGCGCACCGATGTGCTCAGCACTCTGCGAGATCTCGTGGAGGCCGGTGCCTTGACCCTGCGCGTCGCCGACACCCTGCCCGCCGAGCGGGCCGCCGACGCGCATCGGCGACTGGAAGCCGGCGGACTCCGCGGGCGCCTGGTGCTCACCTGGTGACTCGCGCCGCTTGCGGTGGCGACGGCACATTGCCGCTGACGATCTCAGGAAGGAATTCCGATGGCAGACGATATGGTCGACATCACCGGCTTGCTCACCCCGCTGACGGTGCGATCGGTGCGGTTGCCCAACCGGTTCGCGCTCGCGCCGATGACCAGATACGCAACGCCTGACGGTGTGCCCACGGCGGAGTATCCGGGGTATTTCCGTCGGCGCGCCGCCGGCGGCATGGGCCTGTTGATCACCGAGGCGACACTGATCCCCGATCCGAGCACCGCGCTGGACTTCGACATGGCGAGCTACTTCCGCGACGAGGCGAAAGCGGCCTGGAAGACCGTGGTCGACGGCGTCCACGACGAAGGTGCGGCGATCTTCTCGCAACTGCTGCACGCCGGGGTATACCGCGGGCCCAACCCTGAGAGGTTTCCCGATGTCCCGACCGTCAGTCCGTCCGGGATCGACCTCTACTGTGAGCCGGTCGGGAAAGCACTGTCTGTCAACGACATCGAAAGAATCATCGGCAACTACGTGCGAGCCGCCCGCGATGCGCAGTGGGCGGGTTTCGACGGTATCGAAGTGCACGGGGCCCATGGATACCTACCGGACCTGTTCTTGTGGGATCGCACCAACCGGCGCGTCGACCTCTACGGGGGCCCGTTGCCCGACAGGACACGGTTTGCCTCCGAACTGGTGACGGCCCTGCGCGCGGAGCTGGGGCCGCAGACGCCGATCAGCTTCCGGTTCTCCCAATGGAAAGCCGACCTGTATGACGCGAGACTCGTCGAGACCCCGCACGAATTGGAGACGCTCCTGCACCCGCTCGCCGAAGCCGGTGTCGATATCTTCCATCCGTCCACCCGCCGTCACTACCAACCGGCCTTCCCCGAACGTAGCGGCATAGACGGCGAATTGAGTCTGGCGGGATGGACCAAGAAGCTCACCGGACGGCCCACCATCGTCGTGGGCTCAATCGGTCTTACCAAAACCATTGAAGGGCAAGGTAACACGCCCGATGGACACGCCGACATCGCCTCGCTGGAGAAACTCGTCGACCAATTCGATCGCGGCGAGTTCGACATCGCCGCGATCGGCCGGGCCGCCCTGGCCAACCTCGACTTCGTCAACAAGATCCGCGCCGGACACAACGACGCGCTGATCCCCTACGACGAGGGCCGACACAAACTCACACTTTGTTGACACCGTAACCGGCAGAGAGGTATTCGACGATGCACGTGTACCGGTTCGATGGCGCCGCCGGAGGACTCGACGGGTTGGCGCTACGCGACGAACCCGTCCCGTCGCCGCAGCGGGGCGAGCTGCTGCTGCGCGTCACGGCTGTCTCGCTGAACTACCGGGACATCGCCATCCCCCTGCGTCGTTACGTGCGCGACGCCCGGCATGGTCTGGTGCCCTGCAGCGACGCCGCCGCCGAAGTCGTCGAGGTGGGTGAGGGCGTCGACGACTACCGCCCGGGTGACCGGGTCGTCAGCGCCTTCCACCCCAGGTGGTTCGGCGGCCCGATGCCGGCCACCGCCAACTCCGACAGCTACGGCAGCGGGCAGGACGGATGGCTCACCGAATACAAGGTGGTGTCGCGGGAAGCGGTCGTCGGCATCCCCGCGGCAATTCCCGACGAACAGGCGGCGACGCTGCCCTGCGCCGGGGTCACGGCGTGGAACGCGCTCGGCGGACCCACGCCGGTGCGGGCGGGCCAGACGGTGCTGACCCTTGGTTCGGGCGGGGTGTCGGTCTTCGCGTTGCAGTTGGCCAAGGTGTCGGGCGCCCGGGTCATCGCGACCACCTCGAGCGCGCGAAAGGCCGAGACACTGCGGGCGCTCGGCGCCGCGGAAGTGATCAATTACCGCAGCAACCCGAACTGGGGTGAACAGGTCCGTGACGTCACCGAAGGACGCGGTGTGGACCGTGTCGTCGAAGTCGGCGGGCCGGCCACCATCGAGCAGTCGTTGCGGGCGGTCGCAGTCAGCGGAGAGGTCACCCTGATCGGTTTCCTCAGCGATGACAACCCCGGCGTTGACTATTTTCTGCTGAAGGGCAGTGGCGCGACCACGCGCAGCATCACCGTCGGCGACCGCGCCGACTTACAAGATCTCGTCCGCGCCGTGGCCACGACGGGACTGACACCGGTCATCGACGATGTTGTCGACTTCGGACAGGCTAAATCGGCGTTCGAGCGACTGCGCGATGGCAAGCACGTCGGCAAATTGGTCATCCGGGTGAGCTGAGGACACGCCAAAAGGCACGCTGGCGGACTCCGTCTCAACGCAGGAGGCCTTTGACCACCTTCCCGGTGGCGTTGAGCGGCAGGGCCTCGAGGAACTCCACCGACCGAGGGACCTTGAAGCCCGCCATGCGTTCGCGGCACCAGTCCATCAATTCCTCAGCGCTAAGAGGGCCTTTCGCGACAACGAAGGCCTTGCCGACCTGTCCCAGCCGCCCGTCGGGCACCCCGATGACGGCGGCCTGGGCGACGGCCGGGTGGTTCAGCAGGAAGCCCTCGATCTCGGCCGGGTAAGCGTTGAAGCCGCCGACTATGTACATGTCCTTCTTGCGTCCGATGACGCGCAGCCGGCCCGTGTCGTCGATGTTGCCCAAGTCCCCGGTGTGCAGCCAGCCCTCGGCGTCGATCGCCTCGGCGGTAGCCGCCGGATCGTCCAGGTAGCCCTGCATGACGCCGTAGCCGCGGACCAGCACTTCGCCGTCATCGGCGATGCGGACCTCGACGCCCTCGCATGGCAGGCCCGCCGTGGTCGCGACATCCTCGAAGGAGTCACCGGGCCGCGAGAGGGTCACGTTGCCGGCCTCGGTCAGCCCGTATCCGGTCATCAGCGTCTGGAACGGCAGCTCGTCATGGATGCGCCGGACCAGCTCGACGGGGATGTCGGCGGCGCCGGTCACGCCGGCGCGCAACGTGGCAAGCCTGGACTTGTCGGGGACCGTCAGCAAGGAGTGGTAGAGCGTCGGCGGGCCGGGCAGCATCGTAATGCGTTCGCGCTCAACCAGATCGACGACGGTGTCGATGTCGAAGACCGCGAGCGGCAGCATCGTCGCGCCGCGCAGGAACGACGTGATGAGCCCGGCCTTCAGGCCGAACGTGTGGAAATACGGGTTGATCTGCAGGTAGCGGTCACCGCGGCGCAGGTCCGCCAGCGTCGCCCACTCCTCGTACATACGCAGCGTCTGACCGTGGTTCATCATCGCGCCCTTCGGGCGGCCGGTCGTCCCGGAGGTGAAGATGATGTCGGAGATGTCGCTGCCGCTTACCGCCCGCTCGAATGGTGAACCGCTGGACAGGAAGTCGGATGCCAGGTCGATCACCGGTATCCCCGCGGGGGCGGTGTAGTCCTGGCCCAGGAATCCCTTGCGCGCCAGGACGGCCTTCGCCCCACTGCGCGCGATGATGTCGCCGGCTTCGTCGGTCTTGAACCGCGTGTTGACGGGTACCAGCACGCCGCCGGCGGTGAGCAGACCGAACGCCGCGACGATCCACTCCGCGGAGTTGGGCGCCCAGAGGGCGACTCGATCGCCCCTCTCGACGCCGAGGTCAGCGAAGGCGCCTGCGGCGCAACGGATCCGCTCGACAACTTCGGTGAATGTGAGGCGCAGCGGACCGTCGACCACCGCTTCCGCGTCGCCGAACCGGTCCGCCGCGCTCAAGACCATCTCGGGGATGGTCTCCCACAGTTGCGTGCCTGTCACACCGTGACAAGCCGGGCGAGGTTGCCGCCCATGATCTTTGCTTGGTCGTCGGCGGGCAGGTGCGACAGCGCCTCGATGTAATAGGTCGGCTCCGCCAACCCCTCGGGGTGCGGCCAGTCCGAGCCGTACAGCACCTGATCCACACCGACGAGTTTGACCAGATCGTCGATGCCGTCCTCGAAGAACGGGCTGACGTGGATGCGGCTCTTGACCATCTCGACGGGGTCGCTGGGGAACGCCTCCGGGGCCTTCCGGAAGACCTCGGCCAGGCCGTCAAGCAGTGGGGTCATCCACTTCGAACCGGCCTCGACGATGGCAACCTTCAGCTTCGGGTGGCGGTAGAGCGCACCGTGGATAACCCACGACCCCACCGAGTCCTGAATCGGCCGCCACTCGTTGAGGATGCCCATCGCATTCGTCTGGAACGGCAGCATCTCTGCGTTGGCACCATCCCACTCCGAGGTGTACCGGGAGTAGCCACTGTCGCTGGAGTGCATGCCGACCAGCACGTCGTGCTCGACGACCCGCTCCCAGAACGGGTCGAACTCGGGCAGCGCGAACGACCGGGGACCGCGGAAGCCGGGGACCGGAGCCGGGCGGACCAGGATGCAACGCGCGCCTCGCTTGACCGCCCACTCCAGCTCCTCGATCGCCTTCTCGACGATCGGCAGGGTGATGACCGGGGTGGTAAAGATGCGGTTCTGGTAGTTGAAGCCCCAGACCTCGTCGAGCCACTCGTTGAGCGCATGCACCAGAACGTGGATGGCAACGGGGTCGTCCGACAGCCGCTCCTCGAGGAGGCTGGCCAGCGTCGGGAACATCAGGGTGCGGTCCAAGCCCAGCTCGTTCATCTTCTCCAGGCGCGGGCCGGGCTCGAAGAACGCCGGGATCGCGCGCATCGGCTCACCGAACAACTCGCGCTTGGTCTTGCCGTCCGGGTTGCCGAATTTGAAGTACTCCTCCCAAGCGCCCGGCCGGGCGACAACCTCGAAGGTCGGGTTGGGAATGTAGTTGCTGATTTGGCCGCGGATCGCGATCTTGGTCCGCCCGTTGACCTGCACGTACTGGACGAAGTCCTTGTACTCCTTGGGCAAGAACTTCGTCAGCGCTTCCGGCGGCTCGTAGAGATGGTTATCCGCATCAAAGATGGGGAACGGGACGTCCACCTTGTGCGACAACTGACCCATGGAATCCTCCTTCGCGATTTTTGAGAATTGTATTCTCTGCAGGCGTCGAACCGCAACGTACCCCCTGGTTCGCCAAAGGGGCGGATCAGCAAGCGATGACGATTTTGAACGTGGCCGTGGTGGGTTCGTTGGGTTTGTCGGCCTTGGAGCCGTGTGCGGTGCCGGTGATGGTGAACCTGCCGCCGCTCGAACTCATGTCCACATCCCCCTCCCCCCCGCGCGAGTACATGCCGGTGAAGTTGCCCAGATTGCGGATGCGGACCGACTCGGCGGAAACCGGTTCGGCCCGCTCGTCGACGATGACATTAGCTCCGGCGAAGTCGCCGCCGATGTCGATCGTCCGGGTCCATTCCCTCTGACTGCATTTGACGACGTTGAACTTCGTGTCGATCCCGTTGACGGTCACGGAAGCAGTGCTGGAGATTTGAGTCGGCGGCCGCGGGGTGCATGCGCCGAGCATGCTGACCGCGAGTGACGCCGCGAGCACTGCCGCAATTCGATCCCGCATGTGGGCGCCCCTGTCTTCGCTGACGATAGCTCTTCGGCCTGCGGCGACGATGTTATTCTCGCACCGAGAGAATGCCAATATCGTCTGTTCTCGTCCTAGGAGCAATAACGCATGGTGGACCTGGAGATCGACGACGGGTTGGCGGTGCTGACGATCGATCGGCCGCACGCGCGCAATGCCATCGCGCTGGACACCATGCAGCAGCTGGAGAAGGCGTTGGACGCCGCGGCGGGCGCCAAGACCCTGGTGATCAAGGGGGCGGGAGATCGGGCTTTCGTATCCGGCGGTGACCTCAAGGAGCTGCGCGCGCTGCGGACCGAAGAGGATGCCGCGGCGATGGCCAAGCGGATGCGCGCGATTTGCGACCAACTGGCCAGCTTCCCCGCCCCGGTGATCGCCGCGCTGAACGGCCACGCCTTCGGCGGTGGCGCCGAGGTCGCGGTCGCCGCCGACATCCGGCTGGCAGCCGACGACGTCAAGATCGCCTTCAACCAGGTGGAACTCGAGATCATGCCGGCCTGGGGCGGCGCCGAGCGGCTGGCCGAGCTCGTCGGAAAGAGCCGGGCGCTGTTGTTGGCCGGCACCGGTACCGCCCTCACCGCGGACGAGGCCGAGCGAATCGGCCTGGTGGACCGGGTGTTCCCCCGCGAGTCGTTCGACGAGGGATGGCAATCCATCGCGAGGTCGCTGGCTCGCCACCCGGCGACCGAGATAAAGCGCGTGATCAGCGGAGTTTCGGCGGACGAAGCGATAGCATCCTTCGCACGGCTGTGGGTCGCCGACGCACACTGGCGGGCCGCAGAGCGGGTGATGAACCGCACCACGAGTGCGCGACGGGCAGCCGGAGGAGCGAAATGACGGTCAGACGGTTGAGTGTGGGCGCAGTGAGTTTGTCGGCGGTGCTGGCGGGTGCGACCGGTTCACTCGTGAGCGCGGGCCACGCCCATGCCGACCCGGCCATGCATCACGTCACGTACACGGTCACCGCGCAGAATCCGATCTACACCGACATCTACTACCTGGACCACCAGCCGGAGAAATTCTCCGATTACAGCCACAACCCCTACTCCTTCACGCCGCATGTGGATGTCGACCTCGCCCCGGGCAAACCGTGGAGCTTCGACTTGGACATGTCGAACCCCAATGACTACGCGATGGTCGTGGCGAGCACGGGCACGGAGCCCGGCACGCCCGGGCTTCACTGTGATCTGGCGGTGGACGGAGCCGTCGTCGTATCCAAGGACGGCCCCAAGGGCGTGCTCTGCTCGCTGCGCAACTGGTGAACCACCCAGGTCGGCGGGATACCTTCGATGGGTCGCGGCTCGCCTTCTAGGCGGCGCAGATATTTTTCGACCAACTCCACGGTTTCGGCGTGACCGCCGGACATGCCGATCGCCTGCTCGAGCACCAGCATTCGCGACAAGCTGCTCATCAGCACCGTCCAGACCACCGCGGGCACGTCGTCGTTCTCGGCGCCGTAGCGCTGCAACGCGGCGGCCACCGCTTTGCGCTCCTCCTCGCGGAAACGCTCGGCGTAGTAGGCGATTTCGCGCCGCATATCTTTGCGATGGTTGGCCAATGCCATGAATTCCATCGAGATCCGGGTGAACGCCGGGTCGGTGCCAAACCGCCAGAGCGCCCACAGTGGTTGCGGCGATTGCAGTAGCTGGGCCTGCGCCTGCAGCCCTTCGTCGGCGCGGCGGCGGAAGACTTCCAGAAACAGCTCCTCCATGGTGCGGAAGTAGTAGTGCACCAATTGCGGTTTCAGCCCCGCCTTGTTCGCGAGACGGCGCGACGTCACGGCGGCGTAGCCCTCTTCGAGCATCAGCTGCTCGGCCGCGTCGAGCAGCAGGCCGCGATTCTTCGCGTCCGGCGCCCCGATCCGGCGGGCCGCAGAAGCAGATGTCATGCCGTCACTCCATGCTCTCGAGACTCCGGTGTCGACCTAGTCAGATCGTAGCCAGGTCAGCGCGATGCCTCGGCGTTGCGACCTTGACCCTGACATTACCGCCATGCTAAGCAGGTGCTCAGCACATTTTCGGTTTTCCGAATCGCGCGGCCCCATAGCCTGCCGCCGAACACAGCCGGTAATCCAAGCCCAGGGAGACGCAATCCGATGAGCGACTACGAGTCGATCGACTTCTTCACCGACCCGTCTCTGGTACCTGATCCGCACCCCTACTTCGATTACCTGCGCAGTCAGAACCCGGTGCTGCGCCTGCCGCACTATGGCGTCATCGCGGTCACGGGGTACGACGAAGCCTGCGAGATCTACAAGGACCCCGACACGTTCTCCAACATCGTCGCGCTGGGCGGCCCGTTCCCGCCGCTGCCGTTCACGCCCCAAGGCGACGACATCAGCGCTCAGATCGATGCGCACCGCAGCTCCTTTCCGATGAACGAGCATATGGTGACGATGGATCCGCCGGACCACACCAAGGCCCGGTCCGTGCTGGCCAAGCTGCTGACCCCGAGCCGGCTGAAGCAGAACGAGGAGTTCATGTGGCGCCTCGCCGACCGTCAGCTCGACGAATTCCTGAGCAACGGCGAGTGCGAGTTCATCGCCGAGTACTCAAAGCCCTTCGCCACGTTGGTGATCGCCGACCTACTCGGCGTCCCCGAGGAGGACCATAAGGAGTTCCGCACCGTCTTGGGCGCCGACCGCCCCGGAGCGCGGGTCGGGGCACTCGATCACCAGTCGGTCGGCATCAACCCGCTGGAGTGGCTCGACGAAAAGTTCTGCAACTACATCGAGGACCGGCGGCGCGAGCCCCGCAACGACGTGCTGACGTCGCTTGCGTCGGCGAAGTATCCGGACGGCTCGACGCCCCCGGTCATCGAGGTGGTCCGCTCGGCGACGTTCCTATTCGCAGCCGGTCAGGAGACCACCGCCAAGCTGCTCAGCGCCGCCCTGCAGGTGCTCGGCGACCGGCCGGACATCCAGCAGGAGCTGCGCGAGGACCGCAGCCTGATCCCCGGGTTCATCGAGGAATCGCTGCGGATGGACAGCCCCGTCAAGAGCGACTCGCGGCTTGCCCGCAAGGCCACCACCGTCGGGGGCGTCGACATCCCCGCCGGCACCGTCGTGATGGTCCTGCCGGGCGCCGCGAACCGCGACCCGCGACGCTTCGAGAATCCGCACGAATTCGACCTGCGCCGCAAGAACGTTCGCGAGCACATGGCCTTCGCCCGGGGTGTCCACTCCTGCCCGGGCGGTCCGCTCGCCCGCGTCGAGGGCCGCGTCTCGATCGAGCGCATCCTGGACCGGATGCCGCGCATCGAGATCGACGAAGCCCATCACGGACCGGCCGCCGAGCGTCGCTACAGCTACGAGCCGACGTACATCCTGCGTGGCCTGAGCGAACTCCATCTCACCTTCACCACCGCGGACGCGGTCGCTGTCGCGGGCTGAATCAAAGGTTCATGCCGACGAAGTAGCAGCTGAGCAGGGCGACGGCCATCAGCAACACCCACGCGTCCGTGAGCCGGCACAGCAGCACCGGAGCGTTTCGCACCTCCATGAATTCACGAAAAATGATGCGCACCTTGACAAGTGCGATCACGATGACGCTCGACGTGACCACCGCGCTGGATTTCAACGTCCCGGCATGGCCTGCCCAGCGGTCTAGCCAGAGATAGCCGAGGGTGAGGGTCGCCAGGATCGTCCATACCACCAGCAGTCGTTTGTTGAACTTGATCGGAGATCACCTCACCACGTAGAGCAGCGCGAAGATGAGCACCCACAGGAAATCGACGGTGTGCCAATAGGTAGCGCAGGTTTCGACGAGCTGCTGGGTTTCCGGGGTTTCGTGGGGCTTTCGCGCCTTCGCGCGAAGTTGGTAGACGACGACGCCGAGGGCGACGAAGCCGATCAGCAGGTGCACGAAGTGGATGCCGGTGAGGAAGAAGTAGTAAGTGAAGAAGTCGTTGCTGTCCAATCCATTGCCCATGTGCACCAAGCGAGCCCACTCGAACACCTTGAAGAAGAGGAAGACCACGGCAAACCCGGCGGTGATGAAGACGTCGCGCAGGGCCGCACTGTAGGCGCCCACCCGGGCGGACTGGACACACCGCGCCACCGACCACGAGCTCAGCAGCAGGACCAGGGTGTTGAACACCCCGACCCGCAGGTCGAGCTGCGACTGCGCATGCAAGAACAGCTCGGGGTTGCGGGCGCGGTAGAACAGGTAGAAGCCGAAATAGCCCGTGAAAACCAGTGTCTCGAAGAGCACGAACGCCCACATGTCCGGCTGTCCCGGCACGAATCTCACCCGTTGCTTCTCGTCGGCTACATCGGCCATCACGCGGCCACCGTCTCCCGCTTGAGCTCTGGCAGGCGCCCGGTGCCGAGGTCCTCGCGCTGGATCATCCGGAACAGCATGACGATGAAAATGACTTGATAGACCCCGAACACGACCATGTCGAGCCACCAGGCGATCTGACCGTTCCATGCCAGCACGCCGCGCTGGAAGATCCAGCACGGCGCCACCACGACCTCGGTGAGGGCGTTGCACAGGTTGAGATATCCGAACCACTTTGGGAAGACCCGATTCCGGTCGAGCAGGATCGCGACCATCCAGATCAGCGATCCGATCAGGAAGACCCCCATCGTTCCGTCGAAAGACAGGAAGGCGAAGTCGTAGAGCCAGCCGACCGCTTCGGGGTCGCGTTCGGGGCGAAGCGTCCCGACGATCAGCGCGATGTTGAGCAGCAACATGCCGGGAATAGCACTGAGCGAGTAGATGATCAAATACGAATACGCGAACGCCGGACTGACCGACATCCGCCGCATCGAATAGGCGATGAGCGCGTTGTTGATCGCGATCATGCCGCTAATGGCGAAGATAACGCCGAAACCGACGGGTATCCCGAGGTGGCGTTCGTGGAACCAATGGACTTGCGTCGCCAGGTCCCAGGTGGGCTGCGGCGGCGGCTGGACTTGCGCCACGATGAAAAACACCGGGAAGAAGAGGCTGTAAAAGACGACGAGTATTCCCCACGCCACCCACAGCTCGCGCTTGGGGCCGCGCAGCAGGTGCCAGCCGATTCGGCGAAGCAGCGGACCTGGAGGTGGCGTGGAGGCCGAGGGCGCAATCACCGCGCTCATGCACTCACCAATTCTTGCCCGGGACCGGTCTTTTCGGCACGCTCGCGATAGATCGCCCGGCCTAACACCACGCCCATCACCACGATCCAGACGCCAATCGCAACGTTCTTCACCCAGAACGACAAGAAGCCGTCCCAGGCCAACGGGCCCGTCAGGGTCGCGCCGACGAACGCCGCGGGCACCAGCGCGCCGGCCACCAGCAGGTTGAAGTGGGCCACCCACCGGCTGAAGACCGGGCACGGCCGCTCGTCGAAATAGATTGCCAGGGCGAGGATCACGCTTTGCCCGATCAGAAACGGGACCAGGATCGTGAATGTGATCCAGGCAAAATCGTTGAGCAACTGGGTCAGCTCGGGGTTGCGTTCAGGACGAAAGGCGGCCAGGAGCCAGCACACGTTCGCAACGAGGAACAGCGTCGGACCGCCTGCGACGCAACCCAGCATCGCATAGGAAAAGATCGGCGTCCGATGGGCCATCCTGCGGATCTGCAAGACGATCAACGCCAAGATCGGCACCAGGCACACCCCGAACCAGTTGAACAGGATCATGCTGTACCGGATCTCCGGGAGGTGGGCCGGATCGCGATAGAACGCGGCCACCTGTTCGGCCGGCATCGTCGGTGACATCGGCGGATTGAAGCCGGGAAACAGCAAGAATGCGGCGATCCAGAGGACAAGCGCCGCCGGCAATGTCCAGAGCAGGACCAGCTCGCCGTTGGTCCGCCGCAGCGCGGTTCGCGTCAACCCCGGACACCGCGCGTCGCCAGCCCCGACGTCGGCCATCGGCCCCTCCCCTACGAGATCGCCTTACCTCACACGAATAATCAGCGAAGCTAGCCGATCGGCTAGCTTCGGTCAATAAGGTCGTCTAGTCTCGGTTCGTGGAAACAGCGCGGCAACCGGTCTCCGATGAGCAATTCTGGCTGATCGAGCGCAGCCCGGCCCGGACGCGGGTACTCGACGCCGCGTTGGACCTGTTCGCCACACACGGTGTCAGCGGTACGTCGCTGCAGATGATTGCGGATGCCGTCGGTGTCACGAAAGCTGCTGTCTACCACCAATTCCGGACTAAAGAGCAGATCGTCATCGCGGTGACCGAGCGGGAACTCGGCCGGCTCGAGCCGGCTCTCGAGGAGGCCGAAGCGTACGACGACGGCCCGCAAGCACGAGATGCCTTGCTGGTGCGCGTGATTGAGATGGCCGTTCGCGACCGCCGGTTGGTGCGCACGCTGCAATTCGATCCCGTAGTCGTCCGATTGCTGGCCGAGCACAAACCCTTTCAAGCCTTCATGGACCGTCTGTACCGGGTGCTGCTGAGCGATGCGGGTCTGGACGGGCGGATCGAGGCGGCCATGTTCTCCGGCGCGCTCAGCACCGCTGTCATGCATCCGCTGGTTGTCGACATCGACGACGAGACGTTGCTCGCCAGGGTCACCGATTTGAGCCGGCGCCTGCTCGGTCTGCCCCGGGACGGGCTCGGCTGACCGGAGACGCAGCGGCTACGTGTCGGCGCGAACCCAGGTCATTATGCCGTCGTGGGCAAAGCAAACGAGGAACAGGCCGTCGGGCGCCTGCGCCACGTAGTTCTGATAATTCTGGCAGTTGGCGCCTTCTTCTTTGACTCCCGCCATTGGCGGCGACCGGAACCACCGCGGCTGGTACCTCCTCGGCGAGCCACAGAACATCAGCCGTCCGGGCTCCGAGGCGAACGAGACGTATCCATCGGCGACGCCGAAGGCGTAGTAGGTGGTGTTGTCACACGGGGCACCCAAGACCTGGTGCGGCATGATGCCCGGGGTGCACGCGGGGTAGTCGCAGACGGTCGGCCCCGCCGAGGACGGCGGCGCGGTCAGCACACCGGCGCCGAGCAACGCGCCAGCCATCGCCACGACGAATCGCACGCAATTACTGTGCCACACCCGAAAAGAAAATTCTCCTAGTTGGAGAAGATCAGGCGTACCGGACGGCCGCCCGCGCGGGGCCAACCCCACCTGCTCCGCTTCGCGAGGTGGTGGGTAGGCATTTGCGCACGTGAGGGCCACCATTGCGGCCCTCCGATGGCGCCGTTGAGGGCGGGCGGTGGTGATAAGCTCATTCTCCGTGCACGATCCGGATGGACCTGATCCCGACGATGGGGTCGCCGCCGGCGCCGATGCGCCCGTCCCGGATGTGGACGAAGCAGACGAGGTCGCCAAGGCCGAAGCGCGCGCCGCGGCGGCTCGGGCGCGCCTCGCGAGGCTGCGCGGGGAAGCCGAAGCAAGAGACGCCGACGACGGCGCGGCTTTCCACGATGGCGAGCAGCGGCCCGCCAAATCGGCCCGGGCGCGACCGCGGATTCCGCGGCGGCCGGGGAGACCGCGGTGGCTCCGACGCCCAAGGCGGAGAACGATTGCCGCCGTCGTCGGCATCCTGCTCGCCTCCGCTTCCCTCGCCGCGAGCGGTTACATGGTGTGGCGGCACCGCGCCACCGTGCACCAACAACAGCTCGCGGCGGAGTTCACTGCGGCGGCGCGGCAACGGGTTACGACGCTGATGTCGATTGACGCCAACCACGCCCGGGACGATTACCAACGCATCATCGACGACTCCACAGGCGACTTCAAGGCCCAGATGTCGGCGATGTCAGCCTTGATGGCCAAGCAGACGGAGGAATCCAAAGTCAGCAGCAAGGCCACCGTCGAAGCCGTTGCGGTGGAGTCGATGAGCGACAATTCGGCGGTCCTGCTTGTCGCAGCGAGGTCCGATGTCATCAACGCCGACAACAGCCATCGTCCACCTGTCGTGTGGCGGATCAGCGTCGACCTCACGCGGGATGGCGGTCAGCTCAAAATGTCGAAAGTCGACTTCTTGCGATGACTATCGAGAATGGTTCCTCGCTGGACGGCGTGCAAGCCACGCCGTCCGACGAGACGGGATCGCCACCCGCTATTCAACGGGCCCGCACCGACCGTCCGGCCGCGGTCAAGCGCTGGACCGGCCGCTGTGCGAGCAGGTGGCGTTCGATAGTCGCAACTGTGTTGGTCGTTGCCGCGATGGGGCTGGCCGTCGGTCTCTACTTCTTCGTGTACCGACCCGATCAGCAGGTCTCCGAAGCGGCGGCACACCGGGCAATCCAAACGGCGTCAGAGGGTTCCGTGGCGGTGCTGTCGTACTCTCCCGACCACCTGGACCACGATTTCTCCAAGGCGAAGTCATATCTCACCGGTAATTTCCTCGCCTACTACACCAAATTCACCGAACAGATCGCGGTGCTGGCCCAGCAGAAGCACGTCACGGAGACGGCACGCGTGATTCGGGCCGCCGTTTCGGAATTGCACGCGGATTCGGCCGTCGTGCTGGTGTTCATCGACCAGACCGCGACGAGCAAGGAGAAGCCGGAACCGCAGACCACCGCGAACACCGCCCGGGTGACGTTGACGAAGGTCAAGGGTTCCTGGCTGATCTCAAAGATGGATCCGCTGTCGTGATCGCTTTCCATTGTTGGTCCGATCGCCATTTTGCCGGAGCCGAAGCGGTGTTAATCTCATTGCACGAAAAGCCGCAGCAATGTTGATACCCCATTAATAATGGCGGTTAGTTGAAGCGGATCGAGGAGCACCTGATGCGTTCAGTTCGAACACTCACCACCGCAACGCTGGTCGCTGCCACCGCGTTCGGCGGTGTCAGCACGGCATCCATGGCCCGGGCAACGACCAAGGAAGAAGTGGCCGTCAACGGGACGTTCCGCGCCACATCCATCGGCGACTGGGCCCAGAGAAACGACCAATACTTCGGCGAGCCGACGGTCGTACAAACGTGGACGATCAGCTCGACGTGCGACACGTTTCAGGAATGCCACGGCACCTTGACCAGCGACCAGGGATGGAGCGCGCCCCTGTATATGAATGACGGGGAGATGTGGAAGGTCAAACGCGAAGTGCCCAACTGGGAGCGGTGCGAGGACGGCACCGCATTTCCCGGACAGCAGACCTTCTATTTCTATCCGGTGAATCAATACGGCGGATACCAACTCGGGTCGTCCACCTACGCGGGGAAGGACAAGACGGTCGGGCCGTCTGGTGCCTGCGGGCAGAATCAGTGGCTTGACGTCGCGATGCCGTTACGCCTCGACAAAATCGGCTGACCGGGCTTTTCCACTCACTTACCTCGCCCCATCCTCGTGCGCCGCGCATCGCCGGGCAGCGGCCTCAGGTGGGAAGCATGTCCTGCCACGTCTTGGGCGCTTTCGGCGCAACGAGATCCGACTGCTGATAGAGCTTCCCGTCCGGACCCACATAACGACCAGTGCGCGGGTCATACCGGGCGACCGTGACGGCCGGCACCTGCTTACCCGGTCCACCACCGAATGAGCTCGGCGCGGCCTGCGGCCCTTCGCCGCCGGCGGTGTCGGCTGGTGCCGCGTCGGGGGCAGCGGGCGGTGCGGGCGCGGGTGGTGGCGAGGGAAGTTCCCCGGCTGCGGGGACGTCGAGTGGCGCGAAGGGCGGAAGGTCGGCCGACATTCTCGACATGGGCGCCAGCGGAGGTGGTCCCGACGACGGCACGGGCGGTACGGCCGCTCCAACCGTGCCCGGTGGTGGATTTTCTCCGCGCGGCCCCGCCGGTGTGCCGCGCGGCACCGCCCCCGGCGGCAGCGGCGTTCCCTCCACCGGGCCAAAGATCCTGTCGTTCACGGTAACCCGGTCGTCGGGCGGGACGCCCTGGGCGAGCAGGTTGGGGTCAAGCGGGTAGGGGCCGAGAACGTGCTGCTTCATCGACAGCGGCATGAAAGGCTTGTCGCTGTTGCAGATTTCGACGGTGGGCGCGCGCTTGCCGGGGTGTCCCATGCAGGGATAGTTGCGGGCACCGCGCACCCCGATCGGTGAATCCTGCGGGAGTTTGCAGTACAACCCGTCCGGTGTGTCGATGTCAGTGAGGTCGTCCGGGGATCGCCAGGTGTTCGGAGGCATGAAGCCGACCGTGCAGATCGGCGGGTCGTCGATCGTGAGCGCGAAGTCGCCCTGGGCCGTTCCCTCCGGATGGTTTGGCGCCGCCGCGGCCTGCTCGATGGCGACCGCCGACGGCAGCAACACCAGCAGCTGCTCCAGCGAGGGGTGATAGGTGACGCCGATCTGCCCGATGGTGGTCAGGTTGGCGAGCAGCACCGGCAGCGTTGGCTTGACTTGCTCGAGCAGCCGGGAAGCTTCATTGGCGGCCTCAGGACCGTTTTGCAGGATGGTCCGGAAGTGGGAATCGTTGTCGACCAACACATCCGAGATGCCGGCCAAGCTACGCGCCCACGTCCTGATCGAATCGGTGGTCTGCGCCTGGGTGTCCAGTAGCGGCCCGGTGTCTTCGGTCAGGGCTCGGGTGCGGTCGACGACGCCGTTGGCATCGCGGGACAACGTCTGCGAGGAATCGATCAGGGATCCCAGGTCGTACCCGGTGCCGTTGAAGCCCTGGAAGGCCTCGTCGAGCAGCTGGCCGAGTTTGGTCTTCGGGATGCTTTGGACCAGGGCGTTGAGCTGGTCGAGCATCGGCCCGACCGGCTGTGGAATCCTGCTGTCGCGCGCGGAGATTACCGAACCGTCGTGCAAGTAGGGCGGCGAATCGGTCTTGGGCCGCAGGTCAACGTACTGTTCACCCACCGCGGAGACGCTGAGCACCTCCGCCGTCAGGTCCTCGGGGACCTTCGGTGAAGTGCTAAGCGACAGCGTCGCTTTCGCGCCGGTCGGCGTCAGGCCCACCGACGTGACCTTGCCGAGCTGAACACCACGGTAGGTCACGTTGGAAAACCGGTACAGGCCGCCGGTTGCCGGCAGCTCCAGCGTCACCGTCATCCGACCGATGCCCAGCAGGGTCGGCGCTTGGATGTAGAAGAGCACCATCGCGATCACGCCGATGGTGCCGGCGATCGCGAAGACCGCCAGCTGGATCCGGACGAAGCGGGTCAGCATCTAGCCGCCACCTTCCGTCGGCGCCGTTGCCGGCGGTGGCGTTTGACCCGCGTCCGGCGCCGGTGCTGCGGTCGGCGGAGGCCCGGGCAGCGGGGCCGCCGGCCGAGGACCCGGCAGCGGAGGCAGGGCCGCGGGGTCGACCCACGGTGGCCGCAGGGGGTCATGCATCGGATCGTGGGTGTACTGCAGGTAATACGGGTCTCCGGGTGCCGGCACCAGCGGCTGGTCAAGCTGCCCCCAGTGGGTCCCCAACATCAAGCCGCGCTTGAGCCGTGGAATCGACAGGTCCAAATCGACGTGGAGGTTGAAGTAGTCGCCCCGGACCGCCCGGTCGACGAAGTTCTGGGTGAACGGGAACACAAACGCGGCCGCGACGGCCACGCCGAGCTCGGGTCCGACGTCGGCGAGGGCTTTGAGGGTCGGCTCCAGGTTTTTCAGGTTCTTGACCAGGTCGGCCTGGGCGTCGTTGACCAACCGGGTGGCGGTGTTGCTGAAGACGCGGAGTTTGTCCAGGGCGGCGGTCAGCCGGGGGCGCTCCTTGACCAGAACATCGAGCGCGGGCGGAATCTTCTGCAGCGCTTGGGTGAGAACGTCGCGTTGGTCGGCGAATGTGCTGGCCAGCCGGTTCAGCGCCTGGATCGAGTCGACGAGGTTGTCCCGCTGATCGTCCAGCGTCCCGACGAATGTGTCGAGGCGGGTGATCAGATCACGCACCGCGCCCTCATGCCCGGACAGGGCGGCGGAGAAGTTGTGGATGATCTCCCCGATCTGTCCAAGCCCGCCGCCATTGACGACTGCCCCCAGCGACGACAGCGTCTGCTCCGTCGACGGGTAGGCAGATGATCGACTGAGCGGGATGGTGGCGCCCGGCTGCAACCGTCCGCTTCCCGGCTGGCCGAGCGGCGTATTGAGTTCCACATGCATCGACCCCAGCAGGCTGGTCTGGCCGACGGTGGCAACCACGTTGGCCGGGACGACGACATCTCGCTTGACCGAGATCTCGACATCGGCGTGCCAGCCGCGCACCCGCATCGTGCCGACGCTGCCGACGACGACGTCGTCGATCATCACCGGCGAATTCGACTCCATCGTGCCGACATTCGGCAGCTCGACGTGATAGATGTCGGCCCCCGGCCCGCGCCCGACCGCGCCGGGCAGGGGTAGCGAGTTCAGGCCGTGGAACGCACATCCCGTCGCCGTCACCACCACGCAACAACCGAGGGCGAACACCCGCCGCACCGCAGCCCGGGCGATCATTGTTGCGGCCCGTCGGCTGGCAACAGCATGTCTGACGTGCTCTGCGCTGGGGACGGTGGGGGCGGCATCGGTGTCGACGGCGGGGGCGGCAGCGGCATCGCCGCGCCCGGTATCGGCGCCGGAGGCACGGCTCCCGGGGGGCCAACCGGGTCACCGGGCAAGCCGGTGTAGGCCGACACCGCGGGCGGGATCTCGGGCGCTGCGGGTTTCGGACCCTCGCCGCCGGGCGCCAGGCGCGGTTCGGTGTAGAGGATGTTGGCCGGGTCCACCGACTTCTGCAGGAAGATGTTGATGGGGATCGGCAGGTTGTTGAAGTTGAGGACTCGCAACCCAGGACCGAGGAACAGGGAGCACAGCTTGCCCGACTCCACCGCGGTGACGTTCTCGATGGCGCCGAGCGCCGTGCAGCCCGGGACGGGGAGCGGAACCATCAAACCCGAGAACGTGGGGTTGGCGAAGTTCATGATCCCGAACCCTCCCACGATGGTTCCGGTGTCGGCGTTGTAGTCGTTGAAGAAGTTGCCGAGCGCATTGGGCGCCGCGTGCAAGATGTTCTCCAGGTCCATGTGGTGATCGACCAAATTCTGTGTGACATCGGCCAACCGGGCGATCTGCTCGCTGGTCTGGTTCCGCGTCCCGGCGATGAAGCGCTGCACCTCGCCGACCGCCGTCGACAGATCGGTCAACGCCGCGTCGAGGTCGGATTTGCTGTCGTTGACCACACTGGTGAGCGTCGCCAGGCGGTCGTTGAACTGCACGATCTGGACGTTGCTGTCGCGCAGCGCGCCGACGAAGGTCTGCAGGTTCTTGATGATGTCGACGATGTTGCCGCTGCCGTTGGCGAGGATGCGGCCCACCCCCGACAGTTGACCCAGGGTTTGCCGCAGCTTGTCACCGTTACCGTCGAGCGCGTTGGCGGCGCTGTCGATGAACCGGCCCACCGACGTGCCCGATACACCGCTCTTGGGTCCCAAATCCGTTGCCAACCGCATCAATTGGGTCTTGACCTCATCCCATTCGACCGGCACTGCGGTCCGCTCGACCGGTATGACCGCGCCGTCGTGCATGACCGGCCCGGTGTCTCGGTAGGCCGGCGAGAGCTGGACGTAGCGGGCAGACACCAGATTCGAGGCGACGATCACCGCCTTGGCGTCCGCCGGGATGGGCACGCCGTGGTCGACCTTCAGGGTCATCTTGGCCTGTGTGCCGTGCGGCTCGATGGATTTGATGTTGCCGACCTTGACACCCGAAACCCGCACCTCGTCGTTGGGGTAGATCGCGGTGGCGGTGGTGAAGTAGGCGGTGATCGTCTGCTGCCGGAACAACGTGTTGCGGACGAGTACGGCAGCTCCGGCAACGATCAGCCCGACCAGGACGATCCCCACCACGGCCGTCAGTCGGTTGTGGCGGATCACTGTGATCCTCCGACCCTGCCGCCCAGCGTGCAGCCAGGGCACACCGGAATACCGTTGTAGGGCCAGGGAGTCAACGACCGAGGCAGCGGCGACGGGTAGCCGGGGCCCTTCGAAGTGTCGAAGGTGCGGAATCCCCAGAGGTAGTCGATGATCGGCTGGAAGAGTTGCGGCGCAAGGAAGTTCGGGACGAACGCCTGATAGGCGTACATGCTGGAAATGCCCTCACCGACCGTGATCTGGAACTTCTTGAGGCCCTGCATCGCCTTGCCGATGTTGTCGCGGTTCTTCTCCAGCATCGCGGTCACCGAATTCAGCCTCTCAAGCGTCGGTGCCAGTTTGTTTTCGTTCTCGTGCACCAGAGCCGTGAGCTGTTTGGCGACCACCGACGTGTTCGCCAACAGGTCCACGATCTCTTGGCGCCGAGCCACCAGCACTTGAAGCAGCGAGCCGGAGTTGAGGATGAGTTTGTTGACCTGCTGGCTGCGTTCGGAGAGAACCCCGGTGACGTCGCCGGCGCTCTTGAACAGCTCGCCCAGACTCTTGTTGCGGCTGTTGAGGGTACGGGACAACCGGGTGAGCGCGTCGAAGGCCGGGCCCATTTGGGGCGCGATCTGGTCGAGGGTACTCGCCAGCGTGTCCAGCGACCGGTTCAGCGCCGCGGTGTCGGTTCCAGCCGTGTCGGTCGTCAAGTCGCTGACCGCTTCCGTCAGCGAGTAGGGAGAAGACGTGCGCGAGACGGGAATCAGCGTCATCGGATGCATCGTGCCGCTGCCGGCGGAGTCCAGCGCCAGCATCCGCTCGCCCAGCAGCGTGCCGGTGCCGATGTGCGCGGAAGTCTCCGACCCGAGCAGGATGTTGCCCTTCATCACGAACGTGACCAGAGCATCGCCACGACGCAGCTTCACATCCGACACCGTGCCGACCTTCACGCCCGACACGATCACGGGGTTGCCCGTCGCAAGGCCACCGGCTTCCGTGAACAGCGCCTGGTACCTGACCATCGTCGCCCACGAGATGAACCGGTCGGGCGACAGGCCGACGAGGATGACCAGCACCGCCAGAACGACGCCGATGAGTCCGGCCTTGACGAGCCCGGCTCCGTGATACTTGAGCATTAGGGTTCAGTGCACCTTCCAGCGTCTGACCTGAATATGGGGGCTTTCACAGTCCGGCCCTGAAGGTCCGTGCCGCGGAGCTCCAACTGGCAGAGGTAGTACGGGATGGTGGCCCCGTCCGCGCCGAGCCGAACCAGCTTGCGGTAGTTCCTCGGCGCCTTGCCGATTGCGGCGTCGAGGCGGTCCTTGTCGTTGTCGAGGATCGGCGCCAACCGATTCAACTGATCGATGGTGCCCGACAGTGGCGGCCGCGCGTTGCTCAGCAGATCCGCCAGCGAGGCGGTTCCGCTGTCCAGGGCGTCGATGGCGGAGCCGATGGTGTTGCGGTCGTCCGACAGCCCGCTGACCAGCCGCTCGAGGCGATCGATTGCGCCGGAGAACTTGGTGCCGTCCTTGGAGATCGTGCCGATCACGACGTTGAGGTTGTCGATCAGTTGCTGCACGGTTTGATCGTTGTCGGCCAACGCATTTGAGAACGACGTCGTCTTGGCGAACAGCGAGTCGAGCGTCCCGCCCTGGCCCTGGAAGACCTGCAACAATCCCGCGGTCAACGCGTTGACGTCGCGCGCGTTCAGGCCCTGGGTAACTGGTTTCAGTCCGCCGAGCAGCAAATCGAGGTCGAGCGCGGGCGCCGTCCGGTTGACCGGGATCTGACCGCCGGCGGGCAGGTGCTTGGTCGAACCCGGGCCATCGACGAGCTCGAGGTAACGATCGCCCACCAGGTTCAGGTAGCGGACCGCCGCCCTGGTGCCCTCGGTGAGGACGACGCTGCGATCGGCGTCGAACTCCACCACCACTTTCTTGTCCGGCTGCAGCGAAACACTATTGACCGTGCCGACCCGGATACCGGCGACCCGCACCGACTGCCCCGCCTTGAGACGCGAGACGTCGGAGAACACCGCCGTGTACCCGGTCGTCGCACCCGTCCGGTACTGGCCGAAGATGAAGAACAGGAAGGCGGTCAGCATCGCCATCACGACCGCGAAGATCGTGAACTTGATAAGCGTGGCGCGTGTTCTCATCCTGGCATTCCCACCTGGGCGGAGTTGCGCGGCGGGCCGGCGATCGGTCCGTACAACAGCTGCTTGAGGAGATCGGAGTTGATCAGTACCTGCGGGTTTCCATAGCCCACCGGGTCGGCACCGATATCGGCGATGAGTTGCTTCGGGTGTGTGTTGAACGGCAGGTTCGGCAGACCCATGCACTGGGGGCCACCCGTGGCCGCAACCTTGGGCAGGTTCGTCGGATAACGGTAGCGCTCACCGCCCCAGGTGAGGCTCGCCGAGATGTTGATGCTCGGCTCCGACAGCGGCGGACCATGCGAGATGTTGATCAACCCGCCGAAACCACAGGTGAACACCTCGTGATATTGGTTGGTCAGGTCGAGCGTCGGCACCAGCAGATGCATCACGTTCGTCAGCGGTTGGCGGTTGGTCGACAAGACGTCGTTGCCGATGTCGGCCAAGCCGATCGCGCTGATCAGCAAGGCATCCAAATTGCGCTGCTCGTCGACGATCGTCTTGCTGATCCGGGTCGCGTTGGCCGCGGTCTTCACCAGGTTCGGTGCCGCGTCCGCGTAGGCGTTGGACACCACCGGTAAGACCGAGAGGTCATGCCTGAACGCAGGCAGGCTCGGCTCCAGCTTGGCCAGAAACGAATCCAGATCGCTCAGCGACTGGCCCAGCTGTGGGCCCCGCCCACTGAACGCTTGTGCGAGCGCACCCAGCGATTCGTTGAGCTTGGGCGGGTCGATCTGCTCGAGAACCGAAACGAGTTGCTGGAACACGGTATTGACTTCGACCATGACGTGCTGGCCTTCCAGCGTCTGGCCACCGTGCAGGCGCTGGGCCGCGGGCTGTGCGGGTTCCACCAGCTGGACGGACTTCGCGCCGAACACCGTCGACGACGCGATGTCGACAAGCACGTTGCTGGGAATGAAGCGCAGTTGCGACGGGTCCATCGCCAAGTGAATGGCCGCTTGGCCGTTCGGCAGCGATTCGACCGAGGCGACCTTACCCACCTGCACGCCGCGCATCTTGACCTTGGCATCCGGGTTCATGACCAGGCCGGCGCGTTGCGAGATCACGGTCACCGGAACGGTTTCGGTGAAAGAGCCCTGAAACAAACCGACCGCCACGGCGAAAATCAAGCCAATGATGAGAACAGTCGCCAATCCGAGCAACGGCGCCAGATAGCTTCGCCCGGCGGGCCGGGCATGGCCGGCGCGCGGAGGTCGCCCGGCGGCCGCGCGACCCGCTGGCACTCTCTGCGTCACTGCCGTTCCACCTCCTTCGCTAACCGGACAGGTTGAAGTTGCCGTTCGTACCGTAGATAGATAGCGAGACCAACAGCGTTACCGACACCACGACGATCAGCGAGGTGCGCACTGCGTTACCGGTCGCGTTGCCGACACCGGCAGGTCCCCCCGAAGCGAAATAGCCGTAGTAGGTGTGGATCAGCAGGATCGTGAGCGCCATCAGGATGGCCTGCAGGAATGACCACAACAAATCAATTGGGTTCAGGAACGTGTTGAAGTAGTGCTGGTACAGACCCTGCGATTGGCCGAGCAAGAACGTCGTGGTGAACTGACTGGCCACGAACGACAAGATGACGGCGATCGCGTACAACGGCGTGATGGCCAACATTCCGGCCAGGATCCTGGTGCTCACCAAGTAGGCGACCGGCCGAATCGCCATGCTCTCCAACGCATCGACTTCTTCGTTGATCCGCATGGCACCGAGCTGAGCGGTCACCCCGGCGCCGAAGGTGGCCGCCAGACCGATCCCGGCGACCACCGGTGCCGCGATGCGCACGTTGATGAACGCAGACAAGAAGCCCGTCAGCGCCTCGATGCCGATATTGCCCAGCGAGGTGTAGCCCTGAATGGCCAGGGTTCCGCCCGCCGCCAGCGTCAGGAAGCCGACGATCACAACGGTTCCGCCGATCATCGCCAAAGTGCCCGCGCCCATGCTGATCTCGGCAACCAGCCGAACGACTTCACGCGTGTAACGGGTGGCGGCGAAGGGCACTCCGGCCAGCGCCTTACCGTAGAACAGCGTGTGGTCGCCGATCCGCCCCAACGAGGCGACCGGCCTCTCGAATTGGCGGATTAATCGCGGATATGTGGCCCTCAGCGCCATTGGCTGCCCCTACTTCGCCGTCATCTTGATGCCGATCGCGGTGACGACCACGTTGACGACGAACAGGGACATGAAGGCGTACACCACGGTCTCGTTCACCGCGTTGCCGACGGCCTTGGCGCCCCCGCCGGTGATCGAAAGGCCCCGATAGCAGGCCACCAAGCCGGCGATGAGGCCGAAAAGGGCTGCCTTGACGCACGAGATGATGACCTCGGGCACGCCCGTGAGCAACGTGATACCCGCGGCGAACGCGCCCGGGTTGACGTCTTGCACAAAGACCGAAAAGACGTAGCCGCCAAGGACGCCGATGATCACAACGAGGCTGTTGAGCAAGAAGGCGACCAATCCGGACGCCAGCATGCGCGGTGTGACCAAACGCTGCACCGGATTGATGCCCAGCACCTCCATCGCGTCGATCTCTTCACGGATCGTTCGTGCTCCCAGGTCCGCACACATTGCCGTAGCACCCGCGCCCGCCACGATCAAAACCGTGACCAACGGTCCGAGCTGGGTGACTGCACCGAACGCGGCGCCCGCACCGGATAGATCCGCCGCGCCCAGTTCGCGCAGGAGGATGTTGAGCGTGAAGCTGACGAGGACGGTAAACGGGATGGCTACCAACAAGGTGGGAGCCAGCGACACCCGTGCGACGAACCAGGACTGCTCCAGGAACTCCCGCCACTGAAACGGCCGACGGAACGCGAACTTGACCGCATCCGCCGACATTGCGAACAAGGCCCCGACGGCCTGCATAGGCCCCGACATGTCCCATTTCAGCCTCAGCTGGGGCAATCCCGCTGACCAGTGGTCCGCTCCCTTAGTTGCCATCGGCCTCAGGCTCTTTCCCGAGTTACGAGACTGACAGTCTTGTTCTCGCTTACTGACTGTTGTAGATTTGACTCAACCGTCGGCCACGGGGGCGTGTTGGAGACGTCGAAAGGCCCTGTGGGCGACCGGAATCCGGCATATGCCTCGGGCATGACAGCGCTGTCCATCCTCACGCCAGGACCTCCGTTCTGTTGCGTGAGTAGACGCTTCAAAACGTGGGGCCCCGTGTCTTGAAGCGTCCGGCGATTATGACTCATGCTGAGTCCGGGTGGAACGGAAAATGCATAACCGTTATCGGACAAGCCATCAGCACACCGCTTAGCCAGGACGATTGAGGCACAACGGACGCGACGGTCGGCACAAACATTGAGGGCACCTCCGGCTCTAGGTGACGGCGCCGGCCGTCTTGAGTTCGATGATGCGGTCCCAGTCGAGTCCGAGTTCCGTCAAGATGTCGTCGGTCTGCTCGGCGAAGCCGGGCGCCGGGCCGGTCTGTGGGGCCGCGACGTCGAACTGGACCGGGTTAGCGACCAACTCGAGTTCGCCTGCCTGCACGATGTACTCGTTGGCCCGGATCTGCGCGTCTTTGGCGGCTTGCAGGGTGTCCTGCACGGGCGCCCAGGGACCGGCCAGCGTTGCGAAGCGTTCGCTCCACTCTTCGAGCGTGCGGGTGGCGATGACCTTGGTCAGGATCTCCACCGCCTCCGCCGTGTTGGCAGCGATCTTCTCCACCGTTTCGAAGCGCGGGTCCTCGGCCAACTCCGGCAGGTCAACATGCCGGCAGACGTCGGCCCAGAACTTGGTGGGCTGCATCATCACGAAGGAGATATAGCGACCGTCGGACGTGGTGTAAAGCCCGACCAACGGGTTGTTGGGAGCGCCGTGCACCCCGGGCGGCGGCGCTTCAAGCCGCTGGCCCAGATGGTTCGTCAGCGCGACCGTGTGCCCCATTGACCAAAGACCGCTGCCGAGCAGCGACACATCGACCACGGACGGCTCGTCGGTGCGCTCCCGTTTGAGCAGCGCCGCCGCGATGCCACCGGCGAGGTTGGTGCCGGAGATGGTGTCGCCGTACGCCGGACCGGGCGGCGCGATCATGCCCGGCATGCCGGCGGGGGTGATCGTCGCTGCGGTTCCGGCCCGGCACCAGAACGCGGTCATGTCGTAGCCGCCCTTGACCGCCTCCTCGCCCCGCGGGCCGAGCGCGCTTCCGCGCGCGTAGATGATCTTCGGGTTCACGGCCCGAATGTCGTCGACGTCGATCCCGAACTTCTGACGGGCGCCGGGCAGGAAGCTGGTGAGGAACACATCCGATCGGCGGGCCAGCTCGTAGAGCACCTCCTTGCCCTCGGGCACGGACATGTCCAGCCCGATGCTGCGCTTGCCGCGGTTCGCGTGCTCGATGTTGGGGTTGGGGTCACCTTCGACGCGCAGCATGCCGGTCTGTCGCAGCCCTCGCTGCGGATCGCCGGTCACCGCATGCTCGACTTTGACCACGTCGGCGCCCCATTCGGCGAGCACCGCACCCGCCGACGGGACGAACCCGTACATGGCGACTTCCAGGACGCGGATGCCCTCGAGCGGCCTCACGCCGTGGCCCGCCGCACCGCCGGGACTGCATATGTTTTGCGTTCCAAGAATTCCTCCAGCCCGGCCACACCCATCTCGCGGCCCACCCCCGACTGCTTGAAGCCCCCGAACGGGCTGTCCGCGCCGAAGTAGTTGCCACCGTTGATCGAGAAGGAGCCGGTCCGGATCCGGCGCGCCACCGCAAGCGCCCGGTCCTGGTCGCCGCTGAAGACGGCGCCGGCCAGGCCGTAGATCGAGTTGTTGGCGATGCGCACCGCGTCGTCGTCATCGTCGAATGCGATGACGACGAGCACCGGCCCGAAGACCTCCTCCTGAGCGATCTCGCTGTCGGGATCGACGTTGGTCAGCAGCGTCGGTGCGTAAAAGTAGCCCGGCTCCAACCGCCGGCCACCGGTGACCAGCGTCGCGCCTGCGGCAACAGCCCGCTGCACCATGCCGTCGACCTTGTCCCGCTGGCGCTCGTTGATGAGAGGGCCCATGTAGGTTTTCGGATCGGCCGGGTCGCCGTGGCGGACCTTGGCGAAGTTCTGTGCGATCAGCCCGACGATCTCGTCGTGATGCGACCGGGGCACCAGCAGCCGGGAGGTCAGCGCACACCCCTGCCCCGCGTGGGTCACCATGCTGAACGCCGCGAACATGGCCGCACCGGCGAAGTCGGCATCGTCGAGCACGATGGCGGCCGACTTGCCGCCCAGTTCCAGGAAGACGCGCTTGACCGTTTCGCTCGCGGCGGCCATGATCTTGCGCCCCACCGCGGTTGACCCAGTGAAGGTGACGACGTCGACGCCGGGACTGGTGGTCAGCGCCTCGCCCGCTTCGGGGCCCGAGGAGCTGAGCACATTGACCACGCCGTCGGGTATGTCGGTGTGATTGGCAATCAGCTCACCGAGCGCCAGCGTGACCAACGGCGTATCCGGCGCGCCCTTGAGGACCACGGTGCACCCGGCTGCCAGCGCGGGGGCCAGCTTCGCCAGCGCCAGCTGGTTTGGGTAGTTGTAGGCGATGATCGCGGCGACCACCCCGGCCGCTTCCTTTTCCACCCAGCGGTGGTGGAGCATGCCGCGCGATTCTTTCTCGCCGAGGTCTTCGGAGAACGCGTAGCTGCGAAGCAGATCCGCGTAGAAGCGCACGATGCCGATCGGCTCGTCGAGCTGGGCGCCCTGGGTCAGCGCTCGGGTGGCGCCCACTTCGGCGATGGTCAGTTCCCGCAGCTCGTCGGCGTGTTCGAGCAGCGCCCGGTGCAGTTGGTCGAGGCAGCGGATCCGCAACTCAACGTCGGTGGGCCAACTGGTGGTGTCGAACGCAGCCCGGGCCGCGGCGATCGCCGCTTCGGCCTCCTCGGCACCGGCATCCGGGGCGTGCCCGATGACAGCGCCGGTGGCGGGATTGATCGACGCGAAGGACTTATCGGTGGTGACCAGCCGGCCGCCGATCAACAGTCGGCGGTCGGCGGTGGACCCAGGCGCGGCGTCCGCGATGGTCGCTGCAGTCGCAGTGGCGGGCTCTGCCGTGTCCTGGGCAGGCATTCCGTACCCCCTAATGTGGTGACGGTCACGATAATTTGATTCTCTTCCCCGGCGAATCTTACATTCGACTCTCGATAATTCAAGAAAGTCTCAGGAATCAGGACGGGCGGCTGACCAGCAACGCGAACGTCGACGGGCCGCCGTGTCGAGTAGTTTGACGCAGGCCGAACAGGGTTTCCAGAGTGTGTTGCACCACACTCTGGCGTGAGAGTAAGGTTCTCATAATTGTAAGCGAGATTCTTTGTGACTGAGACGGTCACCTTTGGAGTAGAGGCCTCAACGTGAAGACTGCGGTGGTCACCGGTGGCGGATCCGGCATCGGCCTTGCCGTCGCGCAACGGTTGCGCGCCGACGGTCTCGACGTCGCCACGATCGACCTCCGGCCGTCGGACGGCGACCATTCCTTCACGGCGGACGTCACCGACCGACCGCAGGTGGACGAGGCCTTCGCCGCGATCCGCGCGAAGCTCGGGCCGATCACCATTCTCGTCAACGCCGCGGGCCTGGACGGATTCAAGCGCTTCAACAACATCGCGTTCGAAGACTGGCAACGGGTCATCGACGTCAACCTCAACGGCGTCTTTCACACCATTCAGGCGGTCTTGCCCGACATGATCGAGGCGAAGTGGGGACGCATCGTCAACATCTCTTCGTCCAGCACGCATTCCGGGGCTCCCTACATGAGCCATTACGTGGCGGCCAAGTCCGCGGTCAACGGGCTCACCAAATCCCTGGCGCTCGAGTACGGCCCCAGCGGCATCACCGTCAACGCGGTGCCGCCGGGCTTCATCGACACCCCGATGCTGCGCGCCGCGGCGCAGAACGGATTCCTGGGGGACATCGACGAGACCATCGCGCGGACCCCGGTGCGCCGGATGGGTAAGCCGGAAGACATCGCGGCGGCATGCGCTTTCCTGGTGTCCGACGAAGCCGGCTACATCACCGGTCAGCTCTTGGGCGTCAATGGCGGTCGCAACACCTGAGCGGTGACGATTCGTCAGCGGTGTCCGGAAACCAGATCAGGTGAGAGGAGACAGCCCGTGAAGGTTTGGGTGGATTCGGAACGATGCCAGGGCCACACCCTGTGCGCGATGATCGCGCCGGAGTCGTTTCAGCTCAGCGACATCGACGGCAGTTCTTCTGCAATCGACGAAGTGGTCCCCGTAGACCGGCAAGACCAGGTGCGTGAAGCCGCTCAATCCTGCCCGGAACAGGCCATCGTCATCACCGACGACGCCTGAGTCCGGCATCCCGGTACTGACCGACGAAATACCTAGGGAGACAGAGCTTTGAGTGTCGACGACGTCGTCAGCGACAGCGACCGCAAAAAGAACCGGTACCACTTCGATCGGCATTCCCCGGAGTACCGGTCGCAGTTCAAGTCGATCACCAAGGAGATGCACGCCAAGTGCCCGATGGCGTGGAGTGAGACCTACGGTGGGCATTGGGTCGCGGCGGGCAGCCACGAGGTCTTCGAGCTGGCCCGCTGCCCGGCCGTCTCCAACGATCACGACATCAACGACGAACGCCGTGGCTACAAAGGCATTTCGATCCCCACCGCCAGCCGGGTCAGCGTGGTGCGCGGCGGCATCCTGGAGATGGACGATCCCGATCACCGCATTTACCGCACCGTGCTCAATCCCTACCTGTCGCCGGCAGCGGTCAAGCGCTGGGAGCCGTTCATCGACGACGTGACGCGCGCCTGCCTCGACGAAAAGATCGAGGGCGGCAGCATCGACTTCGTCGACGATCTGGCCAACATCGTTCCGGCCGTCCTGACGTTGGCGATGATGGGCATCCCGCTGAAGAAGTGGAACATGTACAGCGAGCCGGTCCACGCCGCGGTGTACACGCCCGAACATTCCCCCGACATCGAGCGCGTCACCGAGATGCACAAGCAGATGGGCCTCGACATGGTGAACAACATGCTCGAGATCCGCGAGAATCCGAGGCCGGGAATCGTGAATGCCCTGCTGCAGATGCGCATTGACGGGGAGCCGGCGCCGGACCTGGAAATTCTGGGGAACCTCGGCTTGGTCATCGGCGGCGGCTTCGACACCACGACGGCCCTGACCGCCCATTCGTTGGAGTGGCTTTCCGAGCATCCCGAGCAGCGGGAACTGCTCAGCAACGAGCGCAAAACGCTGCTCGACCCCGCCACCGAGGAATTCCTGCGCTACTTCACCCCCGCCCCCGGCGACGGCCGGACATTCTCCGACGATGTCGAGCTCGACGGCACTCAGTTCAAGGAGGGTGAGCGGCTGTGGATCTCGTGGGCGATGGCCAACCGCGATCCAGCCGTGTTCCACGACCCGGATGACATCGTGCTGGACCGTAAAGGCAACCGCCACTTCAGCTTCGGCCTGGGCGTCCATCGGTGCGCCGGGTCGAACGTGGCACGCACGGTGTTCAAATCCATGCTCACCGCGGTGCTCGATCGGATGCCCGACTACCGATGCGACCCCGAAGGCACCGTCCACTACGAGACCATCGGCGTCATCCAGGGCATGCGCAAACTGCCGGCGGCCTTTACGCCCGGCCGCAGGGTCGGCGCCGGCCTGGACGAAACCCTGGAGAAGCTGCAGCGCATCTGCGACGAACAGGAACTCGCCCGACCGATCACCGAACGCAAGGAAGCCGCGGTAATCGATTGAGCCACCCCAGGCGGCCGGGCGCGTTACCCAGCCGAAAGTGCGCCGTTGACCCCCGCAATTTTTACGAGTAGGCCTGTTCAACGTGACCGCGCCTTATATTTGCAGCAACCGCGTGCACAGATGGGAGACGCATCGGTGAAGATTTTCGCGCTGAGCCTTGCGCTCGCCATGGCCGCGCTGACCCTCGAGCCGACCGCCCACGCGGACATCCAGGTTGGCAACTACCGGCTGGACACGCCACGCGACCCCGGCCACAGCTGGATTTGGGCCATCCGACCCTGCCGATACGACCAGGGACCGGAATGCCTGACCATCCAGGCGGTTCCGCAACCCAACGGGCAAGCGGCGTTCTGGAACGCCAACGCCCACCTGGTCAACGGCCGCTACACCATGGCCGTCGATGTGCCCGACGGTGTGCGCTGCGTGGTCCAGTTCTTTCCCTCGCACGACGTCTACTCGTGGGACCCGGTGACGATGGCGGGTCAGGTGGACTCGACGTTCGACACCGGCTGCGGAGGCGGACCGGGGGGCACCAACAGTTGGCCGTTCTCGCTCGTGCGATGGTAGCCGCGTGAGGCGCACAGCGAGTCGGTCGATGATGAGGGCGACGGACAGCGAGCACGATGGCTGAGTCGAAGAGACCACAAGATTCGGCGACCTCGAAAGCCGACGTGCAGGCGTTGCTCGAGGAGGCCGAGGCCGAAGCGGCCGAGGCCGAGGCGCTGGCCGCCGCGGCGCGCGCCCGCGCCCGTGCCGCCCGGCTCCGGCGTGAAGCGCAGGCCCAAGCAGAGGCCGAGGCCGAACCGGAGGCGGAGGCGGAGGCGGAGACCGCCGAAGAAGCGCCGGACGCCGACGAGGACACCGCCGACTCCGACGAGCCGGAGACCAAGGACGATGTCACCGACACCGTCGAAGCGGCCGGCCAAGCGGAGGCCCTTAAAGAAGAAGACGTCGACGAAAACCCGGACGAGTCGGGGTCAACATCCAAGCCGGGCCGCTCGCGGCGACGCCCGCGGGTGCCATCGTGGTCCGTGACATGGAAAGTGGCCGTCGTCGTCGCCATCTGCGCCTTCGTAGCGGCCAGCGGATACATGATGTGGGAGCGTCATGAAACCGCCGAGCGCAACCAGCGCACCGCCAACTTCATCGCGGGGGCCAGACAGGGCGTCGTCAACATGTTCTCGATGGACTTCAATCGGGCCAAGGAGGACGTTCAGCGGGTGATCGACAGCTCGACCGGCCAGTTCAGGGACGACTTCCAGCAGCGCGCAAAAGATTTCACCACCGTCGTTGAGCAGTCCAAGGTGGTCACTCAGGGCACGGTGAACGCGGCCGCCGTCCAATCCATCGATGGGAAGTCCGCGCTGGTACTCGTGGCGGCGTCGTCGCGGATCAGCAACGCCGCGGGCGCCAAAGACGAACCGCGCAATTGGCGGCTCAAGGTGACCGTCACGGATGACGCCGGGCAATACAAGATGTCCAAACTGGAGTTCGTTCCATGAGCGAGGACAACCACGGCAGCGACGCCGGGAAAGCGTCTTCCAAACTCACCGAAGACGGCGCACGCAGCGAACCCCGCGCGCGGCGCAACGTGAAAGCCGTTCCCATCGTCCTGATTTCGCTGCTGCTGCTTTCCGGTGGCGTGGCGACCTGGCTGTACTTCAAGCAGTACCGGCCCGATAAGCAAACCGACCCCGGCGTCGCGAGCGCCGTCGTAGGTGCGGCGTCGGACGGAACGGTCGCCTTGCTGTCCTATTCGCCTGACACTCTCGACAAAGACTTCGCCGCCGCAAAGTCGCACCTTTCCGGGGATTTCCTGTCGTATTACAACCAGTTCACCGACCAGATCGTCGCTCCGGCGGCCAAACAGAAGGCGCTGAAGACCAGCGCGCGGGTGATAGGCGCCGCGGTCTCGGAGTTACATCCGGACTCGGCGGTGGTGCTGGTGCTGGTCGACCAGAGCACCACCAGCAAGGACAACCCGGACCCCGCGATGGCGTCCAGCAGCGTGCTGGTGAGTTTGACCCGAGTCCACGGCCAGTGGCTGATCACCAAATTCGACCCGGTCTAGACCCGTCGGATGCCGCTGCCGCAGAGCGGAACTCGCGAACCGACGTCGCGCCGCTGCGCTAACCGCGTGGGAGGCCGAGCACCCGTTGGGCGATGATGTTGCGCTGGATTTCGGAGGTGCCCCCCGCGATCGTCCCGGAAAAGCTGCGGGCGTAGCGCTCGAACCAGCTGGCGAAATAGTGGTCGAGGTTCATGTGCGCGTACGGCCCGGTCAGGCCCGGGTGAACGAGCCCGTCGGAGCCCGCCGACGTCAGTGCAAGCTCCATGCCACGCAACTCGGCCTCGGACCCGAGCAGCTTGAGCACCGAGATTGCCGCCACGTCGTCTTCGCCGCACGACGCGCGAGCCAGCGCCACCGAACCGAGCAGGCGCAACGCCTGCTTGTCCATGATCGTGCTGGCGTACTGGTCGCGCTCGACCTCGGTGCTGGGATGGAAGTCGTCGATCATGTTGTCGAGCCGATCGGCGAAGCCCAGCCACATCATCGTCCGTTCGTGCCCCAGCGATCCGTTGGCGACCCGCCAGCCCTGGTCGAGCTCACCGACCAGACTCTCGGCCGGCACCCGGACGTCGGTGAAGAACACCTCGTTGAAATCAAGATCGTCGGCACCGCAGATCGACGGGAACGGACGGCGCACCAAGCCCGGGGTGTCGGTCGGGATGATCAGCGCGCTGATTCCCTTGTGCTTCGGCGCATCTGGATTGGTACGCACAAAGGTCAGCAAGATGTCGGCGTCGTGGGCGCCCGAAGTCCATACCTTCTGACCGTTGACCACGAAGTGATCGCCGTCCAGCACCGCGCGGGTGCGCAACGACGCCAGGTCGGAACCCGCGCTGGGCTCACTCATCCCGAGTGACGCGGTGATCTCGGCCCGCAGGATCGGGACCGCCCAGCGCCGCTTCTGTTCGTCGCTGCCGAACGACAACAGCGAAGCCCCAACGATGTTCACGCCCTGCGGGTTGAAGCTGTGGTAGATCCGCCGTCGGCTGAGCTCTTCAAGATAGACGAACTGCTGAATGACCGTCGCGTTGCGACCACCGAACTCCGGTGGCTGGCTCGGCAGTAGCCAGCCGTTGTCGAACAGCAGCCGCTGCCAGTCGCGTGCCCACTGCGGCATGTGGGAAACCGACCGCGGCCGCTCGAGCGTTTCGCTTGCGGGAGGCAGGTTCTCGTCGAGGAAGGCCGCGAACTCCGCGCGGAACTCCTCGACGTCGGAGTCAAAAGTCAGCTGCACGGTATTCCTCCGCGATCCGCGCCCGGTGCTCGGCGGCGCCGCCGAGCATCAGCTCACCGGCTTTGGCTCGCTTCAGCGCGAACTGCAGATCGTTCTCCCACGTGAATCCCATTGCGCCGTGAAGCTGTAAACCGTGCCGGAACACCAGCGACTGGCACTCCCCCGCCGACGCCTTGGCCATCGCCGCCGCGAGCCGGCGGCGAGGATCGTCGGCCGCGATGGTCAGCGCCGCGAAGTACGCCAGGGCACGGGCCCGTTCCACCGCTACATGCATGTCCGCGGCCTTGTGCTGGACGGCCTGGAACGACCCGATCGGCACACCGAATTGCTGACGGCTGCGGACGTGTTCGAGCACCAGATCGAGAATGCGTTGGCAGGCACCGACCATGGTGATCGCCATGCCCGTCAGGGCCGTGTGGTGCGCGCGTTCGGAATCGACCGTGAGGCGGGCGCTGTCGGGCACCCGTACGCCGCAGAACGACAGGTCGGCGACGTGCAGGACGGGGTCGAAGACGGCGGCGCGGCGCACCGACACCTGGTTCGACCCGGTGATGAACACCCCGGCGTCTGTCACCACCGCCAGGCGGTCGACGCGATCGCCGTCGAGGACATGGCGCGCCGTACCATCCAGCACCCAACCCTCGGCGTCCCGGTGTGCCGCCACCCCGGTGTACACGGCGGTGCCCGATTCGTGCGGGTCGAACTGTTCGGCGGCCAAGGGGGCGAACTGGGTCATCGTCGCCAGGAACGGGGTGGGGTCGGTCGCGCGCCCCAACTCCTCGAGGACGATGGCAAGTTCGACGGCGCTGACCGGATCGTTCAGCTCGGTCCAGCCCTGATCGACGTACGACTTCCACAACGGGCTGGGATCGACACCGTCCTCGGCCACGCCGCGCACCAGCGAGGGCGGGCACTGCTTCGCCACGGCGTCGCGAACGGTCTTCTGCCACAGCCGCTGATCGGCATCGAACTCCAACAGCATGAACGCCGCCTCCTGTCATCACCGACGCTGCGAGAATATCATTCTCGCACGCGGAAGTAATAATCTCGCAAACCGGTTACGGGGTGCCCATGGGGACGAGCGCCTCCACGACGAAGGAGAAGGCCATTGGATCGCGAAACCTATCAGCGGGGGCTGCACATCCGCTCCGACGTGCTCGGCGAGGACTACGTCAACCGGGCCCTCGCCGACGCGGACGACTTCACCCGGCCTCTGCAGGATCTCGTCACCGAATACTGCTGGGGCGCGATTTGGGGTCGCGAGGAGCTGCCCCGGAAAACGCGCAGCATGCTCAACCTGGCGATGATCTCGGTACTGAACCGGCCCAACGAATTACGCACGCACGTCAAGGCGGCGCTGACGAATGGCGTCACCCGCGACGAGATCCGCGAGGTCTTCCTGCAGGTGGCCATCTACGCGGGCGTGCCCGCCGCGGTCGACAGCTTCCGCATCGCGCGCGAGGCGTTCGCCGAACTGGATGAGGGCTAGGGCCGGGCATGGAGGTCGGATTCATCGGGCTGGGAAACATGGGTTTTCCCGTGGCGCGCCGCTTGATCGAGAGAGGCGACGATGTCGTCGCCTTCGACACGCGTGCCGCCGCCCTCGATCGCATCGTCGCCCTGGGGGCGCGCCCCGCGGCATCGTCGAGGGAGGTTGCCGACCGTACCGAAACCGTCATGGCCAGCCTCCCGACGCCGAACGCCTCACTCGAGGTGGCGACGGGTGCGGCCGGCGTGATCGAGGGCGCAAGAATCAAGCGCTATGTCGACCTGTCCACCGTCGGCAGCCGCACGGCAAGGCAGATCTTTGACCGACTTGCCGAGCGGGACATCGTGGCGATCGACAGCCCGGTCAGCGGCGGCGTCGGCGGGGCGGAGAAGGGCGCACTCGCGGTCATGGTGTCGGGGCCGCGCGATGAATTCGACGTCATCCGAACCACGCTCGAGGCGATCGGCCGGCCCTTCTACGTGGGAGACAAACCGGGGTTGGCGCAGACGATGAAACTGGCCAACAACATCCTTGCCGCCAACGTGTTGGCCGCGACAGCCGAGGTCGTCGTGATGGGCGTGAAGGCCGGCCTCGACCCCAGTGTGATGATCGAGGTGCTCAACGCCGGCTCGGGGGCGACGAGCGCGAGCCGGGACAAATTTCCCCGCTCGATCCTCTCCCGGACTTTCGATTACGGCTTCGCTACCGGCCTGATGGTCAAGGACGTGCGTCTGTACCTCGAGGAAGCGGAAGCGCTTGGCGTGCCAACGGACGTCGCCACAACGATCGCCCGCCTCTGGGAGACGACCGCCGATGACCAGGGCCCCGACTCGGACTTCACGACGGTGATCAAACCGCTCGAGAAGGCGGCCGGCGTGATCGTGGGCCGCTCGCCGGCCTAGCCGGCCGGTCCCCCTGGATAGAGGCGGATGGCCCTTATCCGCGATCGGGAGAATGGTATTATCGCAATTCAAGAACCGTACTTGCACGAGGACCGCGAAAGTGGTCGCTACCAGGCACGTTGATTAAACGAAACGCTTACCGGAAACCCGTTGATTGGCCCCCGAGAAGAATGTTAGGTTATCTATCATATGACCCGACTGGGTTCGCTCTGAGTGCCCGAGTCGAAGGATGGCTTTCGTGATCGAACACGCTGACGGAACCAGCACACCGCTCATCGACGCGAGCGTGCACATCTTCTTTCCCTCCAACAAGGCGCTGCGGAAGACCCTGCGTGAGCCGTTCAAGAGCCGAGGCTTCCCCGATTACGAGATGGACTGGTACGGCGCCCCAGGCGGTGAATACGCGCCCAATACCGAGGGCCCGGATCGTCAGTACCCCGGTTCCGATCCGGATTTCGTTGCCAATGAGCTCTTTTCGAAACGCGGGGTCGACATTGCGGTCCTGCACCCGATGGCCCGCGGCATCATGCCCGACCGGCACCTGGGCAGCGCGCTGCACGCCGCGCACAACGAAATGATGGTCTCGGACTGGTTGGAGTCCAGCGAGTTCGGCGAGCGATTCCGCGGCACCATCCGGGTGAACCCCGATGACATCGCCGGCGCGCTGCGGGAGATCGAGAGGTGGCGTGGGCACCCTCGGGTGGTGCAGATCGGCGTTCCGCTGCAATCCCGCGAGCTCTACGGCAAGCCACAGTTCTGGCCGCTGTGGGAAGCCGCGGTCGACGCAGGACTTCCCGTTGCCGCGCACATCGAAGTCGGGTCGGGCATCGCCTTTCCGCCGACGCCCAACGGGAACACCCGTACCTACGAGCAGTACGTCAGCTTCATGGCGCTGAACTACATCTATCACCTGATGAACATGATTGCCGAGGGCGTGTTCGAGCGCTTCGACGGCCTGAAGTTCGTCTGGGGCGACGGCGCGGCGGACTTCGTGACGCCGTTCATCTGGCGGATGGACACGTTCGGCCGTCCGCACCTCGAGCAGACACCGTGGGCACCGCGGATCCCCAGCGACTACCTGCCCGGTCACGTGTATTTCGTCCAGGGCAGTCTCGACGGTCCTGGCGACACCGAGTTCGCCGGCGAATGGTTCGGCTTCACCGGCAAGGACGACATGGTGATGTTCGGCTCCAGCTATCCACACTGGCAGTGCGGCGATATCAAGAAGCTTCCGCGCGCCCTCTCCGCCGAACAGCGCGAGAAGCTGTGCTGGCGCAACGCGGCGCAGCTCTACAACATAGACATTCCCGCCGGGGTGGGCGCACAGTAGAAGTACGACCTGATACCGAGGAGTTTCAGATGACGTTGACCCATTCGCAGGAGCGGGTTCCCGCTGCCGAGCGCATAGCCGTCCGATGCGTCGACTCAGATGTCCACCCCGCACCCAAGCGCGGAGAGCTCCTGCCGTACATCCCCGAGCCATGGCGCAGCAAATACTTCCTCACCCGCGCCGTGGGTGAGCAGATTTACTACGACGCCCCGGACTACGCCCACTCCTACGCGATGCGGGTGGACTCCTTCCCCGCCAACGGCGAATTCCCTTGCAGCGACCCGGATATGGCGTTTCGTCAGCTGATCATGGAGGCCGGCTCGGACATCGCGATTCTCGAACCGGCCGCCTACCCGGCCCGCCTGCCCGAAGCGCAGCACGCGATGTCGAGCGCGTTGAACGACTGGCAGGCCAATCACTGGCTGGACAGCCACAACAACTGGCACCAGCGCTGGCGCGGGTCGATTTGTTGCGCCATTGAGGAGCCGGCAGAGTCCGTGCGCGAGATCGAGAAGTGGGCCGGTCACCCCTACATGGCCCAGATTCTGATCAAGGCCGAGCCGCGGCCGTCTTGGGGGCATCCGAAATACGACCCGATCTGGGCGGCCGCCACCAAGCACGACATCACGGTGAGCTGTCACCTGTCGCGCAGCCAGTTCGACGAGCTACCGATCCCGCCGGTGGGATTCCCCAGCTACAACCACGACTTCATGGTGACCTACTCGCTGCTGGCCGCCAACCAGGTGATGAGCCTGATCTTCGACGGCGTGTTCGACCGGTTCCCGACGCTGCGGATCGTGTTCGTCGAGCACGCGTTCAGCTGGATCCTGCCGCTGATGTGGCGCATGGATTCGATCTACGAGGCACGCAAGTCGTGGGTCGACATCAAGCGCAAGCCGTCGGATTACGTCAAGGACCACATCAAGTTCACCACCCAGCCACTGGACTACCCCGAAGACAAGACCGAGCTGACCCGGGCGCTGGAATGGATGGAGTGCGAGAAGATCCTGCTCTTCTCCTCGGACTACCCGCACTGGACGTTCGATGACCCACGCTGGCTGGTCAAGCACCTGCCCAAGCACGCCCGCGACGCCGTGATGTACAAGAACGGCATCGCGACCTACCACCTGCCCGAGACCGTTCCGGTCCTCGAGGGTCAGACCAGGGTGCTCTGAGTTGACGGAAGAAACCAAACGGCCCGAGCCCCGTCTCGCCCAGGGCCGCGAGCATGTTGTTGCGACCGTGGACGAGATCCCGCCGGGCAAGCACAAGCTGGTGCCAATCGGGCGGCACGGCGTCGGCGTATACAACGTCAACGGCAGCTTCTATGCCATCGCGAATTACTGCCCGCACCAAGGCGGTCCGCTCTGTTCGGGCCGGGCCCGGGGCCGCACGATAGTGGACGAGACCGCGCCCGGAGACTCGGTCATGGTGCGCGACCTGGAGTACATCTATTGCCCGTGGCACCAATGGGGTTTCGAGCTGGCGACCGGTACCACCGCGGTCAAGCCCGAATGGAGTATCCGGACCTATCCGGTGCGCATCGTCGGCAACGACGTTCTGGTGCAGGCCTAACCACAGGAGAATCGGTGCCTTCAATCGAGATCAATGGGGGAAATGTCGTCTACGAAATCCTCGGTGACTCGGGCGATCTCATTGCCCTGACGCCCGGCGGCCGGTTCAGCAAGGAGATCGAGGGCTTGCGTCCGCTTGCCGACGCGCTCGCCGCCGGCGGCTACCGCGTGCTGCTGTGGGACCGGCCGAACTGCGGTGCTTCCGATGTGCAGTTCTACGGTCAGAGTGAATCACACATGCGCGCCGAGACGTTGCACAAGCTGGTGACCGGGCTGGGCTTCGAGCGCTGCATTCTGGCCGGCGGCTCCGGCGGCGCAAGGGATTCCATGCTGACCACGATGCTCTACCCGGAGATGGTCACCAAGCTCGTCGTATGGAACATCGTCGGTGGCATCTACGGCAGCTTCGTGCTCGGTTCCTTCTACATCATCCCGAGCATCCTCGCGGTGCGCGGCACCGGCATGGACGGCGTGGTGAAGGTGGCCGAATGGCGTGACCGCATCGGGGAGAACCCCAACAACAAACAGCGGTTCCTCGACTTCGATTCCGACGAGTTCCTCAAGGTGATGCTGCGCTGGCTGAACGCGTTCGTTTCCAAGCCTGGACAGACGATCCCGGGCGTCGAGGACGAGATGTTCGACCGGATCAAGGTGCCCACCTTGATCATTCGTGGCGGCGAGAACGATATGGATCACCCGAAGCGAACGTCACTGGAGGTCAGCTGCTTGATCAAGGGATCAAAGCTCATCGACCCCCCGTGGCCGGAGGACGCATGGGAGCGTGCGTCCGAGGACCGCGCGGCCGGGCGGGTGAAGCACTTCAACATGTTCGACACGTGGGTGCAGGCGGCGCCCGCGATCCTCGAGTTCCTGGGTTCGTGATGTCCCTACACGGTGCGAATGTGAACCTCGCAGTTGAGCGAGGCCTCGAGAGCCGTGTGAACCCGGCTCTCGGGAATGCGTTCGAGGTCCTTCTCGCGCAGCGTTACGTACACGATGTCGAAACCGTCGCCCCCGGGCGTCCGCTCGATGTCACCGGTGAGCCCGAAGCCGGACAACACACCGTGGGCGTCGTCGTCGGTCCCCCGGCTGATGAAGGTGACGACTCCCGCAACCGGTTCGGCGGCGAACACCCTGCCGCACAGGCGGATCGCCAAATCTCTCGCCGCGTCGACGTCTTCGGCCGCGATCAGCAATTCGACTTCGCGGCGCCCAGCGGGCATCGACGCGAGGTCGTTCTCGACGACGTCTGCACCCTCCGCACGCGCAAGCCCGAGGAGCGCTGCCATGCCGTCTCGTAGCTGTGGGACCGTGCAGACACTCTCCGGGTCGACATTGACGCGCACGACCGCAGTTCGCATGTGCGCAAGCCTAACTAAGACGATGGCAGGCCAGCCGTGAACACCGCCCAATCCACCACCATCACCACCGCGAACTTTCCCGGTTTGGAACCCCGGCTGCTCTTCGAACAAACCGGCCAAGCCCGCGAGGGCCTCGCGACGTATCGACGGTTCGGCGGCTACCGCCCGCTTGCCGACGCCGATGGATTGCTGAGCGAGGTGGAGGCCAGCGGGTTGGTCGGCCGCGGTGGTGCGGCGTTCCCGCTGGCAATCAAGTTGCGCACGGTGCGCGATAACGGGCGCATTGCCGGCGGTGCCGTGGTCGTCGCGAATGGCGAAGAGGGCGAACCGGCTTCGGTCAAGGACCGCTGGCTGCTGCGCAACCGGCCCCACCTGATCCTGGACGGGCTGCGGTTGGCCGCCGCGGTCGTGGGCACGAACCGCGCCCACATCTACCTCTCCGATCCGGAGTCGGCGCACAGCGTCGAAACCGCGCTCGGCGAGCTCGATTCCGACGCGCTCGGCGATATCACCGTCAGCATGTTGACCGTGCAGCCCGGATACGTGGCCGGCGAGGAGACCGCCGCCGTCCGCGCGATCAACGGCGGGCCGGCCAAGCCGACGGACAAGCCGCCCCGCCCATTCGAAGCCGGCGTCGATGATCGGCCCACACTGGTGAGCAACGTCGAGACGCTGGCCAATTTGCCTTTCCTGCAGCGGCATGGCGCGAGCGCGTTCCGCTCGCAGGGCACATCGCTCTCCTCTGGCACCTTCCTGGCCACCATCACCGGGGCCGGACGCCCGCCAGTTCTCTACGAGCTTCCGCACGGCTTGCCGTTCACCGACCTGCTTGCCCTGCACGGTGTTTCACCGGACCAGGTACGTGGGGCGTTGATGGGCGGCTACTTTGCCGGCCTGCTCAACCGGAGCGTGCTGGAGACAACCTTGGACCACGAGACGATGCGACGTGTCGGCAGCGGTTTGGGAGCGGGCGCCATCGCGGTGCTCACCGACGACTGCCCCGTCGCGGTCGCGGCGTCCGTGCTGGCCTACTTCGACCGTGAAAACGCCGGGCAGTGCGGCTCGTGCTTCAACGGAACGGCGGCCATGGCGGCAGCCGCCGGTGCGCTGCGCGACGGCGCCGCGACGACCGAAGACGTCGAACGGTTGCGCCGCTGGTCGGTGCTGCTGCGCGGACGGGGCGCGTGCGCGACGCTGGACGCCGCCACCAACGTCGCGGCCGGCCTGCTCACACAGTTCCCGGGCGAAGTCACCGCACATCTCGACGGCACGTGCCAGGGCTGCGCCCGCGGCGCGTTCCGCGCCGACCGTCCCTACGAGGCCGAAACTTTGAGGCTGGCATGAAAATCCGCCTGGACCGCACCGTCTGCGACGGTTTCGGCATCTGCGCGAAGTACGCGCCCGGATACTTTTCGCTCGACGATTGGGGTTACGCGTCCCTCATCGGCGATGGCACCGTGGCAGAGGCGGATCGCGACGCCGTCATGCGCGCGCTGATGGACTGCCCGGTCCACGCCATCGCCGAGATCGGCGAGCGCACATACCCCACACCCCGCCCTCCGCTCGCCGACGCGGACGACCCGGCAGAGCGCCTCAAGACCGAGGAGAACGAGGCGGAGTGGGGCTTTACCCGTTGACCCGCTGATCACAAAGCCCGACAGAGCGACGAACTCCTGGACGCCATCGGGATGCGGCCCTACGCCTACGGCACATAGCGGTCCCACTCAAACGGCACCACCGCGAAAAACGGTGCGGCGAACAACGGTTCGACACCCGGCTCCTCCCAGCGCGCCGACAACACCGGCCGCAGGCGTTCCCCGACGGCGACGGGATCGTCATCGAGGAAGCAATACGTAATGGTCTGGCCCGCTTGAGCACTCGCCAGATTCGCGTCGACTTGCCGCGATGTCCCAGACCATACGCCGGCGACACCGGGCACTTCCACCAGCGGGCCCGCCGGAGCCGATCCCCGCTCGACCAGTAGGAACGCCCCCCGCGCGGGCAGCCAGGGCAGGACGTCCGACCCCACTCTGACCCGGGGCGCGGCCGTCTTGGCCCGCACCTCGTAGACGCCGCGCTCGACCGGTGGCAGCAGCGGGAGCTTGCGGCCGGCGTTTCCGAGTGCCGAGGACAGTTCGTTGAACCCACGCAGCCCGGCCGGGTCGGTGAAAAAGTACGTCATGACGTGGTCGACCCCGTCCAACGGTCCACCGCTGATCGTCCGCGCAGAGCGGCAGGCCGGCGTCGACACCAACCGCAACGAGGCGCGCACCGCCGCCAACCGGTGTTGCTCGGGTCGGTGGTCTAGGGTGTGCCAGCGCAGGTACTCGGCGTCCAGACCGTCGGGATGGCGAGTCGCCATGGACACGAACAACGTGGAGATCTCTCCGCGCCCGGCGGCGAGGATCTCGGCGACCTGGTCCGATGGCGTGCCGGGAAGCTGCATCACGGCTGTTCGCACCATCTCGTCGAGTCGTATTCGGGCAGCGCGATTTCGGGGTGCCGGCTCTCGATCATGCGCCGGAAGCCTTCGCGCCAGGGCATTTTCGTGCGGCCGAGCATCTCGTGCATGCGGGCGACATCCGGCCACAGCGGCGTGTGCGCGTCGGTCGTGTATTCGAAGATCGGCTCGACACCGATCAACTGGCCCATGAACGTGCAGTAATCCTCGACGCTGACCGTTTCGCTACCGGCCCAGTTCACCACGACCGGCGGCACCGCGGCGACCTCCATCGCGCGGATGCCGAGCTCCACGTAGTCGTCCTCGTAGATGGGGTTGTAGTTGTTCGGCTTATCGGGATGCAGCCGAATTGGTTTGCGCGCCACCATGGCATCGAGGCGATCGGCGGGAGCACCGCCCTCCGGCCCATAGGTTGAGCAGACCCGGATGATGGTCAACGGTATTCGATAATGCCTGGCGATCCAGGTGCACACCGACTCCGCCGCGACCTTCGAGAAGCTGTAGTTGGCGCGCAGCGGCACACCCGGCGGATCGGTTTCGGCCAACGGTCGCTGACCTTGGTACGCGTAGATCGACCCAGTTGAACAGAAGACGAAGCCCTTTGCGGCGCGGCAGTGGTACAGCAGTTCGCCGGACATGTGCGCATTCGTTTCGACGCAGCGGTTCCAGTCGCCCGCGCCGGTGTCCACCGCAGCGTGAAAGACGTAGGTGAAATCCTCTGGAAGATCGGAGAAGTCACCCGCGCCGATGTCCAGCGGGACGGGTTTGATGCCGGCGTCGACGAGCCTCCTTTGGTCGGCGGGGTCTTTGAGGCGCGCGGCGCCCCACACCTCGTTTGAAGCCGCCAGAGCGCGCGCGATGGGAAACGCAATCTTGCCCGTCGCCCCGGTGATCAGGATCTTTTCTGCGTCGAGCAACCAGCCCTCCCGAATGTGAAGTACTTGATATGCCGGTTGGCAGCATAACTCCCCGCTGAAGGAACATGGCAGGACAGGTCCGTTCGGAATCGCGTCGTGACCGCGGCTCTTACCTGGTCATGACGGTTTCAAGGGAATAAACTGAGACCGCCAAGGCCAGGATGGCCCCACCGGGAGGCCCACCATGAGATGGTTTGCTCGTCGTCTGACCGCCGTCGTCGCGGTCGCCTTCGTGGCGATGGCGGTCGCGGTGATCGCGACGCCCGGAATCAGTTCGGCGCAGTGCGATCACAACATGTCGTTTAATCCGGTGACGTTCGAGTGCAAACCGCCGCCGGCATCACCGGCGTGGTACACACTCCCGCCGGCATACGCGCCCTCATTCGCCGGGCAGGAAGTTCCGCCGCCGCCGCCACAGCCATGGTGGACGTCGGAGCCCCCGATGTGGAGTGTCGGCTTCCACCAGTGGGGAATCTATGTGGGCGGCGTTTGGGTGCCGCTCTGACCGGTCCGCGGTCTTCCCGCGACGCCGCTTGACGGGCAACGCAGATACCGTCTCGATCACCCTTACGCGCGAGTGATAACGTAATTCTCCGATTCGTATAACGGTCCTACCAGGTTGCAATTCGGGGACCGTTCGACTCGCGGAGGTGACGTGTCTGCACCGGGACGCCCGCTGCCCCTGATCACGCAGGAAAACGAATTCTTCTGGACCTCGGGCGCCGACGGGAAGCTGCGCCTGCAGAACTGCAATGCTTGCCAGTCGCTGATCCATCCGCCGGCACCGGTGTGCCGGTACTGCCGATCTCGCGACATGGGCGTGCGGGCGGTCTCCGGGAAGGCGACGCTGGCCGGCTTCACCATCAACGAGCGGTTCAGCCTGCCCGGATTGGTCGCACCCTATGTGATCGCGCAGGTGGCGATCTTTGAAGATCCGCGGGTTCGGCTGACCACCAACATCATCGAGTGCGAGCCCGATCAGCTCGAACTGGGCCAACAGGTCGAGGTCGTCTTCGAACACGTCGAAGACGTGTGGTTTCCGCTGTTCCGACCGGCGCAGACCGCGGAACCCGGTCCACTGCCCACGGACGAAATAGCGCCCGAGCGATTCGGCGAACACGTCCGGCCGATGCTGACCGTCGAGAAGTTCGAGGACAAGGTCGCGCTCACCGGGATCGGCATGTCGCCGATCGGGCGCCGGCTGATGCAGCTGCCGCTGGCGCTGACGGTGCAAGCCTGCGAAGCGGCAATCGCCGACGCCGGCCTGACGTATGCGGACATCGACGGCCTGTCCACCTACCCGGGCGCCATCAACGTCGGCGGCTTCGGAGAAGGCGGCGTCACCGCGCTGGAAGCGGCGCTCGGCATCCGGCCAACGTGGCACAACGGCGCCATGGAGACGTTCGGCCCGGGCGGATCGGTGATCGCCGCCATGCAGGCGGTCGCCTGCGGCCTGGCCCGCCACGTGCTCTGCTTCCGGACGCTGTGGGAAGCGACTAATGGCGAGCTGATGAAGCAGGGCAAGATCAGCCCTTCGACGGGCCGGATGTCGGGCTGGCAGATGCCGTTCGGCGCCACGTCGGCGGCCCACACCTTGGCCATGAACGCGCAGCGGCACTTTCACCGTTACGGCACCACCAAGGAGACCCTGGGCTGGATCGCGTTGAATCAGCGGGCCAACGCCGAGCTCAACCCCACCGCCATCTACCGGTCCCCCATGACGATGGACGACTATCTGAACGCGCGACCGATCACCACACCCTTCGGCCTCTATGACTGCGACGTGCCCTGCGACGGCGCCATAGCGGTGATCGTCTCCGCCATCGACGCCGCCCGCGACCTGGCCAAGCCCCCGGTGCTGGTGGAGGCGGTGGGTACGCAGATCGTCGAGCGAATCGACTGGGACCAAAGCACTTTGACCCATGAGCCGCAGGTGCTGGGGCAGGCCGCGCACGTGTGGACTCGCACCTCGCTGCGGCCCGTCGACGTCGACGTCGCCGAGCTCTACGACGGCTTCACCATGAACTGCCTGTCCTGGATCGAGGCGCTGGGGTTCTGTGGGATCGGCGAGGCCAAAGATTTCCTCGACGGCGGCAAGAACATCGCCCGCGACGGGCCGCTGCCGCTCAACACGCACGGCGGCCAGCTTTCGCACGGCCGCACCCACGGCATGGGGCTGGTTCACGAGGCCGTCAGCCAGTTGCGCGGGGAGGCCGGCGAGCGCCAGGTCGCCGGTGCACGGGTTGGCGTGGTCAGCAGCGGCGGCCTGACGCCCAGCGGAGTGCTGCTCCTGCGGGCCGACACATGAGCGCGCCGCGGCCCAGGCTGGTGATCGTCGACGGAGTTCCGATGTCGGCGCTGGTCGCCGAAGCCCCCGAACCCAAGGCTGTGATCTTGGCGATCCACGGCGGCGGCACCACCGCAATCTATTTCGACTGTCCCGGCCATCCGTCATATTCGCTGTTACGGACCGGCGCGGCAGCGGGATTCACCGTGGTGGCCCTCGACCGGCCTGGCTATGGCAGCTCGGCGCCCTATCCCGAGGCGATGGTCGAGGGTGACCAGCGTGTCAAGCTGGCTTACGGAGCGGTCGACCGCATCATCGGCGAACGACCAAGCGGTGCGGGTCTATTCGTGATGGGCCACTCGGGCGGATGCGAATTGACGATGCGGATGGCCGCCGACGAGCGCGGCGCCGATCTGCTAGGCATCGAATTGGCGGGCACCGGGCGGCACTATCACCCCGCGGCCAAGGAAATACTCAGAACGGCGACTCGCGAACGCCGCCCGCCGGGCATGCGCGACCTGCTGTGGAGCCCGGAGCACCTGTATCCACCCGAGGTACTCGGCGGCGCGACGGTGTCCCCGTCGGCCCCGGCGTATGAGGACCAGATGGTCTCGGACTGGGCACGCCAAACCTTCCCGACGCTGGCCCCCGCCGTCCGGGTGCCGGTACACTTCAGCATCGCCGAGCACGAAAAGGTTTGGCAGACCGATGATTCGGCAGTAAAAGAGATCACCGATATGTTCTCGTCCGCGCCACGCTTCACCCTGCACCGGCAGCTTCGGGCGGGGCACAACATCAGCCTCGGCCACACCGCTGCGGATTACCACGCGGAGGTTCTTTCGTTTGTAGGGGATTGCCTGGCCACCACCTCGTCGGACGAAGAGGAGGCCGGTTGATGCGGGTGGGATTCATCGGCCTGGGCAGCCAGGGCGGCCCCATGGCGCGGCGGATCATCGAGGCCGGCTACGAGACGACGCTGTGGGCGCGCAGACCCGCAACCCTCGAGCCGTTCGCCGACACCGAAGCGAAAATCGCCGAATCGCCGGCCGACCTCGCCGCGGCCAGTGATCTGGTTTGCCTGTGCGTGGTGGGCGACGCCGACATCGACGAGATCGCGAGCGGTGCGCGCGGGCTGCTGGCGGCGATGGAGCCGGGTGGGGTGATCGCCGTGCACAGCACCGTGCATCCCAACACCTGCCGCGAACTGGCGGACAAGGCTGCCGCCAAGGGCATTTCGGTGATCGACGCGCCCGTGAGCGGCGGGGGGCCGGCGGCGTCCGAAGGGCGCCTGCTGGTGATGGTCGGGGGCGACGCCGACGTCGTCGAGCGTTGCCGGCCGGTCTTCGCCACGTATGCCGATCCGATCGTCCACCTCGGCGAGCTGGGTTCCGGTCAAACCACCAAGCTGCTCAACAACCTGATGTTCACCGCCCACCTGGCCACTGCGGCCACCGCGCTGTCGCTGGCGGGTGCCCTCGGCGTCGACCCGGACCGCCTTGCCGAAGTCGTCTCTCGCAGCAGCGGGAATAGCTTCGCGCTCAACGCCCTTGGCGGCATCGGCGGGTTGGACCGGCTTGCCGGGGTGGCCGGGACGTTGCTGCAAAAGGACGTCCGCCTGGTGGTGGACCTGGCCGAACGAGCCGGGGTGAGCGGCGGTGCCGTGCTGGATGCGGCCGACGCCGCGCTGGCGCTAATGGACCATCCGCGGTGAGGGTCGGGTTCGTCGGCGCGGGCCGGATGGGCCGCCCTATGGTGGCCCGTCTGATAGCTGCCGGGCACGAGGTCCGGGCCGTGGGCCGGACCGCGGACAGGCGGGGCGATCTCGAGCAGCTCGGCGCCCGGGCGGTCCACGAGGTCGCCGAGGCGGGTGCGCGGGCCGACGTCGTGGTGCTCTGCGTGTTCAGCGACGAACAGGTGCGGGAGGTATGCCTGGACGCCGGGTTGCTCTCCGCCATGCCGCCCGGTTCGGCGCTGGTGGTGCACACCACCGCCAGCCCGAAGACAATCGATGCCCTGGCCGCACGCGCCGATTGCGTCGACGTCATCGATGCGGCGGTCAGCGGGGGCCCGCACGACATCGCGGCCGGCCGGCTCACCCTCTTCGTGGGTGGCACCGACGATGCGGTGAAGCGGGTGCGGCCGGTGCTGGACTGCTACGGCGATCCCGTCTTGCACGTCGGGCCCACCGGAACCGGACAAAAGGTGAAGCTGGTCAACAACGCCTTGTTCGCGGCGCAGATCGGGCTGCTCGCGGAATCGATCAGGCTTGGCGAGCAGCTGGGCGTGCCGGAGTCGACGCTGCTGACCGCCCTGGGGCACGGCAGCGCGAGCAGCCGCGTCTTGAGCCTGGCGGCGGCGGGCGGCTCCGTCGAGTCGTTCATCGAGGTCGCCGGCGAATTCGTCAGCAAGGACGTGACGGTGGTGCGCAACATCAGCGATGAACTCCGCATCGACCTGGGCACACTCGACGACGCCATCAACGCCACGAACGCCGCGAAGACGGGTTGAGATGCCCGTGTTTCGGTCTTTCCGGTTCGTCACGAAGGTATTACCGTTACCGTTACAGTGAACGACTCCGCTGTAAAGGTTTCAGCCCGCCCTCGCCGCTGAGGAGGATTCAGTGACAAAACCGAAGGTCGTCTTCGATCCGTACTCCGAGGACTACTTCAATAACCCGTTCGACACCTATCGACGGATGCGCGAGGAAGCGCCGCTGTACTACGACGAAAAAGAGGACTTCTACGCGCTGACCCGCCACGAGGACGTCGCGGCCGCGTTCAAGGACTTCGAGACCTATTCCTCGGCGCGCGGTTGCGACCTGGCGATGGTGCGCCGGGGCATAGCCCCCGAGCAGAAGTCGATCATCTTCATGGATCCGCCGGAGCACCGCCACATGCGCAGTCTGCTCAACAAGGCGTTCACCCCGCGTGCCATCCAGTCCCAGCGCGAGACGATCGTCGAGGTGATCGACAAGTACCTGGGCGCCGCCGACCCTGACAACTTCGACGTCGTGCAGGACTTCTCCGGGCCGTTCCCGGTGGAAGTCATCACCCGGATGGCCGGGGTGCCGGAGGAATACCGCCAGCAGGTGCGCCACTGGATCGACACCAGCCTTTCCCACGAACCGGGTCAGATCGAGATCAGCGAAGCCGGCATGCAGGCCAACATCGACACGGCGATGTACTACTTCAGCCTGGTTCAGGAGCGGCGCCAGGAACCGCAGGACGACATGATCAGCCGGCTGATCGCGGCCGAGATCCCGAGCGAAGACGGCCAGCTGCGCAAGCTCGACGACATCGAGATCTGCGGATTCGCAACGCTGCTGGGCGGCGCGGGCGCCGAGACCGTCACCAAACTGATGGGCAACGCGGCGGTGATCTTCGCCCGCAACCCCGACCAGTGGCAGAAGCTGCAGGAGGACCGCGACAAGATCCCGGGGGCGGTGGAAGAGCTACTGCGCTACGAGGGTCCGGTGCAGTACAACGTCCGCTACACCCTCAGGGAGGCGCACGTCAGTGGTGGCGTAATTCCCCCGGGCAAGCCGGTGTTCCTTTGCGGCGCAGCGGCGAACCGCGATCCGGAGGCCTTCACCGACGCCGACACGTTCGACATCGAGCGTGACCAGACCGAGGCACAGCATCTCGGTCTCGGATACGGAATCCACAGCTGCCTCGGCGCCGCGCTGGCCCGCCTGGAAAGCAGGATCGCGCTCGAGCGGCTCCTCGACTTCATGCCGCGCTACGAGGTGGACTGGGCGGGGTGCAAACGGGTGAACATGCAAAACGTCGCGGGCTGGAAGAACGTGCCCGTCAAGGTGCTTCGGTAAGGGGGTTGTTGCCGTGACGAAGAAAATTGAAGTCGATTGGGGGCTCTGCGAGAGCAATGGTGTCTGCATGGGCATCAATCCCGAGATCTTTCTCCTCGGTGACGACGACATGCTGACCGTCTTGCAGGAGGAGGTCACCCCGGAGAATGAGGCCGACGTGCGCGAGGCCGTTCGTCAATGCCCCCGGCAGGCCATCTCGATCGTGGGCGAGTAGCGGGTCAGAAACCGGCGATGATGACGGCGTTGCAGTCGGCCGCCGCCTGCCGCAGTTTCGCCGCCTTTTGATAGCCCTCGGACTCGTACCACGCGCGCGCCGCGTCCACCGATTCGAATTCGAGCACGACGGTCTGGTCGCCGTGCCAGGTGCCTTCGATCACCTTGGGCGCGGTGTCCACCGCGAGAATGGTGGCACCGGCCAAGGCCGAACCAGCGGCCTGCGCATAGGCTTTCATGCCCTCCGGATCCTTGATGGCCTCCGTGAGGATGACGTACCCTTTCGCCACTGAATCTCCTTAGATTTTGCTGATGGCCTGTTCGGGGCAGCACTCGATGGCCTCTTGGGTGGCGGCCTCGAATTCCGTTGGGACGTCGGATGGTATCGCCTCCGCGTAACCGTCGTCGGTGAGGCTGAACACCTCCGGGCACAGCGTCGTGCAGACGCCGTGACCGCGACAGCGCTGGTCGTCGACTGTGACTTTCATGCCGGCGTGAACTCCAGGTGCAGTTCCGTCAGGCCGCGCAGGATGTACGTCGGAACGTATTGGTAGCGGCGGTCATTCGCCGGGCCGTGCATGTCTTCGTTGATCCTGATGTCAGACGTCCGGTCGAGCAGGCGCTCGATCGCCACCCGGGTTTCGGCGCGCGCCAGCGGCGCGCCGGGGCAGCTGTGGATACCGCGCCCGAACGAGATGTGCTGGCGGGCATTCTTGCGGGCAGGGTCGAAGGTGGCGGGGTCGTCGAACCGGCGGGGATCACGGTTGGCGGCCGCTTGGACAACCATGACGGTGGTGCCCGCGGGCAGGTCGACGCCGCCGACGTTGGCGGGCACCCGATTCAATCGGAAGTCGCCCTTGACCGGGCTCTCGTGGCGCAACGACTCTTCGATGAAGTTGGGGATCAGGCTGCGGTCCTTGCGCAACTGCGCCTGGATGTCGGGCCGCTCCCCCAACGTCTGCAACGCCGCGCCCAGCAACCGCACGGTGGTCTCCTGGCCCGCCGAAAAGACGTTGCTGGCCACCCGCGCCACGTCCTCCACGTCGGGGGTCGAGCCGTCCGGGTAGGTGGCAGTGGCCAGGCCGGTCAGCACATCGTCGCGGGGCTCGCGCCGGCGGTCGATGACGTAGTCGGAGAAGAGACCGTAGAGGAATTCCAGCGGGCTGTGCGCCAGTGAGCCCTTGGTGCCCCCGACGCCGCCGCCCGAGTGGTCGCGGATGCCCTTGACGAACTTGTCGCGATCCTCCTCGGGCACGCCGAGCAAATCGGCGATGACCAGCAGCGTGAAGGGGCCGGCGAAGCCCTTGATCCAGTCGCCGCGGCCGGGCGCCAGGAACGTGTCGAGCACCTGGTCGGCGAGCACCCACATGGCGTCCTCGTTTTCCTTGAGGCGCTTCGGGGTGATCAGCCGCATGAGCAGCGAGCGGTGGTTGGTGTGGGTTGGGGGATCGAGGGTGGGCAGCTGGTCGCTGAACGGCAATTCGTCGCGGTGTTTCTCGATCAGCTCGGTGACGTCGTCACCCTCCAGCGGTACCGGGAAGCCGGGAAACGGGCCGGTGACGGAGACGCATGAGGACCACGTCTCGGCGTCGTTGAGCACCGCGCACGCCTCGTCCCAACCGGTGATCATCGTGACGTCGTGATGGCTCTCCCGCGTGACGGGGCACTGCCGGCGCAGCGCCTCGTAATAGGGGTACGGGTCTTCGATCAGCTCGCTGCCGCGGAAGAAGTCCAACTCGGAGAATTCGTTCGGCATCTCCCGCTCCTTGAATCTCGGCTAGCGAGAACGTGCCTCTCGCAGATGAGTATTACATTTCCACACGGCCTGGTTGGTCGTCAACGAGGGGTCGGCCGTCGCCGAGGGTGCGAGGGGGCGGTGTGCGGCGTTAGCTGGCGGGAACCAGATCCGCGGCGACCGATGGCCAGGCCAGCAGCCCGCTGCGGAAGGTCTCCACGTGACCGATCGAGCCGTGGCGCACCGCGGCGGCGGCCAGGGCCTGGGCTTTGAACGTGTGGGCGGCCATGCTCAACCGGTGCTGCACCAGGCCGACACTCTCGTCGAGCTCGGCCGGCCAGTTCTCCCCCCACAGCGTGACCTCGGTGACGCCGTGATCAAGGGCCTGCAACACCCCTTGCCGCACCCGCGGGTCGCAGCCGAACAAGTCCGCCGCCGCCGCCAGGGCCTGAGGACGAGGACGAGACTGCACCGCCGCCAACGCGTCTTCCAGATCGACCACACGCGCGCCAAGGATCTGCAGCGGCCGGTCGTCGGCGTGGTCGGCCAGGTCCGCCAGGAGCACGGTGACGTCCCACCCGGCCATCGCCCGGTCGAAAAGCCAGCCGCCGGCGAACCGCACCACGTCGACGACGGTGGCGGCGACCACGTCGAGCCGATATCTCATGTCCTCGCGACGCTCTTCTACGGGGCGAAGTCCCGCGCCAGAGTCTCGGCGTACTGCTTGAACACCTCGGTTAGCGGTATCGATGGATCGAGCAACCATGTGGTTTCCATTCCGTGGACGAAGGCGAGTATTTCCACTGCCTTGACGGCGGGGTCTACGTCTCTGCGGTACCGGCCGTCCGCCTGCCCGCGGCGGATCAGGTCGGCGACGATGTCGGTCGCGGCGCGATGCCGGGCCAGCATCCGGTCGTGTAGCGGAGCGTCGGGAAGGATGTTTTCGACCAGCAGCACGGTGAACGTTCCGACCAGCTCGGGTGCCCGGTTGAACCGATCGGCGACCTGGGCGATCTGGGCAAACAGATCCCCGGCCCGGTCGGCATGGAGGTCGTCGTCGAGATCCCGCGCGTCGAGGACGGCGTGCAGCAGCTGCTCCTTGGACTCGAAGTGATGGAGCAATCCTGCGGGGGTGACCCCGACCTCGCCGGCGATCTGGGCGAGAGTGGTGCTGCGCCAGCCATTGTGGGTGAGCAGCCGTTGAGCGACGTCGAGTATCCGCTGCTTGCGGTCCTCGCCTTTCGCGAGCAACGTGTCATATCGCCGTGCGTCGGGCACCGGACTCCTTTGACCGATCGGCGGGCCGAACCAACCTAGTGAACACACAGTAGGTTAGTTTGCCCGCTGTGACAAGGGTCACCCGGGGGCGCCATTTCTCGGCCTGCGGCTGGGCCGCCGGACTACCGCACGAGCTCGACCAGGGTGGCGTTGGCGGTGCCGCCGCCCTCGCACATGGTCTGCAGCCCATAGCGAATCCCGTTGTCGCGCATGTGGTAAGCCATCCGCGTCATCAACACCGCACCGGAAGCGCCCAGCGGGTGCCCCAGCGCGATGGCACCACCGAGGGGGTTGACCCGTCCGGGGTCCGCCCCCGTTTCGGTGAGCCATGCCAGCGGCACCGGCGCGAAGGCCTCGTTCACCTCGAAGGCGCCCACTTCTGGGAGGCCTACGCCGGCCTTCTTCAGCACCTTCTCGGTCGCCGGGATGGGCCCGGTGAGCATCAGGACCGGATCCGCCCCGGTCACCGCCCCGGCCAGGTAGCGAACCAGCGGCGTCAGCCCCAACTCGACCGCCATCTCCGCCGTCGTCACCAGCAGCGCGGCCGCGCCGTCGGAGATCTGCGAGGAATTGCCCGCGTGGATCACCCCGTCTTCGGTGAAGGCCGGCTTGAGTCCGCTGAGTTTCTCGACCGTGGTCCCCCGCCGAATTCCCTCGTCGGCGGAAACGACCGTTTCGTCCTCCGTGAACACCGGCACGATCTGGTCGGTGAACGCGCCGGCGTCCTGGGCCGCGGCGGCCCGCTCGTGGGACTGGGCGGAGTACTCGTCGAGCCGGGTGCGGGAGAATCCCCACTTCTTGGCGATCATCTCGGCCGACAGGCCCTGGTTGAAGGAGAAGCCGTCATAGCGGGCGAGCACCCTCGGGCCGTACGGCATGCCGGTCGCCCTGGCCGAACCCAGCGGAACGCGGCTCATGACCTCAACACCGCCGGCGACGACGACGTCCTGCTGACCGGACATCACCGCCTGCACGGCGAAATCGAGCGCCTGCTGACTGGAGCCGCACGCCCGGTTGACGGTGGTCCCGGGGATGGTCTCGGGCCATCCGGCCGCCAGCACCGCGTAGCGGCCGATGTTGCTCGACTGGTCGCCCACCTGGGACACACATCCCCAGACCACGTCGTCGATGATCTGCGGGTCGACACCCGTGCGTTGCAGGAGTTCGTTGAGGACGACGGCGGACAGGTCGGCGGCGTGCATCCCGGACAGGCCGCCGTTGCGCTTCCCCACCGCTGTACGCACGGCTTCGACGATGACTGTTTCCCGCATATCCCTACTCCGCTTCCTTCTCCGATTTCGACAGCGCCCACCGGCCAGTAAACGACGGCTCCCGCCGCTCCGCGAAAGCGGCATACGCCGCGGCCGCGTCCGCCGTCGCGAAATTGCCCACACCAAGGCTCTGCTGAACGAGGGAGCCGACAGCACCTTGCGCGACGCGCTGGCCAACGAGGCCCGCGCTCAGGTGGGCAATTTCGCGACGGCGGACGCGGCCGCGGCGTATGCCGCTTTCGCGGAGCGGCGGGAGCCGTCGTTTACTGG
>NZ_LZIE01000091.1:0-2026 GCF_001667155.1 Mycobacterium sp. 852002-53434_SCH5985345
GATCACGACGCCCGGCGATCGGAAAACCCACCGCCACATCCGAAGTCGCGCCCAGCTTGGCCAACACCACCGCCAACGCGGCCTGCACCACCATGAAACTGGTCGCATTGTGTTCACCGGCCACCTCACGCACCCGCTGCTGCAACTGCGCGGGCCACTCCACGGCCACCCGCGCCCCCCGATAATCAGCCACCGCCGGATATCCGCGATCCGTCGGCAACTCCAACCGCTCAGGCATCCCCGCCAACGCGTCCATCCAATAGGCCAACTGCGCGGCGATCGCACTGTGCGGATCATCCAGATCCCCGAACTGCGCCTGTTGCCACATCGTGTAATCGACGTATTGCACCGGTAGTTCGGCCCAGCCGGGCGCTTCACCCGCACACCGACTGGCATACGCCACCCCCAGATCACGCACCAACGGCGTAATCGACCACCCGTCAGCGGCAATATGGTGAGCCACCGCCACGAGCACATGCTCACCCTCACCCAACCGGAAAAGCGTTGCCCGCAACGGAACCTCAGCAGCCAGATCAAACGAGTAACGCGCCGCCGCCTCGATGGCATCAGCGAGCCGGCTCGCCGGCCAGCCGTCGGTGTGCACTACGTCCCAACCGACGCCGGCCTGCGTGGACGGCAGCACGACCTGTTGCGGGTTGCCCTCCGGCGCAGCGAAGACGGTGCGCAGGCTCTCGTGGCGGGCCACCACGTCGGCCAAGGCGGCGCGCAACGCGTCGATGTTCAGCCGGCCGACCAGCCGCAGGGCAGCGGCCATGTTGTAGACCGGTGACGGCCCGTGCAATTGGTCCAGGAACCACAACCGGCTCTGGGCGAACGAAAGCGGCACCGTCGCAGGCCGTTCGGCGGCGACCAACGGCATCAGGCCGCCCCCGCTGCTGCCGGTTCGGGGCGCCAACTGCGCCACCGTGGGTGCCTCGAACAGCGCCCGCACCGTCAGTGCGGTATCCAGCCCACTGTTGATGGCCGCGATCACCCGCATCGCCGAGAGCGAGTCGCCGCCGAGGTCGAAGAACGACTGGTCGATTCCGACCCGCTCGAGGCCCAGGACTTGGGCGTAGATGCCGGCGAGGATTTCCTCGATCGCGCTGCCCGGGGCGCGGTAGTGATCGGTGTCGGTGTATTCGGGTGGGGGTAGGGCGCGGGTGTCGAGTTTGCCGTTGATGGTGGTGGGCAGGGCGGGCAGTGCGACGATGGCGGCCGGGATCATGTAGTCGGGTAGGCGTTGGGCGAGGTGGGTGCGCAGCGCGGTGGGCTCGGCGGTGCCGGTGATGTAGCCGATGAGGCGTTTGTCACCGGGGCGGTCCTCGCGCACGATGACGACCGCGTCGGCGACCCCGTCCAGGGCGGCCAGGGCGGTACGGATTTCGCCGATCTCGATGCGGTAGCCGCGGATCTTGACCTGCTCATCGGCGCGCCCGACATAGCGCAGCTGCCCATCAGCACCCCAGCACACCAGATCCCCGCTGCGATACATCCGCGCACCCGCCGGCCCGAACGGACACGCCACGAACCGCGTCGCGCTCAACCCCGCCCGGCGCACATACCCATAACCGACCCCGCGCCCGGCCACATACAACTCCCCGACGACCCCGACCGGCACCGGGCGCAACCAGCCATCCAGGACGAACAACGCCGCACCGGGGACCGCCGCCCCGATCGGCGGCGCCCCGGACTTGGCCGCCAACGGGGTACTGGCCGTGGCGAAGATCGTGGTCTCGGTCGGGCCGTAGACGTTGATCATCGTCCGCCCCGGCGCCCAGCGGTCCACCACCTCGGGCCCCACCGGTTCGGCCCCGATCACCAGCGCCGTGCCCTCCAAACCCTGCGGGGACAGCATCCGCACCGCCGCCGGGGTCTGACTCAACACGGTCACCTGCTCGGCGACCAGCAGGGCGTGTAAGTCCTTCGGGGAGCGGGCCACCGCATCGGGGACCACCACCAGTCGCCCGCCGTGCAGCAGCGCCCCCCAGATCTCCCACACCGAGAAATCAAACGCATACGAATG
>NZ_LZIE01000092.1:0-121279 GCF_001667155.1 Mycobacterium sp. 852002-53434_SCH5985345
CCTTGAGGTCGGCGTCGGCGTGCCACAGGCTGACCGCCTCGGCCCCGACACTCCGCGCCGCCCGGGCGGCGTCGACGCCGTGGTGGTGCCGGGAGGGTTCTCCTATGGCGACTACCTGCGGGCGGGGGCGATCGCCCGGTTCGCCCCAGTGATGGGTGAAGTGGTGGCCGCCGCGAATCGCGGCATGCCAGTCTTGGGCATTTGCAACGGATTTCAGGTGCTCTGCGAGGCCGGGCTGCTTCCCGGGGCGCTGACCCGCAACATCGGGCTGCACTTCGTCTGCCGCGATGTGTGGTTGCGGGTGGCGTCGATCTCGACGGCCTGGACGTCGCGTTTCCAGTGGGGTGCTGAGCTGCTGGTGCCGCTGAAGTCCGGCGAGGGCCGCTACGTGGCCCCCGACGATGTGCTCGACGAGCTGGAAGGGGAGGGCCGGGTCGTATTCCGCTACCTCGACAACCCCAACGGCTCCCTGCACGACATCGCCGGAGTCAGCTCCGCCAACGGCCGTGTCGTCGGACTGATGCCGCACCCCGAGCACGCCATCGAAGCGTTGACTGGCCCCTCCGACGACGGCTTGGGCCTGTTCTATTCGGCGCTGGACGCGGTGCTTTCGGTCTAGGCGGAAATCCCTGCGGCTGACCGTAATTCGGCGAATGCTGCGCTGATGGCGTCGGTCGCTTCGTGTGGGTCGTCGAACGTCTGATCGTCGGTGAGCACGGCGACGCCGAGCTGGTCGACGTAGCTCCACACGGTGATATTGACCGGGGCGCCCGGCGACAAGACCCCGGTTGAGTAGATCTCGCTGACCGCCGCGCCGCCGAAGTGCCCGCGCTCACGCGGGCCCACCACGCTGGAGACAGCGACGTTCATCAGCTTGTTCGGCGCGTCGCGCCGCCCCAGCCACCGGAAAGCGGCCGGGGCAGCGGCGGTCGGCAGGTAGGCCATTAGTCGCCCGTAGAGCTGCGGGCCGAGGATCTCGTGGTCTTCCTTGGCAATTCGAGTTGCCAATGCCACCAGCCGCGCCCGGTCGGCGGCATCGGCAACGTGTACCGGCAACGAGATCATCAGGCCGCTGATCTCATTGCCGGTGATGCGGTCCGACTTGTCGGTCGCCGTCGGTACGGACGCGATGATCGGCCGGTCGGCCGCGCCGTCATACGCCAACAGCAGCGTGCGCAGGCCGCCGGCGGCGGTCGCAAGGATCAGGTCGTTGATGGTGATGCCCAGCGCCTTGGCCGTCGCCTTGGCGTCGGCCAGCGGCAGCGTCGTGCTGGCGAACCGCCGCTGAGGCGAGACGACGTGGTTCAAGAACGTCGGCGGGGCGTCGAACGCATCGGCCAGGTCCGGGTGGTCACCGCGTTGTTTGGACCGGCGGCGCACTCGCGTCAGCCCTACGGCGGCGTCCCTGACCAGCCCCGGCAGTTCGGCGATTTGCCGGGCATGGTCGCGGGCCGCGGCGCGCAGCAGGTCGGCGGTCGAAGCGGTGACGCCCGTTTCGTCGTTGTCGCGTTCGTCGGTTGGCCCGTCCTCGAGATCCATGGCGCGGGACAGCAGGTTGACGGACGCCACGCCGTCGGCCAGCGCGTGGTGAATCTTGCCGACGAGGGCGAATCGCCCACCGGCCAGCCCCTCGGCGAAGTGAAACTCCCACAGCGGCCGGCTGCGGTCCAGCGGCGTCGAGGCGACCTGGCCGATCACCTGGTCGAGCTCTCGCCGGCCGCCCGGCGGGGGCACCTGCACGCGCCGCAGGTGGTAATCGAGGTCGACCTCGCAGTTCTCCTGCCACATCGGGTGATGAAGCTGCCAGGGGATGTCGACGAGCTGGTAGCGCAACGGTTCCAGCAGGTGCAGCCGGCGACGAACGTGACGGCGGAACGCCTCGAAGCCGAACTCGGCTTCGGCGGGGTCGATGACCGCCACTTTCAACGTGTGGGTGTGCAGATTGGGCGTCTCGCTGTAGAGCAGCATGGCGTCCATGCCGTTGAGCCTCTTCAACCGCCACCCCGCCGTGGAATCAGCTTGTGCTGTCGCGACTTTCGCATGGCGTCTCGCCTTCAGTCATCGGACGTCAGCCGAGGATGGGGAGTCGGCGCTGACCGGCGAGTCGCTTGAGCGCCGATTCCATGACCGCGCGCACGTGCGCGTCGACCTCGTCGATGTCGGGGTCGTCGCCGAACTGGGCGGTGACGTCGATCGGTTCGAGCACCTCGGTGACGATCTTGGCGGGTAGCGGCAGGTTTGGTGGGAAGATCACGCTCAGCCCGAACGGGAACCCGAAGCTCACCGGGAAGATATCCATGCGCGCCTTCGTCAGCCCCAATTTGCGCGCCAGCCAGTTGCCGCGGGTCAAGAAGAGTTGGGTCTCCTGGCCTCCTATCGAGACGGTGGGCACGATCGGCACCCCGGCCTCGATGGCGGTCCGCACGTAGCCGGTGCGCCCGTTGAAGTCGATGGAGTTGGCGCTGAAGGTAGGCCGGTAGGAGTCGTAGTCACCGCCCGGAAACACCAACACCACCGCGCCCGAATGCAGTGCCGCGGCAGCGTTTTCGCGGCTCGCCTCGATAACCCCGAGGCGGCGCAGCCAGCCGTCCAGGGGGCCCATGAACAGGCCGTAGTGGCCCAGGGTGTAGACGGGCCGGTCGTAACCGAACTTCTGGTAGAACGCCGGGGAGAAGATCAACACGTCCGGGGTGAGCATGCCTCCCGAGTGGTTGGACACCACCAACGCTCCGCCGGACGGCGGGACGTTGTCGAGATTGCGCACCTCGGCCCGATACCACCGCTTGATGACCGGCCCGAGGGCATTGGCGACCTGCTCGGTAAAGGCCGGATCCCACTTGGCGGTTTCGTGGTTTTCGGCCGCCTCAACACCGCTGCCCTTCATGGCTTCCCCGTTGTCGTGTTCTTGCCGTTTGGTATTGATTGCCGGTGTGACGCAGATCTCAAACCTGAGTCCCGGATTGGCATGTCCTACTCTCCGTATAAGAGAATGCCATATTCGTTCGCTGACGACGCCGGACGGTATCCGAGAAAAGCCTGTGGCTCTCGCCCGCTGACAACGGGTGGCACCGGCGCGCGAGGATCAGCCGGCGTCGCGCAGCAGTGGATGCGCCGTCGGCAGGTCGCCGGCCGGGCTCAAGTCGTAAAAGAGGTCGGTCGCGTCCGCGATCGTGCGGTCGACGAAGGCGGCGAAGTCGTCGAAGGAAACGTTCTGCCGGATCCAGTGCGACCTGCGCGCCACCACACCGATTCGCTGTGGGTCGGACGAGCCGTGCACGATCGCGGTGACTTCGCGTTCCTGGCGGTTCCAGGTGTCAGAGAAGTGCACCAACCAGGAGCGCTCGGCGGCGGGGAAGAAGCACCCCGGAGTCACGCGAATGATCAGCACGTCGCCGTGCTCGGGCGAGATCTCGAGGTGGACGTGCAGGCGCCTCGCGACGGACGTGCGGGCGCTGGTGACGAAGAAGTATTCACCGTCGTGGTGGCCACGGAAATAGCGTCGCCCGCGGGTGCGCAGGTAATGTTCGACCAAGTTTGCGCACGTGGGCTCGTTCGTCATGAAAACATGCTGCGGCCAGTGGCTTTGCGGATGCTGGGAGACAAGCCATGGGCCACCGAAGAATCTGTTGAGAATTGGCTGAGTCGAGGCGGCCGTTCAGCGCCGCTCGACAATCCCCGCACCGGGCGCCGGCATGGTCCGGGGCAGCATTACCGAGAACCGGTACCGCTCGGGACGATAGTGGAACTCCACGACCTCCAGGGGCTTGTCGTCATTGCCGTAGCTGATGCGTTCAAGCACGAGCACTGGGGAGCCCAACGGCAGATTCAACGCGCCGGCCACCTCGACGGAGGCCCCCGCCGCGTGGATCTCATAGCCGGCCCGGGCGACGGGGATGCCCAGTCGCCGCTCCCACATCGTGTAGGTGCTTTCCATCGCCCGTGCGGGTTGCGTGTCCGACACGCTCGACAGCAGCGGTTCGACGGCCTTGCCCAGTCCCGGCGGCAAGTAGGCGATCATCAGCGCCAACGGCACGTCCCCGTCGCGAAAGCGCCGGTGGATGCAAAGGACTTTGGACAAGCCGAGCGTTTCGGCTATTCGTTGCGGGGGCTCATCGACGCGATGGGACAGCACGTCGACGTGTGGAGTGATCCCGGAGCTCGCCAAGACCTCGGTGATCGTCCGCACGCCGGAGCCCAATTCTTGTCTGACCGGGTTGGTCACGAAGGTGCCCAGACCCTGGCGCCGCACCAGCCAGCCCTGGCGCTCGAGCAGTCCGACTGCGGCTCGCACGGTTACCCGGCTCAGACCGGATCGATCGATGAGCTCCCGCTCGCTGGGCAGGCGTCCGCCGCGGGGCACGCGTTGCTTGATGATCGCGGCCTTGAGCGCTTCGGCGAGCTGAGTGCTCGCGGGCACGCTGCCGCGCCTGACTCGCAGATCGGCGGACTCGAGGTCGAGCGACCGGGTGGTCATAAGACGTATTAAAACGTCTGGTGGGTGGGGCGTAAAGGCCGCTTGCCGCGCCGTTGCCGCCCACAACCGACAACAGCCGTCGGATTACTCTGGCGCCGAGCGATTTTCGGCTGCACACCACAGGAGGCTGACCGTGGCATTCGCAGTGGAACGGATTGATCATGTCGTGCTGAACTGCACAGACGTCGAGGCCACCGCCGCGTGGTACGAGCGGGTTCTGGGCATGCGGCGAGAGACGTTTGGTCCCGCTGGCCGGATCGCCCTGCGCTTCGGGGAGCAGAAACTCAACCTGCGGCCGGTCGGGGCGCTGGCCGCCGACCCCGAGTGGATTACCGGGTCGGTCGAGGCGGCCGGTTCCGAGGACCTGTGCTTCATCACCCGCAGCGGCCCGGACGAGGTCCGCGCCCACCTCGCCGACTGCGGAGTTCAGATCGTTGCGGGACCGGTCGCCAGAACCGGAGCCTTGGGACCGATGACCTCACACTACTGCCGCGACGTTGACGGGAATCTCATCGAAATCGCGGTCTACTGAAGGGGATACAACGTCGGCAGATTCACCACGATCGCCTCTTGAGTGCTGCGCGCGATGACGACCTCCGCCGGTGCGTCTGGATCAGGGTTTTCCTCCCGGTGCGGCAGGTGTGGCGGGATGAAGACGTAGTCCCCGGGCGAAGTCGAGATGCGCACCTCTTGGGCGCCGTCGTGAAAGACGAATTCCGGGTGGCCGCTGCGAACGTAGATGGCGGTCTCCGAATCGCCGTGATGGTGATTGGACGACACGGTCGACGGCATTGCGTGTGTCTCGCCCATCCAGAGCTTCTCGGCTCCGACCGACGCGCCGCTGAGCGCTGCGAACCGACGGAGTCCCTCCGATTGCGCGGTGTCGGAAGTGATGTCCGATGCCCTGACGTGATGCACCCGGTTATGGGCGGCTTCCAATGTTGTCTCGTCGAAATCGGGATGGAATCCGTCTGCGGTGGCCATACGTCAATTATGGTCCGATGCATCCCGATACGCCTCGAGGAGCCGCAGCCACAGCTCGCTGACCGTTGGGAAGCAGGGCACGGCGTGCCACAACCGCTCGATGGGCACCTGGCCGGCGACCGCGATGGTGGCGGAGTGCAGCATCTCGGTGACCCCGGGCCCAACCAGCGTGACCCCGAGCAAGTGCCCGCGATCGAGGTCCACCACCATCCGCGCCCGGCCGCTGTACCCATCGGCATAAAGCTTGGCCCCCATCACCACATCGCCGATCTGCACGTCGACCGTGCGTACCCGGTGCCCGGCCCGCTCGGCCTGCCGGGCCGTAAGGCCGACCGCGGCGGCTTCGGGAGTGGTGAAGAAGGCCTGCGGCACGGCGTAATGGTCGGCGGTGGTTGCATGCCTGCCCCAGGGTGCGGTGTCCAACGGGCTACCCGCCGCGCGCGCTCCGATCGCCGCTCCAGCAACGCGGCCCTGGTACTTGCCCTGATGGGTCAGCAAGGCCCGGTGATTGACGTCGCCCGCGGCGTAGAGCCAGCCATCTTCTATCGCCCGCACTTGGCAGGTGTCGTCGACCTCCAGCCAGTCGCCGGGTGCCAGACCGACGGTGTGTAGACCGATGTCGTCGGTGAGCGGAGCGCGGCCCGTCGCGAAAAGCACTTCGCTGACTTCCAATTCGGAGCCATCGTCCAACTCGAGGGTCACCACTCCGCCGTTGGGCCGGTGCAGCGCGCGGACCGATACTCCAATGCGGACATCCACGCCGGCATCGGCGAGGCCGCGGCCGACGAGCTCGCCAACGAAGGATTCCATCCTCGGCAGAAGGCCCGAACCTCGCGCGAGGAGGGTCACCTGGGACCCCAATCCTTGCCATGCAGTTGCCATTTCAACGCCCACGCCGCCGGCGCCCACCACCGCGAGCCGCTCGGGGACGTTGCTGCTGTCGGTGGCTTGGCGGTTGGTCCACGGCCTGGCTTCGTCGATGCCGGGCAAGTCGGGCAGGACGGGCCGGCTTCCCGTGCAGATCACGACGGCGTGCCGTGCTGTCAACACGGACGTGGCTCCGTCGGACGCGGTGACCGCGACTCGTCGCGGGCCATCCAACCGGCCATGGCCGCGCACCAGGGTGGCGCCGATGCCGCCCACCCAGTCGGCCTGGCCGGTGTCGTCCCAGTCGCTGACGTAGCGGTTACGGCGGCGGAAAACTTTGGCGGCATTGATGGGGCCGCTGACCGCCTCGCGCGCGCCGTCGACGTGGCGGGCTTCCGAGACGGCAATCACCGGACGCAGCAGGGCTTTACTGGGCACGCAGGCCCAGTAGGAACACTCGCCGCCGACGAGTTCGCGCTCGACCAGCGCGACGCTCAGGCCCGCCGCCCGGGCGCCCTCTGCGGCGTTCTGCCCGATCGGCCCGGCCCCGAGCACAATGACGTCGTAGCCGCTTTCTTCGTGTGCTGCCATCGTTGTCGTCCTCCCCGTGATGCGTCAGCTGGCGACGAGCTTCGCGGCCAGCTGGCGCAGGTCTTTCGCCACCAGATCCGGTTGGGGCAGCCCGTCGACGGGCAGCGGCGGATTGCCGGGCCGGGTGATGAGCGCACCGCTGAAGCCGACCTTCTGGGCGCCGAGGGTATCCCACACGTGGGCGGCCACCATCATGCAGTCGGCCGGGGCCACTTCGAGCGTCTCGCACGCGTATCGGTAGACGGCGGGCGCCGGCTTGAAGGCGTGGCAGGCGTCGACGCTCAATTGCACTTCGAAGAATTCGGCCAGCCCGGAACTCTGCAGCGCCGTTGGCCCGTCCGGGTTGGGCGGTGAATTCGTCAAGGTGACCAGACGAAAACCGTTGTCACGTAGGGCGGCTAGCCCTGGCGCCGCGTCTGGGTGGGCGGGCATCGTGAGCAAGCCTGTCTTCAGGCGCTGCAGGTCATCGTCGGAGACGTCGACGTGGTGGATGACGCCCACCATGCGCAGCACGCCTTGGGCGAGGGTGGAGAAGTTCACATAGCTGTCCGCCAACGTGGCGGACATCGAGTACATGATCAGCTGGGCGAACCACTCGCGAAGCACCCGCTGATCAGCGAAAAGATCACTGAAAAGCGGTGCGAGGGAATCGATATCGACCAGTGTCTCGTTGACGTCGAAAACCAGGACTGACGGTACGCGCATGGTCACGGCTTGTCCTTTTTCAGAGTTGGAGCATCCGGCCGGAGATACCCGATCAAACACAAACAAATCAAAGCCATCCCCACAAAGGGCCACCAAAGCGCGGCCACGCCGGCCGTTGTGAAGACGCCGATCGTGATGAATGACCTCATCCGCAACAACCTGCGCATTCGATCCGTGACTTCTTCAGGAGCGGGCCGGTCGACCACTTCCCAGCACAGTGCGAGATACGTGATGTTTACGAGCACGAACACGAACGCATATGAGGCCACGGGGGCAGCGGCGAACCTACTGTCGGCGATCCACTCGGTGGTTATCGGGATGAGCGAGACCGAGAACAAATGCGCGAAGTTCGACCACACCAGCCGCGGCGTCGCCAGCTCCGCATAGCCGAACAGGTGATGATGGTTGACCCATACGATCGCGATGAACAAATAGCTGACCACATAGCTCAGGCCGGTGGGCCATAGCGGGATTAGGGCGCTGAAGCTGTGGGCGGTCGGAGGCTTGAGCTCCAGCACCAAGATCGTGATGAGCACCGCGAACACACCGTCGGAGAACGCTCCCACCCGGTCGGGACTGGATTTGCGCACAACCACTGCGCCCCCTTCAGGCTCGTTGATGGTTTCGTTCCTGCAACACCCACGCATTACCGTCGGGATCGCGGAAATCCGCAAAGCTCGCATAGTCAGTGCGGCCGCTAGCTGGGCCAGGAAGAAACCCGCCGCGCCAGCCACCGCACGTGTCCTTGTGCCGGGTGTCGCTGACCGTCACCCCGCGTCCCACAAGCTCCGCCCGGTAGCCTTCGATGTCGCAAACGACCAGGTAGAGACCTTGCAGCGAGCGATCGGGATCCGTAACAGGCACGACGACAACTTCGAGGGAAGCCTTCATGGGATCCCCGCGGTTGGTGTCTTCCCTAAGACCTCATCTGTGTCCAATCCGCGGTCGATGCCGTGGGGAATGACGGTCTGGCCTGGCTCGAGTTCAAGCTGTTCGCCGTCGAGGTAGACATCAATCTTATCCGGCTCGAAGGAAACCCAGTTCGCCACCCGCCTCACCTCGCGCCATGCGCTGAGGTAGGACCACGCCGCGCGTTTCCGGTCGCCGATATCGTAATAGGAGCAGATACCTTTGTAGGGGCAAAAGGTTTGCGTCTCAACAATTTCGAGAGCAGACTCGTCAATATCCTCGCGGGGCACATACCAGCGTGGCGCAAATCCTGACTCATAAAGCGCCAGCGGGTGCTGGGTATCGGCGATCACCCTGTCACCAGCACGAACAATCAGATGCCGTGCCGTGGAACGGATGTCGATGCGATGATAGGCGTCCGCGGCATGCCCGACGATGCGCTCGTCCTCTTCGTAAAAGGCGTCCATGGCGCGCCAGGCAAACGCGAGACGCCCGTCGAGGTCCGATGCATAGGGCGGCAGACAAGTATGCCGCCAAGCTGCGTGGCTGGCCTCCCGCTCCGCGACCTTGATGGTGAACCACTGCGTGCCACCAAGGTCCTGATGCTCTGTGACGCGATCCTCGGCCAACACGATGCCCGCCTCGATGTCGCCGAGCGGGAAGTAGGCGACCGGATAGCGACCCGGCTCGTGCAACAGAACCACGTTCTCGCTGTCAGCGATCCACCTGTCCGCGAATTGCACTCGCATTCGCCTTCGCAGCGGCTCGGCGTACAGCAGTCGTCGTGGTAACGGCTGCTCGGTCAGGAATCGTCCCGCTGATCCGGTCGCAAGCGGACCTTGCTGCCATGCCAGCCCCATCGTCTAGTCCCTTCCCCGCGAATTTCTTTGCTGGAACAGGCTTCTCTTATTGCATCACCACGACCATCTTGCCGCCGGCCTCCCCTGATTCCATCACGCGGTGCGCCTCGCGGATCTCGTCGAAGGCGAAGACGCGGGACGGCGTGGCCTCCAGCGTGCCGTCGGCGACCTGGCGTGCGATGTCTTGCAGGGGGACATCCGAGAGCGGAAAGCCGGGTGTCCCGAACACGAAGCTGCCGAAGAAGTTCCAGTTGACCCCGCTTGGCATGCGCAACAGCGGGTTGAAATTCCCGATCGGGTCCAGCCCGCCCAGCCATCCCGCCAGGCAGGCCGTTCCCTCGCGGCGCAGCATGTCGAGGGAATCCAGGATGGTGCTGTTGCCGACCAAGTCCAGGACGACATCGACCTGTTTGGCCTCCAGGAGATGGTCGGCCAGGTCGCGCCTTTCCAATTCGACGCGCGATGCGCCGAGCTCCTCGAGCATGGGAAACCGGCCGTGACTTCGCGCGGTGGCGATGACGCGCGAGCCGGCGGCGACGGCCATCTTGAGCGCGGCCTGCCCGAGCGACGAGGTCGCGCCGCGCAGGACCAGCGTCTGTCCCGACCTCAGGCCGAGGTTGCGGAAGAGGCATGTCCAAGCGACCGCGTAGGTTTCGGGCAGCGCGGCCAACTGTGCCCAGGGCAGCTCGGATTCGATGGCGGCGACGTTCGCCGCGCGCACGCGGGTGTACTGCGCGTAGCTGCCATTGATGGTTCGGCCGAGGCCGCCCATCAGCGCCGCCACTTTTGCGCCCACGCGGAACTCACCGCTCGGGCACGAGTCGACGATGCCGACGCATTCGATGCCGCTGACCTCCGCGGCTTCGGCCCATTCGCCCCGGCGCATGTGCAGCTCGGCGTGATTGATGCCGAAGGCCTTGACTTCGATCACCACTTCGCCGTCCTTGGGCAACGGCTTTGGGATGTCGGTGTAGACCAGGCTGTCCAGGCCGCCGAATCCCTCCAGGATGATCGCCCGCATGGTTTCCCCGCCGGGCCGCTCACGGACTACGGCGGGTGCGGAGGGTAGCTCAGGTGCATTGGTGGTGGACACGTGGCGCTCCTCCCAAATATCCAGCGGGGGCGTGGGGATATCGGCGCGCCACCAGAACCGGTGAGCTGCCGCAGACCTCACTGGGCCAACCAACCCAATTATTATGGGCTAGCTATCCCATTCTGTCCAGAGAAGCGGTGCGCTTACTTGGATCGGGACGTGCCGCGGCGCCGCGTCGAGGTGGCTCGGCTCGCGCGCGTCTGCGCTGTGAAGGAGCGGACGTAGTCGACGCCGGCGTTGACGGCGGCCCGCAGTGGTTCCCCATCCCCGGTGGCGTACGTCAGCATGGCGCCGCCTTGGTGGGCGACAACCAACGACACCGCCAGGTGCCGCGGATCGGCGTCGGGGCGCAGGTCGCCGCGCCGGCGCATCGCCATAAGACCGGTCTCGAACAGCTCAATCCACTGGTCATAACCTCTGGAGAGATCGTCGTGAATTTCGTCGTCGGCGTCGATCAGCTCGCCCGCCAAGGAGCCGTAGACGCAACCGCCGACGCGGTAGACGGCGTCTATGTCGGCGACGCAGGCGTCGGCCCAGGCCTGCAGGGCGTCGACGCTGTCCAGGGCGCCGAGCGGTGGCTGGGTGTGAAATGCCCGCACGTCTTCGCGGCGGGCGGCAACGACCTGACGGGTCAGCTCGCGTTTGTCGCGGAAGTAGTGCGCGATCTGTGAGCCGCCCACTCCGGCCGCGCGCCGTACCTGGTCGATGCTGGTGTTGGCGACGCCACGCTCGAACGTGAGCCGCGCGGCTGCATCAACGATCCGTGCGCGCGTCGCCAGTCCCTTGCGGGTGAATCGTCCCGGGCTTTCGGCATTCACGTGGCGGCCCTCGCGCGGCGCCGGGTACGCCGCGCCGGTCGCGGGGTTCGCTCGTCCGGATCGGTTGCGAAGGTGCGCAGGTAGTTGATCGCGAAGCGCACCGCGTCGGCGTGCGGCCATTCCGCCCGGTAGGTGAATGCCAAAGTGCCTCCGCCCTGATGGGCGGCGACGATGACCATCGCCAATCGTCGAGGGTCGGCGTTCGCGACCAAGGCGCCGCCATCCTTCATCCGCTGGATCGCTGCCTGGAGCAGATCGACCCACTGCCAATAGCCCGCCGCCAGCGTTTCACGCGTCGCGTGGTCGGACTTCGCCAGCTGGGCGGCAAGCGCGTGGTAGGTGGGTGTGCCGAAATATCCGATGCGCCTGAGGTATCGCATGTTGAGGTCGATCCACCGCTCGAAGTCTCCGAAAGAAGCCAGGCCACCCAGCTGGGGCTGCCGGTGGAAGTCGAGCACCACGCCGATCTGACGCCTGAGGACCGCGCGAATGAGCGCGCTCTTGTCGGCGAAGTAGTGGGCCAGCTGCGAACCGCTGACCGATGCCGCCTTGCGGACGTTTTCCATGTTCGCCGCGGACAGGCCCTCGGTGACGATCAGCTGGGCGGCCGCTTCCACGATGCGGTCCCGGGTGGCGCGCCCCTTGGCGGTCAACCGTTGTTCGTCTTGAACATCGGAATGGGCCATTGCGTCAGGCTAACCCGCGAGCCTTGGGAACTATGGGATATCCAACCCATTGATCCCGGAACCGGTCAGGCGGTCATGTCAACCTTGGTTAGGAAGCCGCGAATCAGCGCGGCGACGTCGTCCAGTGCGGACTCCAGCAGGAAGTGGCCGCCCTCAAGCAGGCGGATCTCGGCATCCGGCAGGTCGTCGGCGAACGCCTCGGCGCCGGCGGGACCAAAGATCTCGTCGCCGCGGCCCCACACCGCCAGCAGCGGTACCTGGCTGGCGCGCAAGTATTCGTGCAACACCGGGTAGAGCGGCGCGTTGGTTGCATAGTCCCGCAACAATTTCAGCTGCACCAGGTCGTTGCCCGGCCGCGATATGAGCGCGTAATCGTGGTGCCACGATTCGGGGTCGACGAGGGTCTCGTCGGCAACGCCGGTGACGTATTGCCATCGAGTGGCATCCAGCGTGAGGAACTGCCGGACCGCGGCCTCCGTCTCCTGCGTTTGTTCGCGTTGGTATGCGCGCACGATCTTCCAGAAGCTGTCGACGAATCCCGCGTCGTAGCCGTTGCCGTTCTGGGTGATGATCGCGGTGATCACCGACGGGTCGCGCAGCGCCAGCCGCCAGCCGATCGGCGCGCCGTAGTCCTGGACGTACATCGCGTACCGGTCGACGTCGACGGCGCGCAGCAATGCGGCAGTGAGGTCGGTCAGCGCGTCGAAGGTGTAGTCGAACTCCTGGACGGACGGCGCGTCGGAAAGCCCGAAGCCCAGGTGATCCGGTGCGATGACGTGGTAGCGGTCGGCGAGCATCGGGATCAGATGGCGGAACATGTAGGAGCTGGTGGGAAACCCGTGCAAAAGCACCAGGGCGGGATGGTTCGGGTCGCCCGCGTGCCGGAAGAACAGCCGGTGACCGCCGACGGTGGCGTAACGATGATGGACAGCCGGCATTGTTTTCCTCCTCGGATTCGCCCTCAAACAGCACGCGGCACCGGGCACACGTTCAGGAATCCACTGTCGCGCCGTTTTGGGTTGTGTCGCCCAGTATGCACCTGAGCGGGCACCGCGCAACAGTCCCACCTCCTGTTGCCCTCCGGCACGGAGCGGCATATTCTGGGCCGGCCGTCCCACTGGCGAAGCCCGGAGGTGAATAGTGGGCAAGCTGGTTTCGGTGAACGTCGGCCGCCCCAAGAACGTTCAGTGGCATCACAAGACCGTGTACACCGGGATCTGGAAAACACCGGTCGAGGGGCCGGTCATGGTGCGTCGTCTGAACATCGACGGCGACGGTCAGGGTGATCTCGGCGGCCACGGCGGCGAGCAGCGCGCCGTCATGGTGTATCAGACCGAGTCATATGACTTCTGGAAGAAATACCTGGGCCGCGACGACCTCGTGCCGGGCCACTTCGGGGAGAACTTCACCATCAGCGGGCTGCCCGACGACGAGGTGTGCATCGGTGACCGCTACCAAATCGGTGAAGCCGAGTTCGAGGTCACCCAGCCCCGCGTCACCTGCTTTCGGGTCGGAATGCGCCTCGACGAACCAAGGATGCCGAACCTCCTTGTCTCCCAACGCCGGCCGGGATTTTACTTTCGGGTGATTTCCGAAGGACAGGTGCGTGCCGGCGATGACGTCGTGCGTACGCGCCGTGGTCGCCACGAGCTCAGCGTCGCCGACGTCGATGCGCTGTTGTACTTGCCGGACCGCGACCTCGAGCTACTCCACAAGATTGTCGACGTCCCCGCGCTCAGCCCGGGCTGGCAGCAGTCGTTCCGGGACATGCTCGCCTCACCGCAGGGACCGGCGTCCGAGCCTCCGACCGTGATACCGGCGTGGGATGGGTTTCGGCCCTTACGGGTTAGGGGAGTGCGCCGGGAAAGCCCACAGGTGATGTCCATCGAACTGGAAGCCGAGGACCGTTCCGCGCTACCGGCGCCGCTGCCAGGGCAATATCTGACGGTGCGAATCCCCGGCGCGGGAGCCCCGGCGCCGCTGCGTAGTTACTCCCTCTCCGGGGACCCCGCCGCGGGGTACTACCGCATCAGCGTCAAGCGGGAAGAGCACGGACTGGTCAGCTCGTGGCTGCACTTGCACGTTCAGCCGGGCTCGGTCGTCGAGGCCGCCGCCCCGCGCGGAGAGTTTTGCCTCGTCGACGGCGGCGGCCCGGTGCTGCTGATGTCGGCGGGAATCGGCATCACACCCGTCTTGGCCATGCTGCACACGCTCGCCGAGGCCTGCAGCAGGCGCGACATCTGGTGGCTGCACACCACCCGTAACCGCGAAATGCAAGCTTTCGCAACCGAAGTCGCCAGCTTGATCAAATCTCTGCCGAGTGCTCGGCAGTCGGTGTTCTACACACAGACCCAAGGCCGTTTGGACCGCCCGGCCATCGCGGCGCTAGGTATCCCGGCCAATGCCACGGCATACCTGTGCGGCCCAACCCAGTTCATGAGCGACATGCGCGACGCACTCACCGCGGAGGGCCTGGCTCCTGAGCGGATCCACAGCGAGCTATTCGGCGCCCTGCCGTCGATCAATCCGGGTATCGTCGACGGCGCTCCTCGCACGCCGCCGCACCCGCCGGCCGGACTTGCGGGAACGGGCCCGTCGATCACCTTCGCGCGCAGCGGCCTAACGGTCAACTGGTCATCCCAATTCGGGAGCATCCTCGAGTTGGCCGAAGCTTGCGACGTGCCCACCCGGTTCTCCTGCCGCAGCGGCGTGTGTCATGTGTGCGTCACCGGAGTTGTCGCCGGCAGGGCCAGTTACGTGCAGCCGCCGCTGGAGCCGCCCGAGCAGGGGACCATACTCATCTGCTCGGCGGCCCCGGAGACCGAGCTGGTGCTGGACCTGTAGCGAAAACCGTTGCGTCAGGCGGTGATCGCGCGTTGACCGCCGCTCACGGGCACCACAGCGCCGTTGACATAACTGGCGTCGGGAGAGCTGAGAAAGACGATTGCGCTCGCGATTTCACTCGGCTCGGCGGGCCGGCCGATCGCGGTGCTGGCCGCCACCGCCTCCAGCATGCCGGGTGTCGCGGTGGTGCCGGGGGTGTCGGTTGGTCCCGGCGCGATCGCGTTCACCCGCACTCCGGACCGGCCGAACTCGTCCGCCCAGACACGCGTCAGCAGCTCCAGGCCGGCCTTGGTAGCGCCATAGATGCCCGCGCCGCTGGCCGGCACCGACGCCGCGACGGTGCTCACGTTGACCACCGCGCCACCGCCGCGCTCCATCATCCCCGGCGCCAATTGCTGGACCAAAATGTAAGGGGCGCGCAGGTTCACATTCACGTGCTCGTCGAAGGCGGCGTCATCCGTCTCCACGGTGGTTCCGAATTTGTAGATTCCGGCATTGTTGATCAAGATGTCGACCGGCCCCGCCTCGGCCGCCAGGCGGCGCACGTCGTCGGGGTCATTGAGGTCGGCCGCGACGAAACGGGCTCTCCCGCCGGCATTTTCGATCTCGCGGACGGTCTTCGCGCCGCGTTCGGCGTCGCGGCCGTGTACCACGACCTCAACCCCGCGTTCCGCGAGCTGGAGCGCGATTTCCTTGCCGATACCGGACGTGGCCCCGGTCACCAGCGCGGTGGAGCCGGCCATCGTTGCTGCCATCGGATCCTGCCTCCAGGTGAGAAGTTCACTTGCCTCACCGACAGCAGCCGCATCCCGGCTTTTATTCCTAGGAGCTCAGCGGGACCGCCGCCTCGGCGGTGTAGCACAGGAATGTCAGCGTCTCCTGCAGATACAGCCGCACGGTGTCCGCATCATGGCTCGTGTAGCCGATCGACACATCGGTCCCGAGTTGCAGATCGAAGTCACCGCCGCGGGTGGTAAGCACGAAAGCACCGTCGATGGCCGGCGCCCAGATGATGTCTCCCGGAACCAGCCGGTCGATGTGCTCGAGGATCGGATATCCGTGTTCGGTGGTCTCGCTGACCTTCGTATAGACATCGGCGGACAGCAACACCGAGTAGGGGCCGTCGACCCCGGCCAGCCGCAATTCGGAGATCGCCTGCGTGATGACATCCGGAATTTCGCGAGGATCGGCCGGCAAGGTCAACGGCTTGTTCGAGCTGGCGGAGCGGATGCCCTCGATCGATGCGGCGGCGTAACCCTCGAAGATCGCCCGGTCTTCCACAAACGCCAACTTCTTGGCGGCCTCCTTGACCGGGTCCCAGTCGGAGTCCTGCGCACCACGCTCGACATTGTCGATCTCGTAACGTGAGAGAGTGAACGGAACCCGCAGCCGGACAAGGGGTTTGCTCGCCCGCAGGTGAGCCTCCACGCCGTCAGACGGTGCCGCCACGTCGATCAGGCGGCCGGTGCTGACCGCCGCGGTGACCGGACCGCCGGGGCCGCTGACGTCGACTACCCGGCGCCCGGCGACATGGCGTTTGAATGTCCGGGTCGCCTCCGTTTCGATTTCGTCCCAAGCGGCTTCGGTGACCGGTGCCAGGTCGCGGTAGAGGTTGTTCATGAAGGGGTTCCTTTCAGGCTGCCGATCGAAAGTGAGCCGTCTTGTGCAACAGACGTTTCCACCACCGGCGCTGCCGGCAGTGGCGGTGGATCATCAAGGAAGTCCACGGTGGGGGAGAAGAACAAGCCACCGGTGACCGCGGTGGAGAACTCGAGGATGTGGTCGGTGTTTCCGGGTGGATCACCGAGAAACATGTTGCTCAGCATCTGTTCGGTGACGCGCGGCGTGCGGGAATAGCCGATGAAGTAGGTCCCGTACTCGCCCTTGCCGAGTTCGCCGAACGGCATGTTGTGCCGGACGATCTTCAGCTCGGTGCCGTCGTCGTCAGTGATGACGTTGAGGGCGATGTGGGCGTTGGCCGGCTTTTGGTCGTCGTCGAGTTCGAGGTTCTCCAGTTTGGTCCGGCCGATCACCAACTCCTGCTCGCTGACCGACAGGGCGTTCCACGATGACATTTCGTGCAGATACTTCTGCACGTGTACGTAGCACGAGCCCTCGAATTCGGAATCCTCGGCGCCGATGGCAGTGGCGCTGACGGCCAAGGGGCCGTCGGGGTTTTCGGTGCCATCGACGAAGCCCAACAGGTCGCGGTTGTCGAAATAGCGGAATCCGTGTACCTCGTCGACGACGGTGACGGCACCGGCCATCGACCTCAGGATGCGGTCGGCCAATTCGAAACACACGTCCAAGCTTTCGGCCCGGATGTGGAACAGCAGATCCCCGGGCGTGGCTGGGGCGGTGTGCCGCGGGCCTTCCAGTTCGACGAACGGGTGCAACTCGGCGGGACGCGGACCGGAGAACAAGCGATCCCAGGCTCGCGAGCCGATGGAGGTGATGGCGGACAACCGTTTCGGCGGCTCGCGGAAGCCGATCGCGCGCACCAGGCCGGAAATGTCGGGCAGCGCGTCGTGCACCGTCGCTTCTCCGCCGTCGTCGATGGTCACTACCAGGAAGACCGCCGCAGGCGTCAACGGCTCGAGGATCGGCTGCGGCTGGACGGGAGGCACATGGGCGACCCTAGCGTGGCGACGGCGAGCGCAGGAAGTGCGCGAGCAAGGAGCCGCGCAATCGGACCTAACGTGAACTCCGTTGTCGTCGACAGCCATGATGTTGGACATGTCGGCCAACGCCGCAGGCCTCTGCGATTTCATCGACGCCTCTCCGTCGCCGTTTCACGTTTGTGCCACGGTGGCGGCGCGGCTGACCGCCGCCGGATACACCGAACTGAGCGAGGCCCAACGCTGGCCGGACGAACCGGGTCGCTACTTCACCGTGCGGGCCGGCTCGCTGGTCGCCTGGAATTCCGACGGGCCCGACGGCCCGTTCCGGATCGTCGGCGCACACACCGACAGCCCTAACCTGCGGGTCAAGCAGCATCCGGATCGGCTGGTCGCCGGTTGGCGCGTCGTGGCGCTGGAACCGTACGGCGGGGCATGGCTCAACTCCTGGCTGGACCGCGACCTGGGCATCAGCGGACGGTTATCGGTGCACTCGAATCAGGGCACGGGGATCGAGCACCGGCTGGTCCGGATAGACGAGCCGATCCTGCGGGTACCCCAGCTGGCCATCCACCTCGCCGAGGACCGCAAATCGCTGACGTTGGACCCCCAGCGACACGTCAACGCGGTCTGGGGCGCTGGCGCCGAAGCTAGGTCGTTCATCGACTTCGTCGCGGAACGCGCCGGGGTGACGCCGACCAGCGTGCTGGCGGCCGACCTCATGACCCACGACGTGACCCCGTCGACGGTGATCGGCGCCGACGGCGACCTGCTCAGCGCCCCCCGGCTGGACAACCAGGCCAGCTGTTATGCCGGGATGGAGGCTCTGCTGGCCGCCGAGCCGCGTGGCGTCCTGCCCGTGCTGGTGGTCTTCGACCACGAGGAAGTCGGTTCGTCTTCGGATCACGGTGCGCAGTCCAACCTATTGAGCACCGTCCTCGAGCGGATCGTGCTCGCCGCCGGCGGCACCCGGGAGGACTTCCTGCGTCGGCTGCCCGAGTCATTGCTGGCCTCGGCGGACATGGCGCACGCCACCCACCCCAACTATCCGGAGCGGCACGAGCCCGGCCATCTCATCGAGGTCAACGCCGGGCCGGTGCTCAAGGTGCACCCAAACCTGCGTTATGCCACCGACGGGCGCACGGCCGCGCCCTTCGCGCTCGCCTGTCACCAGGCCGGGGTCGCCCTGCAGCGTTACGAGCACCGCGCTGACCTGCCCTGTGGGTCGACGATCGGGCCGCTGGCCTCGGCCCGGACTGGTATCCCCACCGTCGACATCGGCGCCGCACAGCTCGCGATGCACTCCGCGCGCGAGTTGATGGGCGCCCACGACGTAGCGACCTACTCTGCGGCGATGCGCGCGTTCCTTTCGCCTGAATCATTCTAAGGTTTCCGAGGCCTAGACGGCGGCGGGGTGGGCGATCAGGGTGAGTGCGAAGGTCGCGGCGTTGAGCGTGAGCAGGAACCCCGCGAAGACGAACTGACCGGAAATATCGTTGGCGAGTACATGTGTGTACATCGCGCAGATGAAGAAGATAATTAGCCCGGCCGCCGCCGCGACGCCGATTGCCGGAATCCAGAGTCCGGCCACAAGCCCAAGCGCGCCTAGGGTTTTCAAGGTGCCGATGGGAAATCTCAGCCAGGACAGGGGAACCCCGGCCCGTCTCATCGGCGGAATGATGGGCGCGAAATGGAGCAGCGCGCTCACGCCCGAAAATCCGTCGAGGGCAATGGCGATTATCGTCACGACAAGGTACGCGGTGTGCATGTTGGTGGCTTCCGGGGATGGTCGACCGATAGTGGAATCGTCCGGCGTTAGCTCGCCGGAATGGGGTCTAGTCGAAACACGGCGATCCGGCCGGCCAGCGCCTCGACCTCTTCGGGATGGCCGTGACGCACCAGGCCCGAGCGCTTCAAGAAGGCGACACCGACCGGCACCTCGTTCGGGTATTCCCGCAACACCGGGCGGGCCTGCTCGGCGGCCAGCTCAGTTATCCTGACGCGTTGCACCTTTCGGCCCTTGCGGAGCGTCCCGGCGCCGGCTGCGCGTGCATTGCGTGCCCAATCGGCACCGGGGAATCCGGCCACGGCAAAAAGCTGTCCATCCAGCCTAAAGGGTGTCATGGGCGTGCTGCGCGCCTTCCCGGTTTTGCGGCCGGGCACCGTCAACACCATGGGCGGTCCCGTGGGTACCCCGAGCTTTTGCATCGCGATCATGAACTTGTTCATCGGCTTCAGCCAGCGGGGCGGCGTCGGGTTGGACATCATTTCTCCTTGGTGTATTCCGTTGCGGTGAGCGTGGAATCGGCTGTGACGGGACACCGCCGGGGTAGCAACCGACGCCCACTCGCAGCTCGTAATTCAAGGACGGTTCGGCAGCGCCGAAAGTTACAACTGCGTGCGTAACTTTTCGCAGCGTCGTCTCGTCGTCATTCCTGAGCCCGGATGTCCGACGCCATGACGAAGGAGAACCATGACAGCCGCCAAACTGTATGCCGCGGTGACCCTTAACCGAGCGGGTGTGCCGCGATGACGGCGGATAACTCGGACGGCCGACGCTGGCCCCGGGTAGTCGCCCCTGCTACCAGCGCCACATTGGCGATCCTGGCGGTCGCTCAGGCCGCATTCGCCGGCAGTTTCCTGGGCGGGCAGTACGACGCACTGATGCTGCACTCGATCGGCGCCAGGGTGACCACGATGCTCTCCGTCGTGCAGGTGGTTGCGCTCGTGGTCGTCAGCAGAACAGGCGGGCCGCGGTGGCCGATAGCGGTCGGTACGCTCGTGACAATTCTTTTCGTTGCCGAGTTCGCCTCGGGCGAATTGCGGCTGACGGGCCTGCACGTTCCGCTCGGGGTTCTGCTCATTGCTGGAATCGTGCAGCTGACCGCATCGGTTTGGCGTCTGCCGCTGACCGCACACCCTCTCGCGGAACAGCAGGATGTGGCTCGGTGAATCGGCGCAGCGCGTTGCGGTTGGGCGCCGCCGCGGCAGGGATCAGCGTCGTGGGCGCCAGCTGGCCAATGTCGCACGCACTGCTGGGCTCCGCCGAGTCGGGGCGGCTGATTCGCAGTGAGCCCAAACTGCCCGCCCCCTATCAAGTCCCGCTGCCGATCCCGGAACAATTGACGCCAGTCAGCACCGATGCTCACACCGATTACTACGAGATCACACAGCAGGTCACACAGTTGCGCATCCTGCCCGAGATGACCACTGCGGCATGGACTTACAACACGAGCTTCCCGGGCCCCACCATTGCGTCACGGACCGGCCGACGCACCGTCGTGCGGCACCGCAACGGTCTGCCGGTGCCAGTGGTGGTACATCTGCATGGCGGGCACACCCCGCCAGACCACGATGGATATCCGACCGATTTCATCTTGCCGCAGGGTCAACCCGCCGCGATGGACATGGCACGCAACAGCGTTGTCGGACAACGTGAATACGTTTATCCGATGGATCAGCGGGCCGCAACGTTGTGGTACCACGATCACCGCATGGGCTACACCGGTGCCGCGGTGTGGCGCGGGCTAGCCGGATTTCACCTGGTTCATGACGACGAGGAAGATGCGTTGCCGCTGCCTCGCGGCTCTCGGGATATCCCGCTGATGATCACCGATCGTGCGTTCGCCGCCGATGGCTCGTTTCGCTACCCGGCCGCTGAGTCCGGTGGGGTGACCGGCGACTACATGAACGGCGTCCTGGGTGACGTCATCCTCGTCAACGGTGCGCCATGGCCGGTGCTGCAAACCGATCCGGCCCGCTATCGCCTGCGGCTACTCAACGCATCCAATGCCCGTCGCTACCGGCTGCAATTGGACCCGCAGCCGCCCGGAGGGTCGGCGCTGGTGCAAATCGGCAGTGATGGGGGATTGCTCGCGCGGCCGGTAAGCCATGACTTCATCGACATCGCTCCGGCCGAACGCTTCGAGGTCGCGGTCGACTTCGGCCGCTACCAAAGCGGAACACGCGTGCGTCTACTCAACCTGTTGGGTGCCGGAAGCGCCGCCGAGGTTATGCGGTTCGACATCGTCGGCACCGACCGTGCCGATGATTCGGCGATCCCCGACCGGCTCAGCACAAGCGCCCCCCTAAGCCGAGAGCAAGTGGTGGGCACTCGGACCTTCCTCTTCCGCCTAGGCAGAAGAGGGGTATGGACGATCAACGACCTGCCATATGAACCGGGCCGGCCGCTGGCGCGCCCGAGGATCGGCACGACGGAAATCTGGCGGTTCATCACCGAGTTCCACCATCCCGTTCATGTGCACCTGAACTCCTTCCAAGTGCTGTCCCGCAACAACCGCGCACCCGGACGTTTCGATATGGGCTGGAAAGACACCGTCGACGTCCGCCCGGCCGAGGCGGTGGAAGTCCTCACCCGATTCACCGACTACGCCGGCTCGTACCTTCTGCATTGCCACAACCTCGAGCACGAGGACATGGCCATGATGGCCGACTTCCTGACCATCGCTTAACCGCCGGATTACCGCGGCGATCCGCGCAGTCCTTTCACCCGAGTCACTCCGAGGCCTAAGGTCTGGCGGTATGGCGCTCAACGTGGAGATGATCACTTTCGACTGCAGCGACCCCGCGATGCTGGCCGGATGGTGGGCCGAGCAGTTCGGGGGTACGACGCAGGAGTTGCTCGCCGACGAGTTCACCGCGGTGAGCTTGTCGGAAGGGCCCCGGCTCGGATTCCAGAAGGTGCCCGATCCCACGCCCGGGAAGAACCGGGTGCACCTCGACTTCGGTGCCGCCGACGTTGACGCCGAGGTCTCCCGGCTGACGGCCGGCGGGGCCACGGAGGTCGGCCGGCACACATTCGGCGACAATTTTCGCTGGGTGGTGCTGGCCGACCCGGAGGGCAACGTCTTCTGCGTCGTCGGGCAATAGCCACGCGGCGCCCCACGGCGATGGCGGCGTCGCCCTAGACTGTCTGGCGTGACTGTCTCCGGGACGAGCGCCCGCACCCAGGCGACCGACACCGTCGAGCACGCCGCTGCCAGCCCCGACCAGCCGCAGCCGTTCGCCGAGCTGGGCCTCAAAGAGGACGAGTACGAGCGGATCCGCGAGATCCTGGGCCGCAGACCCACCGACACCGAGCTGGCGATGTACTCGGTGATGTGGAGCGAGCACTGCTCGTACAAGTCGTCGAAGGTTCATTTGCGCTACTTCGGCGAGACCACCACCGACGCCATGCGTGCGGGCATGCTGGCCGGGATCGGCGAAAACGCGGGCGTGGTCGACATCGGTGACGGCTGGGCGGTCACCTTCAAAGTGGAGTCGCACAACCACCCGTCCTATGTCGAGCCCTACCAGGGTGCGGCGACCGGCGTGGGCGGCATCGTCCGCGACATCATGGCCATGGGCGCGCGGCCGGTCGCGGTGATGGACCAGCTTCGGTTCGGCGCCGCCGACGCCCCCGACACGCGCCGGGTGGTCGACGGGGTGGTCCGCGGCATCGGCGGCTATGGCAACTCGCTCGGGTTGCCCAACATCGGCGGCGAGACGGTCTTCGATGCGTGCTACGCCGGCAATCCGTTGGTAAACGCGTTGTGCGTCGGCGTGTTACGCCAGGAAGACCTGCACCTGGCGTTCGCCTCTGGCACCGGAAACAAGATCATCCTGTTCGGCGCGCGCACCGGCCTCGACGGCATCGGTGGGGTATCGGTGCTGGCGTCGGAAACCTTCGACAGCGAAGGGTCCCGCAAGAAGCTCCCGTCGGTGCAAGTGGGCGACCCCTTCATGGAGAAGGTGCTCATCGAGTGCTGCCTCGAGCTCTACGCGGGCGGCTTGGTGATCGGCATCCAGGATCTGGGCGGGGCCGGATTATCCTGTGCCACATCGGAATTAGCATCGGCCGGGGACGGCGGGATGGCGATCGAGCTCGATGCCGTCCCGTTGCGGGCCAAGGACATGACGCCCGCGGAGGTGCTCTGCAGCGAGTCGCAGGAGCGGATGTGCGCGGTGGTGGCGCCGGAGAACGTGGACGCCTTCCTGGCGGTCTGCCGCAAATGGGAGGTGCTGGCCACGGTGATCGGCGAGGTCACCGACGGCGACCGATTGCGGATCACCTGGCGCGGCGAAACGATCGTCGACGTGCCGCCGCGCACCGTGGCGCACGAGGGCCCGGTGTACCAGCGGCCGCTCGCGCGGCCCGAATCGCAGGACGCCCTGAACGCCGACCGGTCCACCGGCCTGCCGCGGCCAACGACCGGGCAGGAGCTGCGCGCGACTCTGCTTGCACTGCTGGGCAGCCCGCACCTGTGCAGCCGTGCCTTCATCACCGAGCAGTACGACCGCTATGTGCGCGGCAACACCGTGCTGGCCGAGCACGCCGATGGCGGCGTGCTCCGTGTCGACGAAACCACCGGCCGCGGCATCGCTTTGTCGACTGACGCGTCGGGGCGCTACACGCTGCTCGACCCCTACGTCGGAGCCCAACTCGCGCTGGCCGAGGCCTACCGCAACGTCGCCGTCACCGGCGCCACCCCCGTCGCGGTGACAAACTGCCTCAATTTCGGCTCTCCGGAGGATCCCGGGGTGATGTGGCAGTTCTCTCAGGCGGTGCGGGGGCTGGCCGATGGTTGTGCGGCCCTTGGCATTCCGGTTACCGGCGGCAACGTCAGCTTCTACAACCAGACTGGGTCGGCGGCGATTCTGCCCACGCCGGTAGTCGGCGTGCTCGGTGTGCTCGACGATGTCGGCCGGCGCATCCCAACCGGTCTGGGCGGCGAACCGGGCCAGGCCCTGATGCTGCTGGGTGATACGCACGATGAACTCGACGGTTCCATCTGGGCGCAGGTGACGGCCGACCACCTGGGTGGGGTGCCGCCCGCGGTGGACCTGGCACGCGAAAGATTATTGGCCGAGGTGCTGACCGCGGCCTCTCGCGACGGACTGGTGTCCGCGGCGCACGACCTGTCCGAGGGCGGGCTTGCGCAGGCGATCGTGGAGGCGGCCCTGGCGGGCGAAACCGGTTGCCGCATCGTGCTTCCCGAGGGTACCGATCCGTTCGTCACGTTGTTTTCCGAGTCGGCGGGCCGGGTCTTGGTGGCGGTGCCGCGCACCGAGGAGAGCCGGTTCCGGGCGATGTGTGAGGCGCGCGGGCTGCCCGCGGTGCGCATCGGCGTCGTCGATCAGGACTCGGACGCGGTGGAGGTTCAGGGCCTATTCACCGTGTCGCTGGAGGAACTGCGCGAGACGTCCGAGGCAGTGCTGCCCCGCCTCTTCGGATGAGACCCAGCAGCGAACCCTGATGGGCCGAACCGGTTTTCGCCGGGCGCAAGCGTTCTCTTTGGCCGCCGCCCTGGTTGGCTGGAGCTTCTTGGGCCCGCGACTGCCCCCGGCGTGGCGCGCCGCGGTCCAGGCCGGCGCGGCCGGCCTGCTGGTGCTGGTGACGCGTGCTCCGCTGGGTCTATCTCCGCCGCGGCTGTGGACGGGGCTGCGGCTTGGGTCGGCGGCCGGAGCGGCGGCGGCAAGCGTGATCGCGGCGACGACGGCGGTGCCGTTGGTGCGGGCATCGATGGCCGAGCGGGAACCGCCCGGATCGGTGCCCGGCTGGTTGCTGCTGCGCATCCCCGTCGGGACCGTCTGGGCCGAGGAGGCCGCGTTCCGCGCCGCGCTGACCGCCGCCGCTTCCGGGGCGTGCGGCCGGTCGGGTGGAATGTTATTGCAAGCGGCGTGCTTTGGGCTCTCCCACGTCGCGGATGCGAGGTCGGCGGGCGACCCGGTGGTGGGCACCGTATTGGTGACGGGCATCGCGGGCTGGTTATTCGGTTGGCTGGCAGACCGTTCCGGCAGCCTCGCCGCGCCCATGTTGGTGCATTTGGCCATCAACGAGGCCGGCGCGATCGCCGCGCTGGGCGTGCGGCGTCACGGGTTGATGGTGTAGTCGCCCAGCTGCCGACCCCACACATGCTCGACGAAAAGTGGTGAGCCGAGTTCGAAGTGGTTGTAGGGGGCCATGCTTGCGCCGGTGTCCATCACCAGAAACGGCGCCGGCCACAACTGCCGAGTGATGGTCTGCCAACAGCCAGGCAGACCGCCGGGACCGCCTCTGGCGTTGGTCCGGGGCAGATTCTCCGGCCAGATGTAGGGATTGGGCGCCCCGGCGATTGCGCCCGCGGCGTGGGCGCCCAACGAGTAGCCGTTGTCGCCGAGGGCGTTGTGGATCTTGGGTCCGACTTCGTTGAAATTCCGAATGGTGCAAAAGATTTCCGGACTGTACTCGTCGAGCAGCTGGCTGGAGCTGACCAGATCGGCGGCCCCCCGCGCCAGGTACGGCCCGCCGCGACCGAATACGTCGGCGCCCGCGCCGCCCAGTCCGGCCGCCGCCAGCAGCGCCGCGTCCAGGTCGGCTTGCTGGCGGTTGAGCGTCCGCGCCGTGGTCACCGCGTGGTCGAGCGCGTCCCACAAGTCCGGCGAGGCGTTGGCGTACGTGTCACCGAGCGCGGCCAACCGCTGGACGTCAACGCGGATTTCGCGCATCTGGGGATTCACGTCGTCGAGGATCGTGTTGCCGTTGACCACAGCGGCGCCGAACTTGTCGCCCAATCCCGTCAGGGCTTGCGCGGCCGCGCTGAGCGTCAGATTCACCTTGACCGGGTCGACTTTCTCCGCGATCGAGATGAGTGTCTCGAACACGGTGTTGAATTCGGTCGTCACGGACCTCGCATCGATCACGGTCGACGGTGTGATCGCTTGGGCTGCGGGCTGAGACGGCGAGTTCAACGCGACGTATTTGTTGCCGAATACCGTGGTCGCCTTGATGGCGGCCGCCACGTTGGCCGGGATCATCGCGACGTACCGGGGGGTGATGTCCAGGACCACCTTGGCGGCCGGCTTGCCGTCGCGGGTGATCTCGGAGATGCTCGCCACCCGGCCGATCTGCACTCCGTTGTAGGTGACCTTGGATCCCGGATCCATCACCAGCCCGGCCCGGGTGGCGACCATGGTGAGCTTCGTCGTCGGCGTGAGGTCGCCACGGAACTGCAAGTACAGGAGCGACCCGGCCAAACCCATGATGATGACCGTCACGAGGCCGACGGTCTTGTACGGTGGCCCGCGCCGCAAGCGACGACGCTCCATGAGTTTGAGACCCTAGGGTATGGCCGCCCGTGAAAAGGCCGATCCGGCAAAGACTCGGCAGGCCGTGTTGGCGGTGGCGGATTGGTTGCGCGACGAATCCCTGCCGGGGCCCGACCGCGAGGGGCTGGCCGCGGCCGTCCGGCTCACCGCCCGCACTCTGGCCGCCGTGGCGCCCGGCGCCAGCGTCGAGGTGCGTATCCCGCCGTTTGTGGCGGTGCAATGCGTCGCCGGGCCGAGGCACACCCGGGGCACGCCTCCCAACGTGGTGGAGACCGATCCGCGGACGTGGCTGTTGCTGGCGACCGGGATGCTGTCCTTCCAGGACGCGAAGGACGCCGGTGCGCTGAGCCTTTCCGGCGCTCGGGCGGGTGAGATCGAACACTGTCTGCCCTTGTTCGGTGTCGGCTGAATGACAACTCTGAACTGCAGGTTTAGGGTCGGCTGCGGGAATTTTCGCCGCCCAACACGCGCTGTTAATTCGCGGTCGCGGGCGTCGGACCCGTAGACTCCGTTTCGTCACCAATCGTTCCCCAGGGAGCCGCCCAATCGTGACCGCCGGAGAACCTGAGCAGGACCTGAACTCGCCTCGTGAAGAGTGTGGTGTCTTTGGGGTTTGGGCCCCGGGCGAGGACGTCGCAAAACTCACCTATTACGGCTTGTACGCCCTGCAGCATCGCGGGCAGGAAGCCGCGGGTATCGCCGTCGCCGACGGATCGCAGGTCCTCGTCTTCAAAGACTTGGGCCTGGTCAGCCAGGTGTTCGACGAGCAGACGCTCGCGGCGATGCCGGGCCATGTGGCCATCGGGCATTGCCGCTACTCCACCACGGGCGACACCACTTGGGAGAACGCGCAACCGGTGTTCCGCAACACCGCCGCCGGCACCGGCGTCGCTCTGGGGCACAACGGAAACCTGGTCAACACCGCTGAGCTTGCCGCCCGCGCCCGCGACGCGGGCCTGATCGCCCGGCGCGCCCCCGCCCCGGCCACGACGGACTCCGACATCTTGGGCGCGCTGCTGGCCCACGGCGCGGCCGATTCCACGCTGGAGCAGGCGGCCCTGGATCTGCTGCCAACCGTGCGCGGCGCGTTCTGCCTGACGTTCATGGACGAGAACACGCTGTATGCGTGCCGCGATCCGCATGGGGTGCGGCCACTTTCACTCGGACGGCTGGATCGCGGCTGGGTGGTGGCCTCCGAAACGGCAGCCCTCGACATCGTCGGCGCGTCGTTCGTGCGCGACATCGAGCCGGGCGAGCTGCTCGCGATCGATGCCGACGGGGTGCGCTCCACGCGTTTCGCCAACCCCACCCCCAAGGGCTGCGTCTTCGAATACGTCTACCTGGCGCGTCCGGACAGCACGATCGCCGGCCGGTCCGTGCACGCCACCCGGGTGGAGATCGGTCGCCGGCTGGCCCGCGAATGCCCGGTCGACGCCGACCTGGTGATCGGGGTCCCGGAGTCGGGTACCCCCGCCGCGGTGGGATACGCGCAGGAGTCCGGCATCCCGTACGGACAGGGCTTGATGAAGAACGCCTACGTCGGGCGGACCTTCATCCAGCCGTCCCAGACCATCCGCCAGCTCGGTATCCGGTTGAAGCTCAACCCACTTCGCGAGGTCATCCGAGGCAAGCGGCTCATCGTCGTCGACGACTCGATCGTGCGCGGGAACACCCAGCGCGCGCTGCTGCGCATGCTGCGCGAGGCCGGCGCCGTCGAAGTCCACGTGCGTATCGCGTCGCCGCCGGTGAAGTGGCCCTGCTTCTATGGCATCGACTTCCCGTCGCCGGCCGAACTGATCGCCAACGCCGTGCAGGACAAAGAGGAGATTCTCGAGGCGGTGCGGCACGCCATCGGCGCGGACACCCTCGGCTACATCTCGCTGCGCGGCCTGGTGGCGGCCTCCGAACAACCCGCGTCGCGGCTCTGCACCGCCTGCTTCGACGGCAAGTATCCGATCGAACTGCCCGAGGAGACTGCCTTGGGCAAGAACGTCATCGAGCACATGCTCACCAATGCCGCCCGCGGAGCCGGTCTCGACGATCTGGCACCCGACGAAGTGCCGATCGTCCACTGAGGGACGTCCGGCGCGCCCCTTCCAAGACGTTTGATAACGGCGGTCGGCGGCGCCCGGTAGCCTTTATCGCGATGACGGATCCCGGAAAAAGCCCCGGACGAAGCCCGGGCACCCACGGCATCACCTACGCGTCGGCCGGGGTGGACATTGAGGCCGGCGACCGCGCCGTTGAAATGTTCAAGCCGCTGGCGACGAAGGCCACCAGGCCCGAGGTGCGGGGCGGCCTAGGTGGGTTCGCCGGACTGTTCGCGTTGCGCAACGATTACCGCGAACCGCTGCTGGCGGCGTCCACCGACGGTGTCGGAACCAAACTGGCGGTCGCCCAGGCGATGGACAAGCACGACACCGTCGGCCTGGACCTGGTTGCGATGGTGGTCGACGACCTCGTGGTCTGCGGCGCCGAGCCGCTGTTCCTGCAGGACTACATCGCGGTGGGCCGGACCGTGCCCGAACGCCTCAGCGCGATCGTGGCGGGTATCGCCGAGGGGTGCGTGCGCGCCGGCTGCGCGCTGCTCGGCGGCGAAACGGCCGAGCACCCCGGCCTGATGGAACCGGACCACTACGACATCTCGGCGACCGGTATCGGCGTCGTCGAGGCCGACGACGTGTTGGGTCCCGAACGCGTCAAACCCGGCGACACCATCATCGCGATGGGCTCCTCCGGCCTGCATTCCAACGGCTACTCTCTGGCCCGCACGGTGCTGCTCGAGATCGACCGGATGAACTTGGCGGGTTATGTGGAGGAGTTCGGCCGCACGCTGGGCGAAGAGCTCTTGGAACCCACCCGGATCTACGCCAAAGACTGCCTGGCGTTGACCGCCGAAACCCATGTCCGCACGTTCTGCCATGTCACCGGCGGCGGATTGGCCGGCAATCTGCAACGCGTCATCCCGCACGGCCTGGTCGCCGAGATCGACCGCGGGACCTGGACGCCAGCACCGGTGTTCGCCATGATCGCCCAGCGTGGCCGGGTGACGCGCGAGGAGATGGAGAAGACGTTCAACATGGGCGTGGGCATGGTCGCCGTCGTCGCCCCGGAGGACACCGACCGGGCCCTGGCCATCTTGACGGCCCGCCACCTGGACTGCTGGGTGTTGGGAACCGTCTGCAAAGGCGGTAAAGAGGGCCCGCGGGCAAAGCTCGTCGGGCAGCACCCGAGATTCTAAAAGCCGGGAGCCGGGCTAGCGCCGTGCCGAAGCGGATGGCACCGGCGCAGTGGTGCTGGTCTTAGCGACGCCAGTCGTCGCTGTCTGCCCAGGAGTCGGCGACGCCGTCGTCCTCCAGGTCGGTGGAGTCGTCGGCACCCGTTCCTGCCAGCTCTTGCTGAAGCCGCTGGAAGTCGGTCTGCGGGGAACTGTATTTGAGTTCTCGAGCAACCTTGGTCTGCTTTGCCTTAGCCCGGCCGCGGCCCATGGGGGAACCCCCTCGCGCAATAACGGAGCGGCCTAACGAGTAGGCGGCTCCGATCTCCTGGTGTCGTTATTGTCCTGCTGACAGTTTACCGTGCCTTACGGTCGGGTGTCGGTCCCCCCTGCCGCTGTGGCGGACGTCATTCACAATTATCTCGCACCGCCCCGCAAGCGTTCAACGGCCAGCCGTCCCGCGCCGATCTGCTCTGCGGCCGGCAGCGAATCCGGGTCGATCACCGCAGCCACCGAAGCCTGCGGGCCGGTCGCCAGTTCCGTGTCGGCGGGCACCCCGCGTTTGAGTAGCGCCAGGGCCACCGGCCCGAGGTCCACGTGGTCCACCACGGTGCCAAGGCGACCGACCGCGCGACCGCCGGCGAGCACCGGGTCACCCGTCGAGGGCCGCTCGACCGAACCGTCGAGGTGCAACAACACCAGCATCCTGGGCGGTTTACCGAGGTTATGCACCCGCGCGACTGTCTCTTGCCCCCGATAACAGCCCTTGTCCAGGTGGACGGCGCCCCCGCCGGGACCGCCGATCCACCCCACCTCGTGCGGAATCGTGCGCTCATCGGTGTCGACGCCCAATCGCGGGCGCAGCGCCGCCACCCGGTGCGCTTCGTACGCCCACACCCCCGCAGGTCGCAGGCCCGCCTGCACCAAACGTTCCTGCCAGCCCGCGGACTGGCCGCGCGGGACCACCAAATCCAGTTCGATCTGGCCGGCGGGACCGCCGGGCATCCGTCGCAGAAAGCCCCCGCCGGCCACCGGGATCGCCGTCAGCTCGGCGGGCAGGGCGTCCACGCCGAGCGTGTCGAGCACCGCCCGGTCGCACAGGCGCGGCCCCAACAGCGAAAGCACCGCCATGTCGGCGGCAGCCGGGGTGACATCAGACCAGAAGACCATCTTGCGCAGGTATTCCAGCAGCGGTTCGCCGCGCCAGGGTTCGGTATCCAGGTAGGTGGTGCCGCCGAGTTCGGTTTGGACCCAGTGGTCCTCGACGCGGCCCTGACCGTCGAGGCTGAGGTTCTGCGTGCTGGCGCCCTCGGCGAGGTCGCTGACGTGCTGAGTGGAGATGCTGTGCAGCCACTTCTGGCGATCGCTACCGGTCAGGGTGAGGACGGCGCGGTGCGAGCGGTCCACCACGACCGCAGCGGTTTCGGCCGCGCGCTGCTCGCCCAGGGGATCGCCGTAATGCCAGACGGCGCCCGCGTCGGGTCCGGCATCGGGCGCGGGGACTGGATTCATGTGCGCCGCTCCTCTCCCCCGCAAGCGGGAGGTACCCCCACATCGCTAGGCTCCGCATCGTCGCCGGCGCGATTCACACGTCAACTCTACGGATTAGCCGCGACCGCGTCGCCGAGCGTGCGGCTGGCCGCACACCCGCCGCCGAGCGTGCGGCGGGCCGCACACCCGCGGCTAGGCTTTACCTCCATGGCAGGCCAGGCGGGTGTGATCGTCACGCTGGACGGCGCGATTCATCCGCCGGACGCGCCTCTGCTGCACGCCGACGACTTGGCGGCGGTTCGCGGCGACGGCATCTTCGAGACGCTGCTGGTTCGCGACGGCAGACCCTGCCTGGTCGAGTCCCATCTGCAGCGGCTGACCCAGTCGGCGAGGCTGATGGACCTGCCCGAGCCCGACCTGCCGAGCTGGCGCGATGCGATCGACCTGGCCACTCGGCAGTGGGTCGCGGACACCGCTGACGAAGGCGCGATGCGGCTGATCTACAGCCGCGGCCGGGAGGGCGGGACGACGCCGACCACCTACGTGATGGTCAACGCCGTCCCCGAACGAGTGACGGCGGTCCGGCGCGAGGGCCTGGCCGCGATGACGTTGGACCGTGGACTGCCCGCCGCCGGCGCCGACGCGATGCCGTGGCTGCTCGCCGGCGCCAAGACCCTGTCCTATGCGGTCAACATGGCCGCCCTGCGTCATGCCGCCCGGCAAGGCGCCGGCGACGTCATCTTCGTCAGCTCGGACGGCTACATCCTGGAAGGACCGCGCTCGACGGTGGTGATCGCAACGGAGGCCGGTGGGGACCTGTGCCTGCTGACACCGCCGCCGTGGTATCCGATTTTGCGTGGCACCACGCAGCAGGCCCTCTTCGAGGTGGCGCGGACCAAGGGCTACGACTGCGACTACCGCGCGTTGCGGCTTGCCGATCTCAATGCGGCGCAGGGGATCTGGCTGGTCTCGAGTATGACGTTGGCTGCCCGCGTACACACGCTCGACGGTCGGCCGCTGCCCCGGTCTCCGCTGGCCGCCGAATTCGCCGCACTGGTCGACTCGGCGATCGTCAGTGATCGCTAAGCGCTGAATTGTGTTGTCGGCTTGCGGAATCCCGGGTACGGTCGGCCGTACACAAGAAGGGAGGTGGTCCGCGAAATTGATAGCTTCATGGACATGTGAGGTGGCTGCGCGCTAGCAGCAGTGGCTTTCGAAGAGCCGGCGATTTACGCGCGCTGGCGAATTCCCCGTAGCCACCCGGCCCCCGAGCTTCCGGTCTGTCCAACCAGGAGCCTTGCTCGGGGGCCGCTCCATGTCACGACACCGGAGAGCCGTGCGCGTTCACTTCACGTTGGCGGCCATCGCATCGGCGATCTGACCGCCTTGGTCCTGGATGCCCACTTCGCAGGCCATGACGTCGAGCACAACATCAGCTACCGCGCTCAGCACGCGCTCGCAGGATGCACGGCTGGGATCTCCCGGCTTGCGCGACAGGGTAATTCTTGACGGAGCCTCGACCACGTTCCCGAAGGTCCAGTTGGCCTTGTTATTGAACCGCACGGTTAAGCCATTGCAAGCCTTCCATTTCTGGGTCGATGCCTTCAGGAAATCATTGGCTTCCGCTGCGCTTTTGAAGCTGACCGCGGCTTGGTAAACGCGGTAGCTGCTGTCCGCCGTATCCAAGCCCTGCCCGCTGACTCCCGTCGGCGTGAAGCCTTGGTAGGCGGACTGCCGAATCGGATCGAACGCGGCGAAGCAAGCCGGATTTGACAAGTTCTCGTCCGGACGTAGCCGCGTGGTCGTCTCGCTGCTCGCGATTTCCAGGGTTTGTGGCGCTGCCATGATGGTGGTCACCTGCCCAGCGTCGAGCAAAAGCGAGTCCAGCCGCGCGTTCGGCTCCGGCGCGGGCGCCGCCTGCCCGGGCGCCCCCTGTGGGGGCGCTACCGTGGCCGCCCCCGTCGCCGTAGCACGTGTCCCGGCCGGTGCCTTCTTCGAAGTTGACCCCTGGCTCATGACGACAACCCCCACCACGATTGCGACGACGACCGCGAGGGCGGCTCCGCCGATGATGACCAGCCGCCTCTTGGAACCACCGCCGGCCGCGGCAGGGACCGCGGTCGCGGTTGATGCGCCGCCTGGTGTCGTCGCAGTGGCCGTGCCTTCCGAAAAGGTCTTCGGCGCCTGCGCCTTGGCGTCGGGTGTCGTCGGCGACTCTTCCTGGTCAGAGTCGATCGACGCCAGCACATTGTCGATGTCGTTTCGGGTGCGGTAGGTGACGTCGTGGCGCAGACGCAGCATCCGCAACAGTTGGGCGATGTCGCTGCGGGCGCTCGGGTCGTCGCCGTCCTCATCGAGTCCGGATCTGAGTTCGACCAACAATTGGAGCTGCTGCTGCGGGCTGAGCTCCTTCTCGGCAAGCATGTCGCCCAACCGTGTTATGTAGCCGAACGGGACGGGCGGCTCGTCGGGCAGCGGATCGGGCAAGGGGTGGGGCTTAGCGGTGAGCGAGTGCACGGCGGTGACCAGTTGAATGCCGGCGTCAACAGTCGGATTCCGGTAGTCGATGATCTGCAATGCGGCAAGCGGATTCACGCGCATGCTGCCTATATCGCCGATGCGAACCGGAAGGATCGGCTTGTTCAAAGCCTGCGCGTAGCGCAGCTCGGACTGACTGGGTTTCGACTGTAACCAATTGCTTGAGAGCGCGACGAGGAACAGGTCGCAGGCACGGATCTGCTCGAGGATCTTGGCCCACCAGGAGTCGCCGCCGCCTAGCTCTTGGTCGAACCACACTTGCTGTTGGGCGCGGCGAAGGGCGGCCGCCAGGGCATCGACCGTTGACCTGTCCTGGCTCGAGTAGCTGAGAAACAGCGCCATCACAGTCTCCTAAGGTGAGGCCGAGCGAACCAAGTTGGCCATAGCCCGCATGCGACCTTCCACATGCGCCGATACCGTATCAGTGCTAGACCCTTTCGGGATGGCCAATTCAGCGCCATTCGAGTCGATTGCGCCCTCGACGCTTATCGCTCGTCGCCATTCAAAATATGGCTTTCTTGGGTGGGGTGGAATTCGGCGTAGCGCCGCCCGAATTCTTCGGCGGGAACGGGCCATTGTTCGCCGGTCTCCCCGCGTACGATCCAGTCGCCCTCGGCGGCGATGGTGGGGCCCTCCAGGGTGTTGACCGTTTCACCAGCGTGCGCGGGACGTGCCTGAACGCAGCCCCTGCGTTGCCATTTCCCGTCAATTGCCGGTTCATACGTGTCGCGGAAAATGGCGTCGCGCACGGACCAGATCTTTCCGTCTTCCTGGAGCGCCCAGTCGCCGGCGTCGGCGCGCATGGTGTGCCCGGAATCCGACGTCCACGTCCACGGGGCGTCGCGTTGTTCCGCGCTGACCGTCCCGACCCGAGTGAAGGATTGCCACATCGGGCGCGACCGGAAGCCCAGCTGGCGCAGGCTCCACAAAGTACCCGCCAAGCTCTGCACCGCGGTATTGAGCAAGTCCGGCGTGCTTTCCACCACCGACCAGTCGACCAGCTTGTCGTGGATCTTTCGTGAATCATCGCGAGGCGAACCGTATTTCCAGCCGTTGTGGCGGTAATAGCGACACCAGTCCTCGTGCTCAGCCCGCGCCATGCTCATCGCGGAATCCCGGTCGAAACCCATCAGAGCAAGCTGCTCCAATGGCGGCAATCCCACCATGTCGTTCCCGGAAAGCTGCGCCGGTGGGCTGCCCCACGTATTCCAGGTGTGCCCCGCGATGTTTTCCACCATCCACAGCGCGTTGCGTACCTGACGTCGGTTGGACCCGCGGTAGAACTCATTGAGGTCGGCCCACGGCATCGCGGCCGGGGACCGCGGACCCCCCGGGTCGATCGTCGAGACATAGCGCTCGTGAATCAGCCTCGCCGCACGCTCCCAAGCATCCTGGACCCGGCCCTCACGACTGTCGAGCACCAGCGAGTACGACTGCAGCATTCCTACGACCCGGATCGCGTCGTCAGCGAGGTTGGTGTTGAGATCCGATGCGTAAACGGGCATCTCGGGGAAGCGCGCAGCCAGCCTACTTGCCATCGCTGCCTGAGTGTCGACCAAAATCACCGCGCTGGTCTTAGGGTCGGCATCGCCAATCAAACGCAGCATGGTGGGTACCGTTGCTGCCTCCGATACCGCATCGATCGCCGGTCCATCCGACATGAAGCCGGCCTGCTGGCGATGAAAGTCGTGATCCCGCAAGTAGTCGTCGGCGTCGCGTTCGACGAGTGTGAGCGCCGGTAGCGGGAGCGCATCCGGCGGCGTATAGAAGTCACGCTCGAGGGCGCGGCGGGTCAGGTCCGCGCACAAAGCCAAGGTTAATTGCGAAGTGCCGCATACGAATACCCGCTGAATTGTCTGGGCGTCGATGATGCTGTCGAGGAGCCTGGCTGCGGTCACCTCGTACTTTCCGATCACGTCGGCCGCCCATCGGGTGTCCGATCCACCGAATTGCTGGGCGCGCCACGCTTCGGCCAACCACGGGTCGTCCATGCGCACGATGAGCGGCAACCGCTGCTTGTGACCGACCTCGGCGAGCCGACGACCGATCAGGTCAAGCCACAACAGATTGATCGCCGGATCGGGCGCCATCAAGTAGAGCCGTGCGAGGTGGCGCCACAGTCGCAGCGACACAAGGGTGGACGGCGTGCTGAAATCGACCAGCACCACTCGGGCACCCTGCCTGCGGGCCCGCTGTACGTGGTCGTCACCCGCGTTGGTGATCACCACCAAGGTGTTGCGACGGTCCAACGTCTCCGCGATCCCGCTGATCATCGCCTGGGTCTCGTCGTCAATGCCCACGATGACAGTGACGGAGTCTGCGAGGTTCGCCCGTAATCGGTCCACCTGGGACCGAAAGGCCGCGATAACAACGCCACCCAATCCAGTGAAGATCGCGGCCAGGGCGGTCACCCGTGCCACCTCCAAGGCGATTGGGGTGGGCACAGGGCAGGGTTGTCCGCTCAGCGAGAAATCACCGGTGCTGCCCTTGACTAACGAGGCGGTAGCCATCAGCGGGGTGAACAGCGCCGGGTGGTTTGCATCGTGGCAAGACCAAAAGGAGCTGAGGCCGAGTATGGCGGTCAAACCGATCAGGGCCGCGATAACGGTGAACGAGATACCTGTTGCGCGGCCGCCGCCCGTCGATCGGAACGCCATGACGAATAACGCCAGGATCGCCAAGGTCACCAACAGCGTCGGCCCCGAGCCGGGCTGACCGAACCACCTCAACCACGCCGGCAATGCGTCCCTGCTCACAGGCCGCAGCGCCAAGAGGCACAGATAGCCAAGGAGAAGCAGGCCGGCAACGGACGCGATACGGCGGACAGGAGGGGACGTCGTCACACTACGACGCATCCGCCGACCTCCTCAGATCGTGGTTGCACGCACATGATGACACTGGAGACGACCGCTTGGAGGCTGAATGAGCTGGGCGGTTACCCGGCGTACCGCGAGAGCCGCGCCGAAAGGTGGGGAACGAGGCCGCCGTCGGCGTCCACCCGTTCCTCGACATAGGCCAGGTCGCCGCCCTCGACGATCCCGTAGAGCCGTTTGGCACCGCCGACCAGCACACCCGATCGGCTGCGGGCCAGCGCATCGGTCACCAGCTCCCACGACGACTGGGTACGGGGCCGTCCGTAGAACAGTTCCACGTACCCGGCCGAGTGGGCCAACAGCAACTCGATGGCCTGAGACTCGGTGGGGTCGTCGGGATCGCTGACAAAGCGCCAGAAGCCCGTTTCGCGCAAGCCGTGTGCCTGGTAATCGCCCGTCTCGTCGAGCCGCCACGAGCGGGATTCCCAGTTCAGGTAGTCGCCGCCGTCGTGCGAGACCACAATCTGCTGGCCGAAACGGTAATCCCCGTCGTGTCCGCGGCCCTCGCCTTCTCCGCGCCACACACCGACGAGCGGCAGCAGCGCCAGCAGTGCGTCATGCAGGTTGGCGCCTTCGCGCAGGTTGGCGGTGTCGGCGGGAAGCGGCAGGTCGTCGAAGGCGGGAATGTTGCGGCCGGCGGTCAGCTTGGCGCGCTCAGCGGCGGCGGCCACCGCGCGATCGCCGGAGCTCGCAGAAGAACCCAGGTCGTCAGCGGTCACGATTCGTCGGTGATGAGCCGGTACAGCGTGTAGAGCGCGAACCATGAGATCACCACGACGGCGACGACCAGCATGATCTCGAAGAAGAGCACCACGGGGACAAGTCTATTCGCCGCGGGAGATCCCGGTCAGGGCAGCCGGGGTCTCAGGCGATCTTGACGTCCACCTCGTGGATGCCCGCGCCCGACGGGGTCACCACGGCGTTCCCGTTGCCGGCCGCCGACAACGCCCGCAGCGTCCAGGACCCCGGCGCCGCGAAGAATCGGAAGTCGCCCGTGGCCGACGCGACGACCTCGGCGGTGAACTCGTCCGACGAGTCGAGCAAGCGGACGAACGCGCCACCCACCGCCTGGCCGTCGCTGTCCACGACCCGGCCGGTGATCACCGTTTCCTTTTCCAAGTCGACGCTGGCGGGCAACGTCACTCCTTGCTTCGGGGCAGAGCACATATCAGCTTCCCAACTCAATCGGGGCACCCACCAGGGAGCCGTATTCCGTCCAACTTCCGTCGTAGTTCTTGACGTTTTTGTGGCCGAGTAATTCCCGGAGCACGAACCAGGTGTGCGACGAACGCTCTCCGATGCGGCAGTACGCGATCGTTTCCTTGGTGCCGTCCAGTCCGGCGTCGGCGTAGAGCTTGGCCAACTCCTCGTCGGATTTGAAGGTTCCGTCCTCGTTGGCGGCCTTGCTCCACGGCACGTTGATCGCTCCGGGGATATGGCCGGGACGCTGGCTCTGCTCCTGCGGCAGATGCGCCGGCGCCAGGATCTTGCCGGAGAACTCGTCGGGTGAGCGCACGTCGACCAGGTTCTTGGCGTTGATGGCAGCGATGACCTCGTCGCGGAAAGCCCGGATGCTGTTGTCCGGGGCGGCGGCGGTGTAAGAGGTTGCGGGCCGGGTGACCGTGTCGCTGGACAGTGCACGCCCATCGAGTTCCCACTTCTTACGGCCGCCGTCGAGCAGCTTGACCTTGTCATGGCCGTACAGCTTGAAGTACCAGTAGGCGTAGGCGGCGAACCAGTTGTTGTTGCCGCCGTAAAGGATCACGGTGTCGTCGTTGGAGATGCCGCGTTCGCTGAGCAGTTTCGAGAATTGCTGCGCATCGACGAAGTCCCGCTTCACCGGGTCCTGCAAGTCGGAACGCCAGTCCAGCCTGATCGCGCCGGGGATGTGGCCGGTGTCGTATGCGCTGGTGTCCTCGTCGACTTCGACGAAGACGACACCGGCTGCGTCGAGATTGCTCTCGGCCCAGTCCGCGGAGACCAGGACGTCGGAGCGTGCCATGCGGGGGATCCTTTCGATCGCTTTCTATGAACAGGTCATGTGGTGCGCGCGGCTCCTCGGAAACGCGCAACCAGTGGGTAGAGCTGGCAACCCAGGCAGATGCCGAAGGCGGCGTTCAGGAACGCGGCGACCAGCGCCCCGGCGGTGGCGATGACGCCGACCAAGAAGGCGCCCGCGGCGAACGCGACGGCACCCACGAGCGCAAAGATCAAGCCGACGAGTTGGGCGAACTTCAGCGGTGCGACCGGTTCGCGCTCGGTGACGGGGCCGATCCGGGGTGCAACGACGAGGGCGAATATCCGCCCATAGGGATGCTTGCGCGGGCCGCCCGCGGCGCCGATGGCGAAGACAATGGCCTGCACCCCCAGAATGACCGCCGCCGCCAGCGGACTCGCGGCGGACACGGCAAGCGTGAGCACCAGGACCGCGGTGGTCACCCAGGCGGCGAACCTGGGGCCGCGCACGTCGACGGTGTCCGGCTGGGTGTTGGTGTTGCTGATCGGCACGGTACTACTCCTGAATACGCCTGCTGCTGAGGGAACGAACGACGGGAGACGGGCCACGGTAACGTTCCGGGGCTGCTCCGAGTGCGGCGCGAAAGTGCGCGGCGACTCAGCAGCTACAGCGACAGCAACAGCCCGCGGTGCGGCACAGATCGACTGCGCGGCGTTGGGTGAGCAGGGGCTCAATGCGGGCTAGCACGTCGGCAAGCTTACCGAATGACGTTCAGTGATCAAATCCAGCGGCGGTCGCCCCGCGGACCGCAAGCCGTCGGCGATGGCGGGGTCACGACTGCTTGAAGCCGTCCAGATCGACGGTCACTCCATAACTGATGCCCTCGATGATCACGTCTGAGCCGCGCGCGCCCTCGGTCTTCGGTGCCACCCCGAACGGGAGCCGCTGGTTGGGCACCCTGGTGGTGAAGGCGCGCAGCACCGCATCCCGCTTGTCATCCGGAACGGCTTGATCCGCGGTGTCCGCCCCGGTCAGGACGCCGGTCGGAGTGATCACCAGCGTCGACTGGTCGTCCGGGGCGATGGAAAGGTCCACCGAGACGCTGACCCGGTGCTCGAAGTTGGCCGAGTGCGGGGTGCCGCTGAACACCAGACCGTGGCTGTCGGAGATGCCCGACGCGGTGACGCCGCCGGTGGCGGTATTGGTCTCCTTCGGCGGCGCCTCGACCATCAGGTCGCTGATGCCCAGATAGCGGCCCAGGTGGGTCGAGCCGATGATGATGCGGCTCTCCAGTTTGCCCACCGGCAGCTTCGCGGCGGGTTCGATCAGCCAAGACGTGTGGGTCAGGTCGACCGCGTACATGGTGGCTTCGAGGGTGGCCTTGCCGACCGTTGCATGGTCGACGGCGTTGGCTTTGATCTCCACCTGGTTGTAGTGGTGGCGCATCGCCTGCGGGATGAAGGGAAACGCCACGATGGCCACGAACGGCTCGGACCTCAGATTGGCCGCCTTGCGCACGCTGCAGGACAGCCGGTATTCGGCGTAGATGCTGCTTCCGTAGTCGACAACAACGGCACCGACCACAACAGCGGCCAGCGCGATCGCCACGGCCACCACCCCGATCAGGACCTTGCGCACCCGCATATTGTCGCGTAGCCCCCTGCGCGCCGTGCCGCGGACCACCCGGGTGGCGGGGCTCACACTGCATCGTCACCACGCAAAAATGGCAGGTGGCAAGTTATCGTTAGGTGGCCTGGCAACTAACGCGTCGTTGCGTTGCGAATTGTGGAAGATGCCGTTCCCCCGAGCTGGAGGGGCTAGTTGGAGCTATTACTGCTGACCTCGGAGCTGCATCCCGACCCGGTCCTGCCGTCGTTGTCGCTGCTTCCCCACACCGTCCGCACGGCACCGGCGGAGCCGTCCTCGTTGCTCGAGGCTGGGACTGCGGACGCCGTGCTGGTGGACGCGCGCACCGATTTGTCGTCGGCCCGTGGCCTTTGCCGGCTGTTGAGCACCGCGGGCCGGTCGGTCCCCGTCTTGGCTGTCGTGAGTGAAGGTGGTCTGGTGGCGGTCAGCGCCGACTGGGGGCTGGACGAGATCCTGCTGCCGAGCACCGGGCCCGCCGAGATCGACGCCAGGCTGCGGCTGGTGGTCGGGCGCCGCGGCGGGCTGGCCGACCAGGAAAGCGCCGGCAAGGTGAGCCTGGGTGAGCTGGTGATCGACGAGGGCACCTACACCGCGAGACTGCGGGGCCGCCCGCTCGACCTGACCTACAAAGAGTTCGAGTTGCTCAAGTACCTCGCCCAGCATGCCGGGCGGGTATTCACCCGCGCGCAGCTCCTGCACGAAGTCTGGGGATACGACTTCTTCGGCGGCACCCGCACCGTGGATGTCCACGTGCGTCGGCTGCGCGCCAAACTCGGCCCCGAATACGAGGCATTGATCGGCACCGTCCGCAACGTCGGCTACAAAGCCGTCCGGCCTGCACGTGGCCGCGCCCCGATCGCCGACGCCACTGACGACGAAGCCGCCGCCGACGTCGAGTCCGACTCGGAGGAAATGCAAGAACCCCTGGGCGACCCGTTGCGCAGTCAGTGACCGCGCCCGAGTGGCGCTCGGCGCTGACCGCGGACGAGCAGCGGCAAGTGCGCGAACTAGTCACGGCGACAACGGAATTCGATGGGGTGGCGCCCGTCGGTGAACAGGTGCTGCGCGAGCTCGCGCACGATCGCACCGGGCATCTGCTCATCACCGAGACCGACGGGACCGTCGGTTACCTCAATCTCTCGCACGACGCAGAAGCCGCGATGGCGGAACTCGTCGTGCATCCGCGGGTCCGCCGGCACGGCTTCGGGACGGCGCTGGCGCGTGCGGCCCTGGCCGAGACCGGCGGACGGAACCGGTTCTGGGCGCACGGCACACTCGAGCCGGCCCGGGCCACCGCCGACGCGCTGGGCCTCGTCCCGGTACGCGAATTGCTGCAGATGCGCCGCACGCTGCGTGACACCCACGACTTGGTCCGGCCCGTTCCCGGCGTGCGGGTCCGCACCTACGCGGGAACGGCCGACGACGCTGAACTGCTGCGAGTCAACAACGCCGCCTTCGCCGACCATCCCGAACAGGGCGGCTGGACCGAAACGCAGCTGGCCGAGCGGCGCAACGAGCCGTGGTTCGACCCGGACGGCTTGTTCCTCGCTTTCGGCGTCTCCGAAACCGATCAGCCGGGCAAGCTGCTGGGCTTCCATTGGACCAAGGTGCATCCCGATCAACCCGGCCTGGGGGAGGTCTACGTCGTGGGCGTCGACCCGTCGGCGCAGGGGCGGGGTCTGGGACAGATGCTGACGGCCATCGGGATCGGGTCGTTGGCGCAGCGGCTGGCCGGGGCGGCCGAACCGACCGTGCTGCTCTACGTGGAGTCGGACAACGTCGCCGCGGTGCGCACCTACCAGCGCCTGGGCTTCACCACCTACAGCGTGGACACCGCCTACGCCGTCGCCTCCGACTGACGGACGCGTGGGCGCGAACCGAATGCGCGGGATGCGGCAGCGCATATTTTCGCGACGACCTGGCAACCTGTTGGGAGATGGCCGGCGAGGCACACGCGGGCCCGTAGGGGGCAGGAAGCTAGATCGGTGAGGCTCGACAGGGGTGGTGGCAGAGCGCTGGCGGTGCTGGCGGTGGTGGTCGCAGTCGGTATCGGCGCATTGACCGGCTGTGGCAGCGACCAGAACCACCGCGACGCTTCGGCGGCAGCCGTCTCCGGGCCCACCGGCACGGCGGGATGCAGCGGCAAAAACAAGCTGACGGCGGAAGGCTCGACGGCCCAACAAAACGCGATGGCGTTGTTCAACCAGGTCTGGGGCCAGTACTGCCCGGGCAAGAGCGTGTCGTACAACCCGACCGGTTCGGGCGCCGGCCGCGAGCAGTTCATCGCCGGCCACGTCGACTTCGCGGGCGCCGACTCGCCGCTGGCCTCCGATCAGATCGGTCCGGCCGCCGCACGATGCGATGGAAACCCGGCGTGGGACTTGCCGCTGGTGTTCGGGCCGATCGCGTTGGTCTACAACCTGGCCGGAGTGCCGGCATTGGTGGTGAGCAGTGACGCGTTGGCCAAGATCTTCAGCGGACGGATCACCGCCTGGAATGACCCCATCCTGGCGGCCCTCAATCCCGGCGTCGTGCTGCCCGATACCAAGATCGCACCGATCTACCGGACGGACTCGTCGGGAACGACCGACAACATGCAGAAATATCTGACGGCCGCCGCGCCGCAGAGCTGGACCAAAGGCGTGGGCACCGAATTTCAGGGCGGGGTGGGCGAAGGCGCCATGAAGTCGGCCGGCGTCGTCCAGGCCGTGCGGGCGACGCCGGGCGCGATCGGATACGTCGAGAAGGGCTTCGCCGACCAGGGCGGTATGCCGTACGCCCAGATCGCCACCAATAAGGGCGTCGCGGTCCCGCTCACCAACGAGACGGCCGGGAATGCGGTGAAGGCTGCCAACTTCGTGGCCGACGGCAACGACCTGGTGCTGGACCTCAACTCGATGTACCGCTCCCAGGAACCGAGTGTCTATCCGCTGGTCCTGGCGACGTACGAGATCGTGTGTTCGAAGGGCTCCGACCCGGACACCTCCGGCGCGATCAAGTCGTTCCTCACGGTCGCCGCCGGCAGCGGGCAGACCGAGCTTCCCTCGGCCGGCTATGTCCCGCTGCCCGATAGGGTCAAAGAGCGACTGGTTGCCGCGATCAACGCTCTGCAGTGACCAATCGGCCCCGCGCTTAAGGAGCGAGTGAACTGTGCTGGGATCACAGTGACTACGCCAAACCCGATCGACGCCGGCTCGGGCGCGACCGTTGCCGCGCCGTTCCCGGAGGCGCCGACGATACCGATCAACCCATGGGGTGATGCGCGCCCCCACGTCGGGGATCGCGCGTTCCGTTGGCTGGCCAAGAGCTCAGGCTTGCTGATCGTCGTCGTCATCGGTGCAATCGGCGGCTTCCTGCTGCTGTGGGCCATCCCGGCCCTGAGGCGCGATCGGGAGAACTTCTTCAGCTACGGCGGCAACTGGATCACCACCGACACCTCGGCCATGCACTTCGGCATCTCCGACCTGCTGAAGGTCACCATGTTCGTGTCGGCGTTCGCGTTGATCCTGGCCATGCCCGTCGCGCTGGGCGTCGCCATCTTCGTCACGCAGTACTCGCCGCGCCGGGCCGCCGCCTCCTTGGCCTACGCTGTCGATCTGCTGGCGGGGGTGCCGTCCATCATCTACGGCGTGTGGGGCCTGCATGTGCTGGCGCCGCAACTGCGACCCGTGGCCACCTGGCTGAACCACTCCCTGGGCTGGTGCTTCCTGTTCGCCGACGGCAACGCGTCGGTGGCCGGCGGCGGCACCATCTTCACCGGCGGCATCGTCCTGGCGGTGATGATCCTGCCGATCATCACCGCCGTCACCCGCGAGGTGTTCGTCCAGACACCGCAGGATCAGGTCGAGGCCGCGCTGGCCCTCGGCGCCACCCGTTGGGAGGTGGTGAAGACGATCGTGCTGCCGTTCGGGCGGTCGGGATACATCAGCGCAGCGGTGCTGGGACTGGGCCGCGCGATGGGCGAGACGGTCGCGCTGCTGATCATCTTGCGCGGAACCCAGGCGGCGTTCGGCTGGTCGCTGTTCGACGGCGGCTCCACCGTCGCGACCAAGATCGCGGGGACCGTGGCGCAATTCAACGACCAATACAAGGCCGGCGCGTACATCGCGGCGGGGCTGGCGCTGTTCGTGCTCACCTTCCTGGTCGATGCCCTGGCGCGCGGCGCCGCCTCCAGAACCAGATGGGGCGCCGGGCGATGACCTCGATGTTGGACCGCCCGCTGAAGCCGCGCACGTTCGCTCGGCCGAGCCGGCGCCGCCGGGTCGCGGATCATGTTGCGATGGTGCTTGTTTCGCTGTCGATGGTGATTGCGGTGACGCCCCTTCTGTTGGTGCTCTACTCGGTGATCGCCAAGGGCTTCAAGGCGATCGCGTCGACCGTTTGGTGGACTCACTCGCAAGCGGGCATGACGGCCTTCGTGGCCGGCGGCGGCGCCTATCACGCGATCGTCGGCACCGTGTTGCAAGGAGTGGTATGCGCGCTGATCTCCATCCCGATCGGCCTCATGCTCGCCATCTATCTGGCCGAATATGGGGGCGGCACCCCGCTGGGGAGGCTGGCCACGTTCATGGTGGACGTCCTGAGCGGAGTGCCCTCGATTGTGGCGGCGTTGTTCGTTTACGCGCTGTTCGTGGCGACGTTGGGCCTTCCTCGCTCCCAGTTCGCGGTGTCCCTCGCGCTGGTCCTGTTGATGCTGCCGGTGATCGTGCGAGCCACCGAGGAGATGCTGCGGATCGTCCCGGTTGACCTTCGCGAGGCCAGTTATGCGCTGGGAATCCCGAAGTGGAAGACGATCGTCAGGGTCGTGCTTCCCACCGGGGTGTCCGGCATCATCACCGGCATCATGCTGGCGGTGGCCAGGGTGATGGGCGAGACGGCCCCATTGCTGATTCTCGTCGGTTACTCGCAATCTATGAGCTTCGACATCTTCAGTGGATTCATGGGGACGCTACCCGGCATGATGTACAACCAGACCAGCGCCGGCGCCGGCGTGAACCCGGTCCCCACGGATCGGTTGTGGGGTGCCGCCCTAACCCTCATCCTGGTGATCGCCACCCTCAACATCGGGGCCCGAGTGACAGCGAAGTTTCTTGGCGCCAGAAAGTCATAGGCAGGAGCACTAAGTGGCAAAGCGGTTGGACCTCAAAGCCGTCAACATCTACTACGGTTCGTTTCACGCGGTAGGGGATGTGACGCTGTCCATCCTGCCCCGCAGTGTGACCGCGTTCATCGGCCCGTCCGGCTGCGGCAAGACGACGGTGCTGCGCACGCTCAACCGGATGCACGAGGTGGTCCCCGGCGGCCGGGTTGAGGGCAGCGTGCTCCTCGACGACGAGGACATCTACGGCGCCGGGGTCGACCCGGTCGGCGTGCGCCGGGCGATCGGAATGGTGTTCCAGCGGCCGAACCCGTTCCCCGCCATGTCGATTCGCGACAACGTGGTGGCGGGTTTGAAGCTGCAGGGCGTGCGCAATCGCAAGGTGCTCGACGAGACCGCTGAATACTCGCTGCGCGGCGCGAACCTGTGGGACGAGGTCAAGGACCGGTTGGACAGGCCGGGCGGCGGATTATCCGGCGGCCAGCAGCAGCGGTTGTGCATCGCGCGGGCGATCGCCGTGCAGCCCGACGTGCTGCTCATGGACGAGCCGTGCTCCGCGCTGGACCCGATCTCGACGATGGCCATCGAGGAGCTGATCAGCGAGCTGAAGCAGGACTACACGATCGTCATCGTCACCCACAACATGCAGCAGGCGGCGCGAGTCAGCGACTACACCGCGTTCTTCAACCTGGAAGCCGTCGGAAAACCGGGGCGGTTGATCGAGGTCGACGACACCGAGAAGATCTTCTCCAACCCGAGCCAGAAGGCGACAGAGGATTACATCTCCGGCCGCTTCGGCTAGCCCGGCCCCGGTTTCGCTTACTGCGAGGTGGGTTTCGTTTCTTCTTCGGGCAGCTTGCCGGTCGCCTGGAAGATGACGCGCCTGGCCACTTCGACCGCGTGGTCGGCGAAGCGCTCGTAGAACCGGCCCAGGAGCGTCACGTCGACGGCGGCCGCCACACCGTACTTCCATTCGCGGTCCATCAGCACCGAGAACAAATGGCGGTGCAGGTCGTCCATGGCGTCGTCCTCTTCGCGGATCCGGGCGGCTTTCTCCGGATCGCGTGACATCACCACTTCTTGCGCGCTGTTCCCCAATTCGACTGCAACCCTGCCCATTTCGGCGAAGTAGCCATTGACCTCTTCGGGCAGCGCGTGCTGAGGATGCCGACGTCGGGCGATCTTCGCGACGTGCAGGGCCAGCGCGCCCATCCGGTCGATGTCGGCCACCATTTGAATAGCGCTCACGATGGACCGCAGATCACCGGCGACCGGCGCCTGCAAGGCCAGTAGCACGAAGGCGCTTTCCTCGGCTCGGGCGCTGAGGGTGGCGATCTTCTCGTGGTCCGAGATCACCTGTTCGGCCAGCACCAGATCGGCCTGCAGCAGGGCTTGGGTGGCCCGCTCCATGGCGATGCCCGCCAGCCCGCACATCTCGCCGAGCCGCTCGGATAACTCCGAGAGTTGCTCGTGGTAGGCGGTCCGCATATCGCCAAGCCTACGTTCTCGGCTGAGAAAAAGAGCGGTGGAGCGCCGCCAAAGGCGCTTACTCGCAGGTGGTGTCGGCGGCGTTGGTGACGGTCAGGTCCTCGGGCAGCTTGGCCGGCGCGCTGCCCGAGCCGCGTTCGATCTGCAAGCTGATCGACGAGCCGCTCGGTTGGGGAGTGGCGACCGACTTGAAGTCGGGTCCGAGCACCACCTGAACGACCTGCCCGTAGCCGGACACTCGCTGCACCTTCGCATTGGCGAAGGAAGACGCCACGGTCGCCGCCGCCTGCTCGTTGCCGGGCGAGAACAACACCGTCGTCGTGTTCACTGAGCTCGGGTAGTCGTCCGGCGTCATCACGTTGAAGCCGTCCCGCTTGAGCTGGGTGGTCGCGGTGGCCGCGAGGCCGCTCTGGGTCGTCGCGTTGGAGACGCGCACCGTGACATCACCGGGTGTGGTCGTGGTGACCTGCTCATGCCGGGCCTCGGGCGCCGCGGTAGGGGCGGGTGCCTTCTTGGTGGCGGGTGCCTTCGTCTGCCCGCCGGACTTGTCGTCAGAGGTCCCGAGATTCTTTGCGTTCTGGTCGTTTTCCTCGGGCAGCGGATCGTCGTTGATGATGGCGTCGAACAGCGCCCGCATGTCGGCCATGCGCGGCGGTTCGTCGCCGTTCTGGTCGGTGACGCCGGTCGGCACGGTGACGAACGTGACGTGCCCGGCCGCCATGCCTTGCAACGACTGACCGAGTTGGATCAAATCCTTCGACTGCACGTTGTCGACGACGGTGTCGCTGATGAACATGTTGACGACATTGTTGAGCTTGTTCAGGTCGAGCAGCGTGTCCTCGGAGATCAGCGAGCGCAGCAGCGAGGACAGGAATAGCTGCTGGCGTTTGATGCGGCCGTAGTCTCCGTTGGTTTCGGTGGTGACCTGACGGGCTCGCACGTAATTCAGTGCGGTCGAGCCGTCCAGGACCTGGCGGCCGCCGTGGTCGAGCACGGTGCCCAGCTCGTAGTCGTGCAGCGCGGTTTTCGAGCACACCTCCACACCGCCCAGCGCGTCGACCATTTTGGCGAACCCCGCGAAGTCGACGGCGATGAAGCGGTTGATGCTCAGACCGGATAGCTTCTGGATCTCCTTGACCAGACACTTCGGGCCGCCGAAGGCGAATGCCGAGTTCAGTTTGGTCTCGGTGTAGATCATCTTCGGACCCCAGGATTTGGTCTTTGCGTCGTAGAGGGGCCCGTACTTACCCGTCTCCGGGTTCCACGCCTCGCACTGCATCGGGGTGATCGCCAGGTCGCGCGGGAACGACACCGCCACCACGCGTTTGCGGTTTGCCGGAATGTTGACCAGCATCACGGTGTCCGACCGGGCGCCGTCCGCGTCGTCGGTGTTACCGGCGCCCATGTTGGCGTTGTCGCCGGCGCGCGAGTCGAGGCCGACGATCAGGAAATCTTCGTCCCCGTACTGGCCGTTGCGGTCGCGGATGTCGCTGGAGTCCTGCTCGAGAGCGTTGATCGTGTTGAGCCGGGCATTCTTCGACGTACTCCATTGCCACGCCCCGCCGGTCATGGCCAGGGTAAGCGCCGCGAGCACCGCGGCCACCGCGCGCGCGGCCAGCAGCATCGGCCGGCGGCGGCGCCGGGGCGTCCGCCGCTGGGCGTCCGAATCTTCGCCGGATACGGGTCCCTGGCCGCTCGGATATTCGGCGGCGTCGAGGTCGGGGAGCTCCGAGACCGCGTCGAGCGAATAGGCCAGGTCCTCGATCACCTGGGTTTTCTGCAGCTCCACCGGCAGGTCCGATTCGGCTTGGGCCGGTTCGATGGCGGGTTCGACGTCCGGCTCGGCGCGGCGGTGAGTGGACCGGCCGGTCGAAGGGGCACCGAGTTTCGCGATCAGGTCGGCGACGCTGACTCCGCCCGCCGTATGGGATCCGGATTCTTCGTCGTCGGCGGCCCGGGATTGGATGGGCTCGACCGCACTCTCGGTCTGCCAGAGGTGCCGACTGTAGTCAGCCGGCGGCTCGGAGAACCGCTCCCAGGGGGCGGCGCCAAGCGCAGCGCGTCGGGCGTCGCGAGTGGCGTCGTCCTCGGCGTCACTCATGTCTTACCGGCCTCCGAAGCTCTGATGCGGATGTCAGCGTATCCGTGCGCAATGTCGGCCCAGCGCCTGGCGTATCCGCGCAGCGGTCATGCCACCCGTGGGTCGCACTCCTTTGTCGCGCTCGGGCGGCGGCGCGTTACCGATCCGCCGCAGCAACGCGCAATGCAGCAAGGTCCACATCGTACTGAGTTATCTGCCCGGACGCGATTTCGCGCGGTCGATCAGCCTCCGGAGTGCATCACGTCGGCGCCGGCCGGCACAGTGCAGTCGTCCGGGTCGGTGAGCCAGCCTTCGGGCAGTGCCACCCGCGCGGGTGAGCCCTGCCGGCCCCGGGGGCCGCTCGCTGCGTCCGGGAAGGGCACGGTGCCGTCCAATTGGCTTAGCAGCGAATCGAGTTCGTCGAGCGTCTTGACCATCGCCAGCGCTCGGCGCAGCTCCGAGCCGGCCGGGAAGCCGTGCAGGTACCAGCCGATGTGCTTGCGGATGTCGCGCATCCCCTTGTCCTCGCCGAAGTGCGCGGCCAGCAACTGCCCGTGCCGGCGGACGATGCCCGCTACCTCGCCCAACGTGGGCGGCACGGGGGCCGGGCTGTCGGTGAATGCGGCCGACAGTTCGGCGAAGAGCCAGGGCCGGCCCAGGCAGCCGCGTCCGATCACGACGCCGTCGCATCCCGTGCTGGCCATCATCGTCAGGGCGTCGCTGGCGTCGTAGATGTCACCGTTGCCCAGCACCGGGATCGTCCGCACGTGCTGCTTGAGCAGGGCGATCTGCTCCCAGTCTGCGGTGCCCGAGTAGCGCTGCGCCGCCGTGCGGGCGTGCAGCGCGACCGCGGCGGCACCCTCCATTTCGGCGATGCGGCCGGCATCGAGATGCGTGTGGTGCTCGTCATCGATGCCGACGCGGAATTTGACGGTCACCGGGATGTCGGTGCCTTCGGTTGCGCGCACGGCCGCCCCGACGATCTGCCCGAACAGCCGCCGCTTGTACGGCAACGCGGCCCCGCCGCCGCGTTTGGTGACCTTGGGCACCGGACAGCCGAAATTCATGTCGATGTGGTCGGCCAAGCCCTCGTCGGCGATCATCTTGGCCGCGGCGTACGTGGTCGCCGGATCGACCGTGTAGAGCTGCAACGAGCGTGGCGACTCGTCCGGCGCGAAGGTGGTCATGTGCATGGTGACCGGATGCCGCTCGACGAGCGCGCGCGCCGTCACCATCTCGCAGACATAGAGCCCGCTGACGGTGCCGACCTTCGACTGCTCGAGTTCACGACACAGCGTCCGAAACGCGACGTTGGTTACGCCCGCCATCGGTGCCAGCACCACCGGGCTGGCGAGCGTGATGGGCCCGATGCGCACCGCGTGGTTACCGCCGGCTCATGGTCAGCGTGCCCGCGGTCTGGTGCAGCTCGAGCGCGGTGGTCCTCTTGCCGGTGCGCGCTTCCCGGTCGAGCTGACGCTGCTTCGAGATCTCGAACTTCTCGCAGGTTTGCTCAAGCTCCTTGATCAGCAGCGCAAGGTCGTCGCGCATTGCGGCCGCCTCTCCGGTGAAGTCCTCACGCTCGAAGATGCGCCACTTCTTCAGCACCGGCATGACCACGTCGTCGAGGTGGATGCGCGGGTCGTACACGCCGCCCACGGCGATGAGGACGGCCTTCCGGCGGAACTCGGGTACCTGGTAGCCCGGCATCTGGAAGTTGCGCAGCACCTTGTGCAGCGACTTCATCGCCTGGTTGGGGGCCGCGGTGAACCCGGCGTCGCTGACATCGCGGTAGAAGATCATGTGCAGGTTTTCGTCGGCCGAGATCTTGGCCAGCAGCTGGTCGGCGATCGTCTCGTTGCACGCCTTGCCCGTGTTGCGGTGGGAGATCCGGGTGGCCAGCTCCTGGAACGTCACGTAGATGACCGAGTCGAACAGGCTCTCGGCAAACAGGTCGGCTCGAATCTGCTGGTTCTGGCCCGGGCTGAAGCCCCGGTTCACCACCTCGATGCGCAGCTTCTCCAGCTCGATCGGATCCACGGCGCGGGTCACCACCAGGTAATCGCGCAGCGCGATCCCGTGCCGGTTCTCCTCGGCCGTCCACCGGTTGACCCACTGGCCCCAGGGGCCGTCCAGGCCGAAGTTCATCGCGATCTCGCGATGGTACGAAGGGAGGTTGTCTTCCGTCATCAGGTTCTGCACCATCGCCACCTGGGCGAGGTCGGACAGCTTGCTCTGCTCAGGTTCCCAGTCCTGACCCCCGAGCGCGTAGAAGTTCTTGCCGTCCGACCACGGGATGTAGTCGTGCGGGTTCCAGTCCTTATGCATGCTCTCGTGCCGGTTGAGGTAGGTCTCGACGAACGGCTCGAGCTCGTGCAGCAGCTGTAGGTGTGTCAGCTCGGCTGACATAAGGCCTCCAGTTATCTGTGTCGACGGGTAGCAGTCAATATATCTGTGTACATCAGTAGCATCAAGCTGCCCGGCCGCCCCCGCGGTAACGGTTAGATCCCATATTTTGCGCTTCTCGCGGCCAACAAGTTCATCTTTTACGAGTTGCCGGCGCGGCGCGGCCGATAAACAGGTTGGTCGCACTTACCCCAGGTCGGGGGCGGGCACGTACGGGGCCGCCGTGATGTAGAGGATGTCGACGCAGTAGTCGATGAATTGTTTGCGCGTCGCGCCGAGCCGGCCGTTCAGATACGCGGTGAACAGGCTGGACAGGCCGCCGACCAAGCTGGTGGCGATCATCTTCTGCAGCACGGGATCGCCGATCCGCGACAACTTGCGCTGCAGCAGTTCGATGAAGTTGGGCATCCACTCCGCACCCGAGCGCGTCAATACCGGCTCGACCGCCGGTGCCAGCAACAACACGCGCCCGCGGACCGGGTCGTCGACCATCAGCTCGACGAACCTCTCGACGGCCTCCCGCGGGGTATTCGCGGAGGTGAGTGTGTTCATTGCGCGCGTACATACGTCGTCGTAGACCGCGCGCACGAATTCGTCTCGATCCGAGAAGCTTTCGTAGAAGTAGCGTTCGGTCAACGCGGCCTTGCGGCACACGGCACGCACGGTCAACGCCGGTCGGCTGTCGCTGCCGAGCAATTGCACCCCGGCGGCGATGAGGTCGTCGCGGCGGAGGGCAAGGCGATCCCCCAAGGGGACGCCGGTCCAACGGCCCCGTCGTTGACCGGACTGCACATCGCTCCTAAGCTTGAAACTGACAACGCATGTAGTCAGTTTTGCAGATACCTACAGGAACCCAATAGTGCCTCAACATACGTCCGGACCCCGTCCGCTGACCAGCGACGTCGTGCGCGACGCTGCAACCACGGCGGACTCGTCGGCCGGTGTAGCCGGCGGCTGCCCGGTGTCGCCCCTCGGTTACGACGCGCCACCAGTCCCGCTCGGCCCCGAATCGCTGACCTGGCGGTACTTCGGCGACTGGCGCGGCATGCTGCAGGGCCCGTTCGCGGGATCCATGCAGAACATGCACCCGCAGTTGGGCGCCGCTGTGGAGCAACACTCGACGTTCTTCCGGGAACCGTTGCCGCGGGTGATGCGGTCGCTGTACCCGATCGGTGGGGTGGTCTTCGACGGAGACCGGGCTCCGACGACGGGTGCCGAGGTCCGCGACTACCACACCGACATCAAGGGCGTGGATGACCAAGGGCGTCGGTACCACGCGCTCAATCCCGACGTCTTTTATTGGGCACACAGCACGTTCTTCATGGGCACAATCCTGGTGGCCGAACGGTTCGGCGGCGGTCTGACCGAAGCCCAAAAGCGCCAACTCTTCGACGAACACATTCAGTGGTACCGGATGTACGGCATGAGCATGCGTCCGGTGCCGAAGACCTGGGAAGAGTTTCAGGTCTACTGGGACCACATGTGTCGCAACGTGTTAGAGGACAATTACGCGACGCGGGCAGTGCTCGATCTGACCATATATGACAAGCTGCCGATCGCTCCGTGGCTCCCGGATTGGCTGTGGGGCGGCCTGACCAAGCTGTCACGGCCGTTCTTCGTCTGGCTTACCGTCGGCTTCTATCACCCGGCCGTTCGCGAACGGTTGGGCTTTCAGTGGACCGACCGCGACGAGTGGTTGCACCGACGCTTCGGCAACATGGTGCGGCTGATCTTCGCCGTTGTGCCGCCCAGGTACCGCAAGCACCCGCGAGCCCGTGCCGGCCTCGACCGCGCATCCGGGCGCATCCCGGCCGACGCGCCGCTGCCGCAGACGCCGGCACGCAATCTGCCGCCGCTGGACAAGCGCGGCGATCCCATGCACTACTGCCCTGGGGTTTAGCGCCCTCTAGTGCGGGTGACCGTGCACATCCTCCAGACCCGCCTGGTGCACGTGCTGATGGCTGTGCTCGGTGCCGTCGGCGTGGCCGTGGGAGTGCTCGTGCTGGACGTGGTCGTGCTCGTGCGCGGTGTGCGTGTGCGTGTGCGCATGAGTGACGTCGCCGTGCTCGTGTTCGTGCGCGTGCGGCGTGTCATGGGTGTGCTGCTCGGTCATGGTGTGCTCCTTGGGTCAAAAGCGTTGTGCCGATCCCTTATTCACTTGGTGCCGCTGTCCCGCCGGCCCGGCAAGGGCGCTGATTCGGCGACGGCCTTCAGCCCGCCGTCCGTGCGGTGATGACCGGGCACGCCCGGACCCGCATGCTCGGCGTTGAAGACCGCGTCCATGACGAGCTGACGGACGTGGTCGTTCTCGAGGCTGTAGAAGATGGTCGTTCCCTCCCGGCGGGTGCGGACGAGGCGCGCCATTCGCAGCTTCGCCAGATGCTGGGAGACCGACGGCGCCGGCTTACCCACGTGCTCGGCGAGTTCGTTGACCGACATCTCGCGGTCGGTCAGCGACCAGAGCACCTGCACGCGGGTGGCGTCGGCCAGCATCCGGAAGACCTCGACCACCAGACTCGCCTGATCGTCCGGCAGCCGGCCTTCGCTACTACCTGCATGCATACGCAAATAATATTCAAGTTCGGCGGCGCTGCCAACGGCTGCCTTCTCAGGGTGACGGGACGACCGTGGACCGGCGCTGACCCCCGTTGCGCTCGTTCCAGAGCCGGTAGACGTCCACCGCGCCTTCTTGCGGCTGGTAGCGCATGGGCAGGCGCCGCCGGTCCCAACTCTTGGCGAATTCGTCGTAGAAGGTGGACACCTCGAAGTACTTGCGGTCGTCGAGGTAGTACCGCTCGTAGGCCTCGCGGGTGATGAGGAAGACGACTTCCTTGGGTGAGCAGTAATACAGCGAGCCGAGGCACATCGGACACGGATGGGCCATCACGTAAATCGTGCAGTCGACCAGGTGCTCGGTGCCCAGCTTCATACACGCCTCCCGGATGGCCAGGATTTCCGCGTGGGCGGTCGGGTCGCTCGTCTGTGCCACTTTGTTGGCGCTCTCGGCGAGGACTTCGGAGTCTTTGACGATCACGGTCGCGAACGGCCGACCGCCCTCCGCGACGTTGCGCCGGGCCAGGTCGATCGTCCGCTGGGCGAAGTCGGTCATAGGCCGGAGGGTAGTCCCGCGGGCTTTGAGGATCAGTCCTGCGATACTGACTAGGTTGTCTATTTAATTTGGTCGGGATGAGGAGCACCATGGCGCGCACCGATCGTGATCGTTGGGATCTGGCGACGAGCGTCGGTGCGACGGCGACGATGGTCGCCGCCCAGCGGGCCCTGTCCTCCGACGCGAAGCTGATCGACGACCCCTATGCGGCGCCGCTCGTGCGCGCCGTCGGGATCGACGTCTACGTCCGGCTGGTGAACGGCGAGATCCCGGCCGGTGGGGCTTCCGAGTTCGATCCGCACCGGATGGCGCGGGGGATGGCGTGTCGCACAAGGTTTTACGACGACTTCTTCCTGGACGCAACGCGGAGCGGAATCGGCCAGGCGGTGATCCTCGCGTCGGGGCTGGATGCGCGCGCCTACCGCCTGCCGTGGCCGGCGGGCACCGTCGTCTACGAGGTCGACATGCCGGAGGTCATCGAGTTCAAGACTCTGACTCTGGACGATCTGGGCGCCGTGCCGACCGCCGAGCGGCGCACCGTGGCCGTCGATCTGCGTGACGATTGGGCCACGGCGTTGCGCGATGCCGGATTCGATCCGCAGGTCCCCTCCGCGTGGAGCGCCGAGGGTCTGTTGGTGTATCTGCCCGAGGCGGCCCAGGACGCGTTGTTCGACAACATCACCGCGCTGAGCGCCCCCGGCAGCCGCCTGGCCTTCGACTTCGTGCCTGACACCGCCATTTTCGCCGACCCGCGCTGGCGGGCGCACCACGACCGGATGAGCGAGCTCGGCTTCGAGGTCGACTTCAACGACCTCGTCTATCACGGCGAGCGCAGCCACATCGTCGACCACCTCGACCAGCGCGGCTGGCGGACCTCGTCGCAGACGGTCGCGGAACTGCACGCGGCCAACGGCTTTGTCTACGCCGACGATGAGGTCGCCCAAGCCTTTGCCGATGTCACCTACAGCAGCGCGGTGCTCGGGCGCTGAGCGCCGATCGACGCGGCCAACTAGCCGCTTTGGTGCCCCCACTAGGACTCGAACCTAGGACCTGCGGATTAAAAGTCCGTAGCTCTACCAACTGAGCTATAGGGGCCGCGGAGATTCAGGATACTTGGGCCCGAAAGCCGGCTCGTTTGAGGATTGGGCACACAGTGACCTAAGCTGACGTGGCTCCTAACGAAACCACGTTGCGAGTACCCCGGAGTGATTCGGTTCTGGCCCCCATCGTCTAGTGGCCTAGGACGCCGCCCTTTCACGGCGGTAGCACGGGTTCGAATCCCGTTGGGGGTACGCGACGCGGTGACGCGGAGCAGCAGCAAGGCCCTGTGGCGCAGTTGGTTAGCGCGCCGCCCTGTCACGGCGGAGGTCGCGGGTTCGAGTCCCGTCAGGGTCGCCAACTCGGCGAGGCACTACATGCCTTCCGGCCAGGTAGCTCAGTCGGTACGAGCGTCCGCCTGAAAAGCGGAAGGTCGGCGGTTCGATCCCGCCCCTGGCCACCAGTCTTGAGGACAGGGAATTGTCCTTTAAGCCACCGCGTTGAATCCGGCACGCTCTCGGTGCCGGGACTGCTAACCCACATACTTGGCGGTGTCACGGGCCGTCGGCGCTTGCGTCCGCAGGATTGCTCGATGGGCGGACCCTGACCTCGTGGCCGGGCATCCGCGACGACCTGGTAAAGGTCGGCGCCACCTGGCTCGACCGGGAGGTGGTGCGCGACCGGAACGTCGTCCCGAGTCGGGCGCCACAGGACACACCATCGTCTTGGCCGACTGGACGGATAAAGATTCGTTCCACCCGTACCCGTATGCGCGCTGCGACGGTGAGCAGCAAACATCATGCTTGCTGGGCTGCAGCGCGGGTACTCGTCTGAGCACGATGACAGTGAAATCCGACCTGCGCACTGATGAAATCGACTCATGTGTGCGCGTTTACGGGACGCGGGTCCACAATCTGCGTGGTGTCGACGTCGTAGCGCCCCGCGACGCGCTGGTCGCGTTCACCGGGATCTCCGGATCCGGCAAATCGTCATTGGCGTTCGGGACCATCTATGCCGAGGCCCAGCGTCGCTACTTCGAATCCGTCGCCCCGTACGCCCGTCGGTTGCTGCTGCCAGCCGGCGCGCCCAAGGTGGATGACATCACGGGCCTACCGCCCGCCGTGGCATTGCAGCAGCGCCGCGGTTCGGCAACGTCGCGGTCGACGGTCGGCACCGTCACCACCCTGTCGAACCTGCTGAGGATGTTGTTCTCGCGCGCCGGAACCTACCCTCCGGGGGCCACTGAACGACTGGACTCCGATGCGTTCTCCCCGAACACCGCGGTGGGGGCGTGTCCCGAATGCCACGGATTGGGGCGAATTCATCGGGTGACGGAGGAGTCACTTGTACCTGACCCGTCGCTGACCATCCGTGAAGGCGCCGTCGCCGCATGGCCGGGCGCGTGGCAGGGCCAGAACTTACGTGACATCCTCATCACGTTGGGGTACGACATCGACAAGCCATGGCGGAAACTGCCCAAGCGTCAACGCAATTGGATTCTGTTCACCGATGAGCAGCCAACGGTCGAAATTGACCCGCGCCAGCACCCGGTGCAGGCCGACTATTACTACAACGGGACGTTCTCCAGTGCCGAGCGCCACGTCCGCCACACGTTGGCCAATTCCCATAGCCCGATGATGCGCCGTCGCGTACTGCAATTCGTCGACACCGTCGAATGCCCGGTATGCGACGGTTCCGGGCTGCGACCGGAAGCGCTGAAGGTAACATTCGCCGGGCACACCATCGCCGACTACGCGGCAATGCCGCTGGCCGATCTTGCTGACACGTTGCGCCCGACGGCTTCTCGGACCGATGCCGCCCCCGCGTACGAGTCAACGGAATCGGGCGAGTTGACAGAAGTGGCGACGATGATCGCCGCCGATCTGGTCGCACGCCTTCAGGTACTCGTCGACCTCGGCCTCGGCTACCTCACGCTTAGTCGCCGCACCCCGACAGTGTCACCGGGCGAATTGCAACGGTTGCGGCTGGCCACCCAACTGCGCGCCGGGTTGTTCGGCGTGCTTTACGTGCTCGACGAGCCGTCGGCCGGGCTGCACCCAGCGGACGCCGAACCGCTGCTCGAGGTGCTCGATCGCCTACGGCGCGCCGGCAATTCGCTATTCGTGGTCGAGCCCGACATGAATGTGGTACGCCGTGCCGATTGGGTCGTCGATGTCGGACCCGGGGCCGGGGAGTTTGGCGGCAGTGTGCTCTACAGCGGGCCGGTGCCGGGTCTCGCCGACATCGAGGGATCGGTCACTCGCAGGTACCTCTTCGATGGGGCCAGGCCGCCGCCCCGTGAACCGCGGACGCGGTCCGGGCAGTTGCGACTGCGCGGGATCTGCTTCCACAATTTGCGCGACCTCGACGTGGACCTGCCGCTTGGTGTGTACACCGCGGTCACCGGAGTGTCCGGTTCCGGCAAGTCAACGCTCGTCGTCAAGGTCCTCGGCGACGTTGTGCACAGCCATCTCGGTACGGGACGCGCAGCCGAGCCGGGCGAATCTGGTAACGACGAAACCGACACCGAGATCGTCGATCTCGATCACGACGCGAGCATCGGCGTGACGGCAGAAGGTGTCGAGGAGATCAATCGGCTGGTATCTGTCGACCAGCGCCCGATCGGACGCACGCCGCGCTCGACGCTGGCGACCTACACCGGCTTGTTCGACGCCGTGCGCCACGAATTCGCCGCGACTGCCAAGGCTCGTCGGCGCGGTTGGACAGCGGCCCGGTTTTCGTTCAATGTGCCCGAAGGGCGGTGTCCCACCTGTCAGGGGGAGGGGTTCGTCTCCGTCGAATTGTTGTTTCTGCCGGGCACATACGCCACCTGCCCGGCGTGTCAAGGAGCGCGTTACTCGGACGAGACACTCGAGGTGCGGTACCGCGATCGCACGATCGCCGACGTGCTCGCGATGACCGTCGACGAGGCCTCGGGCTTTCTTGCCGACGTGACGAAGGCGGCGCGGAGCTTGACTACGTTGCGAGACGTCGGACTGGGGTATCTCCGTCTCGGACAGCCCGCGACCGAGCTATCAGGTGGCGAGGCGCAGCGGATTAAGCTCGCCTCCGAACTCCAGCGACCGCGCCGAGGGCATACCCTCTACGTCCTCGACGAGCCGACGACCGGGCTTCATCCCGCAGATGTGGATCTGCTCGATCGTCAACTGCACCGCCTGGTCGATACGGGCAATACCGTGGTGGTGGCCGAACATGACATGCGGATGGTCGCGGGTGCGGACTGGGTGATCGACCTAGGGCCTGGAGCCGGCAGCGACGGTGGACAGGTTGTCGCGGCGGGCACGCCGAATGAGGTTGCACGTACGAAACACAGCCGAACGGCGCCGTATTTGGCGAAGCAGCTGATGCCGTCTCCTACTCGGTGAAAACCTTGTCGGTTTTGACGAAAACCACTCGTAGCCACGGCCAGGCGGGCTGTCGCCGGTACCGCTACGAGCCCACCTTCCTACTGCGCGGGCTTACCGAGTTGCACATCGAATTCACGCCGGTGGGCTGAGCACCGGAATCAACAACCGCGACGACGAGCGCACGGTGTTCAGGCTGGAGGTGCCGACGCTGGCATGCCGGAAATTCATGATCGCCGGCGTCGACGGGTCTTGGTCGTCGCTGGTGAGCGTCAGCCGAATGCGGTGGTCCGCCTTGAAGCGGCGTGCGTTGGGAACCAACGGGATTCGATACTCGATATCCTCTCCCGGCGGCACCGCTTGCGGCGTGCGGCAGGGCAGCACCGGCGCACCGGGCCGGCTGGACGCGTCGTCGACCTCCCGCAGGCTGGCGCGCAACCAGCCCGCGGTCACGTCGGTCGTCTTCCCGTCGGGCGCCACGTCCTGCAGCGTCGCGATCCACGCGGTGTCCATCGCCGTCGCCGAGGCCACCAGCCGCAGCTCGATATCACCGACCACATCGACGTCCTGGCTCAGCGGCTCGCTGGTCCACACCAACAGCGACGGCGGATCGATCTCGCTGGCTTTGACGCGGCCCAGACCTGACCCCAGGACCATGAATTCGCGACCTCCCGGCTCGCCCTCGTCCGCATCCAGACCGCCGTCGGCACGCAGGGCCAGCTCACGATGCAATGCGTTCGGCGGCCAGGAGTCGGCCGTTCGCCACTCGTCGGCGCCTGGCAAGAAGTAGCGGATCGGCGGCCCGTCGGTGATCCCGGTGTCGCGGCCCTTCAACCAGTGGTCATACCAGGCCAATGCCTCAGTGTGCATGCTTTCCCATGGCCAGGTCAGCCCGAACTCACCGAGCATCCCCATTCGCACACACCCGTTGTCCGACAACGCGTTCCAGGCGGCGAAGGTCGACGGCAGGTGCAGCGGCACGTTCTGCCAGTCGCACCCCAAGTAGACCGGGATGTCGATTTCCTTGAGCAGTGGCAGCAGGTTTCGTTCTTCCCACCACTCGTCGCGCGTCGGGTGCTTGACCGCCGCCTCCTGCCATAGTTCGTCCCACGGGTGGGGGTTGTGGGGCAGCCTGAGCAGTTGGCGCAGCATGGTGACCGCCGCCTCGCCGTTCATGGTCTCGAACTTCTTGTGTACGCCCGGACTGTTGAGGACGCGCCGCGCCAACCCGACTGGCTTGCTGCGCCACAGCTTGTCGCTGCGGTCGGAGGTCAGGCCCATCATGGCGAGAAACGGGGTGATGAACGACGAACTCAACAGCCCGTGGTGGTTGGCGCCCTCGTACAGGTCGCTCGTCACGGCAAGGGGAAAGATCGCTTTGAGGTGCGGCGGCCGCTCGACGGCCGCCTCGAGTTGGGTCATCGCGAAATAACTGATGCCGATCATGCCGACGTTTCCGTCGCACCACGGCTGCGCCGCAACCCACTCCACCAGGTCGTGCACATCCCGGCGTTCCTGCGCGTCGAAGAAGTTGAACGTGCCCTCGGAGCCGCAGGTGCCGCGGAGGTTGGCGATGACGTGCACATAGCCGCGCGGTACCCAGAAGTCCGTCTTGCCGGCCTCGATGAAACCCGCCGGGGCGCCGAGGTCCTGCATCTGCCGCGGATATGGCGAGGCGGCCAACAGCGCCGGGAACCGGCCGTCGGCATCGGGCCGGTGCACGTCGGCCAAAAGCGTTGCGCCGTCCCGCATTCTGATCGCGGTATTGATGTCGGTGCGCGACGCGTATCGCGGCTCGCTGAGGTTCCGGTATTCCCGACCGGTGGTCTGCGGGCCGTTGAGAATGGTCATAGTTTCACGCTACGTTGAAACTAGTCTCAACGCAAGATGAAACTTCGGGTATGGTGGGGCGGTGCCGCAGCGATCGATCACCCCCGGCCCGCGCGACGAGCGCGGCGTGCTTGCGGCGCGCATTCTGGCCGCTGCCCGCGACGAATTCGCCGAACATGGCTGGGCCGGCACGGCGATTCGTGCCGTCGCGCGGACCGCGGACGTCGACCCGGCGCTGATCTATCACTATTTCGGATCCAAGGAGGGCCTGCTCGATGCCGCCACCACGCCGCCGCAGAAGTGGCTCGATGCGGTGGCCGCGACGTGGGCCACGCCCACGGCCGATCTGGGTCGGCAATTGATCCGCACCGTGCTGGACACCTGGACCGATGACGAAGTCGGGCCGATCCTGCGGGCGGTGGTGCTGACCGCCGCCCATGAAGACAAGACCCGAGACAAGCTGCGGCTGATCGTCGAACGCGGACTGATCGGCGGTTCCACCCTGGGCGCCGACGAGGACGAACGACTGCGGCGCAGTGGCTTGATCGCGACTCAACTGATCGGCTTCGCATTGTTGCGTTACGTCTGGAAGATGGAGCCGATCGCGTCGATGCCCGAGGACGAGGTGGTGGCGGCGATGGCGCCGAACCTGCAACGCTACGTCGAGGGCGACATCTTCTAGCAGATAACGCGATTCGGCACGGCCAACCGCGACAATGACCGGATGCGTCACTTGCGCCCCGCCCTTGCGCTAGCGGTCGCGGTCTGCGGGATGGGGACCGCCCAGGCGAGTCCCGATGTCCCGCCGGTAAGCGATGCGGCGCGCGCGGCTGGATTCGTCGACGTCCGCAGCGTGGTCCCCGACGCCGTCATCGACCTGCGCTACGCGACGACCAACAACTTCACCCACACACAGCTGTACCCCTCCGACGCCCGATGCCTGGTGCACCAATCGATGGCCCCCGGGCTGGCGGCGGCCGCCACGGCGCTGCGCCCGCAGGGGCACCTGCTCGTGTTTTGGGACTGCTACCGGCCCCACGACGTTCAGGTCAAGATGTTCAACGTCGTGCCCAACCCGGCGTGGGTCGCCCGGCCCGGGCAGTATGCGCACAGCCATGAGTCGGGGCGCTCAGTGGACGTGACGTTGACGACGACGCAGCAGCCGTGCGCTTCCGGCCTGCACGCGGACGGGCTCTGCTTGGCCGACATGGGCACCGACTTCGATGATTTCTCTTCGCGCGCAAACGCTTTCGCAACCCAGGGGGTCAGCACCGACGCCCAGGCGAACCGGGCGGCCCTGCGGGACGCCATGAAGTACGGCGGGCTCGCCCCGTACTCCGGGGAGTGGTGGCATTTCGATGGCCCCGGTGCCGCGGTCGACCGCCCGATCCTCAACGTGCCAGTGGATTGAATCTCATATAGTGAGATACAAATTCCATAATATGGATCATCGGCTTACGCTTCGGGCATGACGCACGAACGCGGGCCCACCTACACGCACGGGCACCACGAGTCGGTGCTCCGCAGTCACCAGCGGCGCACCGCGGAGGACTCGGCGGCCTACCTGCTGCCCCACCTGAAGTCCGGCTTGTCGGTGCTGGATATCGGATGCGGGCCCGGGACGATCACCGCTGACCTGGCCGCCCGCGTCGCGCCGGGACAGGTGACGGCCGTCGACCAGTCGGCCGACGTGCTTGGCGTCGCCCGCACCGAGGTCCAGCAGCGTGGCTTGTCGAACGTGTCGTTCGCGACCGCCGACGTGCACCGGCTCGACTTTCCGGACGGCGCATTCGACATCGTGCACGCACACCAGGTGCTGCAACACGTCGCCGACCCGGTAGGGGCGCTGCGGGAGATGAAACGGGTGTGCGCCCCCGGCGGCGTCGTGGCGGCCCGGGACGCCGACTACGCGGGATTCATCTGGTTCCCGCAGTTGCCGGCGCTGGAGCTGTGGCGCGAGTTGTACCAGCGGGCCGCTCGCGCGAACCGCGGCGAACCCGATGCGGGGCGGCGGTTGCTGTCCTGGGCCCAGCAGGCGGGCTTCGCCGACGTGACGCCGACGGGCAGCGTGTGGTGCTACGCGACGCCGGCGACGCGTGAATGGTGGGGCGGCATGTGGGCCGATCGGATACTGCACTCGCGGGTCGCGCGAGACCTGCTGGATCTGGGTCTGGCCACGGCGACGCAACTCGAGGAGATCTCCGCGGCGTGGCGCGCATGGGCCGCGGCGCCGGATGGCTGGCTGTCGATCCCCCACGGTGAGATTCTCTGCCGGCGATAGGCCGAATCAAAGCCCGATCGGGTCCGGAGCACCGCCAAGCTGCGCTTGTTTCCCCAGCTCAAGTATGTGGTATTGGCATTCTCTTTTTTTGCAAGTACGTTATTCATCGATGGATAACGCTGCTCAGACACCATCCGGCATTCCGCTTGCGCCGGTGTACGGCCCGGGGGACGTCAAGGCGTCACCCGCGGCGCCCGGGGAGTTCCCGTTCACCCGGGGTAACTTCGCGTCCGGCTACCGCGGCAAGCTCTGGACCTTCAGGCAGTACTCGGGATTCGGCACCGCCGAGGAATCCAACCGCCGGTACCGCTACCTGCTGGAGCAAGGCGGGACCGGCTTGTCGGTCGCGCTGGACCTGCCGACCCAATGCGGATATGACTCCGACGATCCCGAGTTCGGCGAGGAGGTCGGCCGGGTCGGCGTCGCGGTGGATACCCTGGCCGACTTCGAGATCCTGTTCGACGGCATTCCGTTGGACAAGCTCAGCACGAGTATGACGATCAACGGGACGGCGGCGATCCTGCTGGCGTTTTACGTCGCCGCGGCCGAGAAAAAAGGCATACCGCGGGCGAAACTCACCGGGACCATCCAGAACGACATCCTCAAGGAGTACGCGTCCCGCGGCACGTGGATTTGGCCGCCGGAGCCGTCGCTGCGGCTGATTGCCGACACCATCGAGTTCTGCGCAGCCGAGGTGCCGCGATTCAACGCGATTTCGGTGGCGGGCGCGCACTTTCGCGACGCTGGAGCCAACGCGGTGCAAGAGATGGCGTTCACCCTGGCCGACGGGGTGACCTACTGCGACACCGTGGTGGAACGCGGCCGGATGACCATCGACCAGTTCGCACCGCAGATCTCGTTCTTCTTCTACACCCATGGGGACTTCTTCGAAGAGATCGCCAAATACCGTGCGGGGCGGCGGCGTTGGGCAACCATCGTGCAGGAACGTTACGGGGCGACGACGGCCAAGGCGGCGATGTTCCGCTTCGGCTGCGTCTGTGGTGGCGCATCGCTGTACGCGCCGCAGGCCCACAACAACATCGTTCGGGTGGCCTACGAGGCGATGGCCGCGGTGCTGGGCGGGGTCCAGTCGATGTTCACCGCGGCCTGGGACGAGCCGTTCGCCCTGCCCACCGAGGAAACCACGACACTGGCGCTGCGCACCCAGCAGATCCTGGCGCACGAGACCGGCGTGGCCAGCGTCGCCGACCCGCTCGGCGGCTCCTACTTTGTCGAGGCGCTGACCGACGCCACCGAGGCCCGCATCATCGAGATCATGGATGACCTGGAGCGGCACGGCGGAATGGTCCATGCCATCGAGGACGGCTACCTGCAGGGCCTGATCGCCGACGAGGCCTATCGGGTGCATCAGGACATCGAGTCCGGTGCCCGGCCCGTCGTCGGGGTCAACCGGTTCGTGACAGAGGAGCCCGAACCGGATGTCGTGACGTACGAACTGGACGCCGAGGGCCGCGATCTTCAGCTCAAGCGACTCTCCAAGGTGAAGGCCGAAAGGGATTCGGCCGCTGTCAAATCCAGTCTCGCGGCACTATCGCGTTCCGCCGAAGGAGACGACAATCTGATGCACAGGCTGATCGACTGCGCCAACGCATACTGCACGGTCGGTGAAATGGTCTCCGCGCTCAAGGCAGTGTGGGGCGAATTCCAGCAACCGGTGGTGTTCTAGTGGCCGCCCGGATTCTGGTCGCCAAGCCGGGCCTGGACGGACACGACCGCGGCGCCAAGATCGTCGCCCGCACGCTGCGTGATGCCGGCTTCGAGGTGATCTACACCGGCATCCGGCAGCGCATCGAGGACATCGCTTCGATCGCCGTCCAGGAGGACGTGGCGGTCGTCGGCCTGAGCATCCTGTCCGGTGCGCACCTGGCGCTCACCGCCCGCACCATCGAGGCACTGCGTGCCGCCGACGCCGCGGACATCGCTGTCGTGGTCGGGGGAACGATCCCGCACGCCGACGTGCCCAAGCTGCTCGACACCGGTGCCGCCGCGGTATTCCCCACCGGGACATCGCTCGACGTCCTCGTGCGTGAGATCCGGGCATTGACCGGCACCCCCGAACCCGTTGTGGAGGACCAGTGCGCGTCGGAGTAATGATCGGCGCCGAGCGTGGCGACATGGCCCGCAAGGTGGACAAGCTGGCCTCGGACATCGAATGGGCGGAATCCGCGGGCCTGGACACCGCCTGGATGCCGCAGGTGCCCAACGACTTCGACTGCCTGACCATGGTGTCGCTGATGGCCGCGCACAGCTCGCGCATCGAGCTGGGCACCGCGGTGGTGCCCCTGCAGGCCCAGCATCCGATCGCACTTGCCCGCCAAGCGCTCTCGACGCACGCCGTGGCCGGCGGACGGTTGGCGCTGGGAGTCGGACCGTCGCACCACTGGATCATCCGGGACATGCTCGGACTGCAGTATGAGAAGCCGGCCGCCTACACCCGCGACTACCTGCAGGTGCTCAACGCCGCGGTCTCCGGACCGGGACCGGTTGACGTCGAGAACGATTCGTTCACGGTGCACAATCCACTGGCGATCGGGGCCGATACCCCGATGCCGGTTCTGGTCGCTGCGTTGGGGCCGGTGATGCTGCAGATCGCCGGTGAACTCGCCGACGGCACCGTGTTGTGGATGGCCGACGAGCGGGCCATCGGTGACCACATCGCACCCAAGATCACCAAGGCCGCCGCGGGTGCCGGGCGACCCGCGCCGCGAATCGTCGCGGGCATCCCGGTATGTCTTTGTGCGCCTGGACAAGTCGACGAAGCCAAGGAGCGTGCCAACCGCATCTTGGGCGAGGCCGAGGTGTCGCCCAACTACCAGCGCCTGCTGATGCGCGGCGACGCCCGCGATGTCGGCGATCTGTGTGCGGCCGGCGATCCGGAGGCAATCCTTGCCCGGATGCGCCGTTTCGCCGATGCCGGCGTCACCGACCTTTCAGTGCGGCTGCTGCCAATCGGCGACGATCGTGACGAGCTGGTCGCCTCCAAGCGGCGGACACGCGAGATGATCGCGTCGCTCGCAACGGAATTGCGTTGACGCCGACGTCCGCCGGACCGCTTGAGGGGATACGCATCCTCGAGGTCGGCACCATGCTGGCAGGCCCGTACGCGACCATGTTGCTCGCCGACCTGGGCGCCGATGTCACCAAGATCGAGCCGCGCGGCGGGGAGATCTCGCGCGGCGTAGGGCCCAGCTACTTCGCCAGCCTCAACCGCAACAAAGCCAGCATCTGCCTGGACCTCAACTCCGACACGGGACAGCAACGGCTGGGTGAGCTGGTAGCGGAATCCCATGCGCTGCTGGTGAACCTGAAGCCGTCGGCGATCCGCCGGCTGGGCTTGACCTATGAGCAGCTGCGCCGGCACAACGAGCGGATCGTCTGCGTAGCGATCACCGGGTTCGGCCTGCACGGCGGCGACGATCCCGCCTTCGACTACGTGGTGCAGGCGGGCTTCGGGATCGCCGCACTGACCGGTGACCCGGATGGCCCGCCGACGCTGCCCGGCTACTCCTCGGCCGACAACTCCACCGGAATGTGTGCAGCCCTGGGACTGTTGGCCAAAATCGTCTCCGGCACCGGCGGGCAAGTGGACGTCTCGCTGCGCGACGTCATGCTGTCGCAGCTCAACTATCACGCCTCCGCCTACCTCAACGAGGCTGTCGAACCGCAGCGAAGGCCCTACGGTGCCCATTCGTATTATGTTCCGGCGCAACTCTTCCCGACAGCCGACGGCTATCTCGCACTGTTCATCACGCACGACGGCTTCTGGAAATCATTCGCGACCGAGGCGGGTATCGGCGGCTTCGAGACGATGGCCGAACGGGTGTCCCGCCGCGACGAGGTGCTCGCGGTGGTCACGGCGATGCTGGCGACCGACACCGCCGCTGATTGGGAACGTAGGCTGCGTCCGTTGGGGGTGCCGGCGGCTGCGGTCAGGACGCTGCCTGAGGCGCTGGAAGCGACCCCCGAAATCGTTGTGACTGCGGGTAATTTCCGCCTCGTCGGGAGTCCGATCAACGTTTCTGGTTACCAGCCCGAGTACCGGCCACCGCCTGAGCTGAGCGGGTAGGCCGCTGCGGAGCATGCCGGCAGCGACTACGCCTTGACCGGGCCGGTGAGATGCGCCTCAGCGAGCTTGCGGAAGGCCGTAACCAACCGGCTGCGGTCGCCGGCACGAGTCGCCAAAACCACATGGCAGGGTTCGATGCCTCGCAGCGGCACCGTTGTGATGTCGGGCCGCAGGGCGGTGCCGTGGAAGCCGGCCGTGATGGCCACCGCCTGCCCGGAGGCGATGACTTCGAACTTGTCCTCGAGCGCGTCGATGAATGGTCCATCGGGCGCGCGGCGGCCGCCGGGCCGAGGATCGATCCGCCAATAAGCACTCCAGGCCGGGTCGGAGTTGCGCACGCGCGGCATGGGCTCGTCGGCGATGTCGTCGAGTGTCACGAAATCCCGGCCCGCAAGGCGGTGGTCGACGGATAGCGCCAGCACTCGTGGCTCGTCGTAGAGGATCGTCACGTGCAGCCCATCGGTCGGGAACGGTAGCCGGGTTACCACCGCATCCACCCGATGGCCGAGCAAGGCGTCCAGGGCCTCGCCCCAATTCAGGTGCAAGACTTGCACTTCGGCGTCCGGGTGCTCGCGGCGCATCTCGCGCACCGCGGGGGTGACGATCATGCCCGTCGTGTACCCGATCGTGATGCGGCTCGGTTCGGCGGCGGCCCGGGCCTGCGCGACCGCTTGCGCGGCCGAGCGCAGCAGCGCCTTGGCCCTGGGCAGGAACACCTCGCCGGCCCCCGTGAGCCCAGTGCCCTGCGGCGTGCGATCGAGCAGTCGGACTCCGAGCTGCTGCTCGAGGCGGCGGATCTGCCGGCTCAGCGACGGCTGCGCGATTCGCAGCGCGGTTGCGGCACGGCCGAAGTGCCGCTGTTCGGCCACCACCACGAAGTAACCGACCAGTCGCAGGTCCAGGTCGATCACCTGAGATGCGGACTCGGTCATGCCGACAGTGTATCCGTAAAGAAGCCCGCTCCGCCCAATGGTGTACCGGTTGAGGTGCGGTGATACCTATTTGGTATCGCGTCATCCGGAATAGGTCTTGGACGCCCGGCCCGGTGTGGCCGTTGACTGGATACCGCGAAAGTCAACGCAAGCGAAGGGACCATCCATGCATGTCTTTGTGACGGGCGCGACCGGACACATCGGTTCGGCAGTCGTCGACGAACTCTTGGAGGCCGGGCATCACGTCACCGGGCTGGCCCGCTCCGACGAGTCCGCCGCGGCACTTGTGGCCAAGGGCGCCGGCGTGCACCGGGGCGACCTCGACGACCGCGACGGCCTGCGGGCCGCCGCTGCTAAGTCCGACGGTGTGATCCACCTCGCCTTTAGGCATGATTTCGACGACTTCGTGGCCGCGGCCGAGACGGATCTGCGCGCCGTGGAAGCGATAGGCGACGAACTCGTGGGGTCTGACCGGCCGTTTGTCAGCACGTCGGGGACGCTCCTGCTCTCGCTCTTGGGGCAGGGCGGACTCGGAACCGAACAGGACACCGTGCCCGGCGGACCGCGGGCCGACTCGGAGAACGCCGTGATCGCGCTCGCGGAACGCGGTGTGCGATCGTCGGTCGTTCGCCTATCCCCGCTGGTGCACAGCGACCTGGATCATCACGGCTTCACCAACCACCTGATCGACACCGCCCGCAACACCGGGGTGTCGGGCTACATCGGTGACGGCGCCAACCGCTGGCCCGCGGTGCACACGCTCGATGCCGCGCACCTCTACCGGCTGGCTCTCGAAAACGCGCCAGCGGGAACTCGTTTGCACGGGGTGGCCGATGAGGGGGTGCCGCTCCGGGACATCGCCGCCGTGATCGGCCGTCGTTTGGGGGTGCCCGCGGTGAGCATTCCGGCCGAAGAAGCCGGCCACTTCGGGTTCCTCGCGCTTTTCGCCGCCTTGGACAACCCGACGTCGAATGCGCTGACACAGAAGGTACTCGACTGGCACCCCGAGCACGCCGGGTTGATCGAGGACCTCGACGCCGGCCATTACTTCGGTAAGTGAGCGACGCGGTGGGCCGCCACCGCGCGAGTGTGAAGCTAGCCGCACACTCGGCGCCGAATGTGAAGCGAGCCGCACACTCGGCGTCACCTGCGCGTGGGTAGCCGCCCTGCTACGGCAGCTCGGCGAGCTGCTTCTCCTGGTAGCGCCGGGCCCATTCGGCGCGCGACCGGATCGACACGTCCACGTCAACAGCATTGGCGCGCAAGGATTTCACGGTCGCCCTGTCGCGGGGGGTTCGCGCGAACGGATCCCAGCTGAAGAACCGGCAGGCGTTGCCCCAGGTGATCTTGTTGATGTCGTTGTCGTCGGCACCGGCGGCATTGAGCTCGGCCAGCACCTGCTCGGGCGCGTCCGGCCAGAAGCAGTCCGAGTGCGGGTAGTCGCATTCCCAGGCGATGATGTCGATGCCGATCTCGTGACGCAGCTTCAACGACGTCTTGTCGGTGACATAGCAGGCCAGCGAGTGTTCGCGGAAGACCTCGCTGGGCAGCTTGTCCCCGAAGTCGCGGCGCAGCCATTTCTGATTGGTGTAGTGGCGGTCGCTGCGGTCCAGATAGAAGGGGATCCAGCCAATGCCGCCCTCGGAGAACGCGAACCTCAGGTCGGGATACTTGCGCATGGCGGGTCCCCAGAGCAGGTCCTGCGCGCACATCGCCGAGACCTGGGTGGCCAGGATGATCAGGTTGTCGATCGGCGCGTTGGGCGCCATGCTGATCGCCCCGAATCCGGTGCCGATGTGCAGGCACATAACCACGTTTTCCTCGGACAGCGTCCGGAACACCGGGCCCCAATAGTCCTCGTCGTGGTAGCTCGGAAGTCCTTCCAGGTGCGGCAGTTCCGGCATCGTCACCGCCCGGCAGCCCTTGGCCGCCACCCTGCGGATCTCGGCGCACATGGCCTCGGGATTCCACGTCGGCAGGATTGCGATCGGAATGAACCGATCCGGGTATGAGCCGGCCCACTCGTCGATGTGCCAGTCGTTGTAGGCGGACACCATTACCAGGGTGACGTCCTCGCGCGTCATGTTGAGGTGCCGGGCCGAAAAGCCGGTGAAGGTAGGGAAGCACATCGACGCCAGGATGCCGTTGCGGTTCATGTCCCGCACGCGTTCGTGGACGTCGTAGACGCCCGGGCGCATTTCGGCGAAACCCGCCGGGTCGCGGCCCCATTCCTCGGCCGGCCATGAGACGACGGCGTTGAGCCCGCTCACGCCCTGCGGCCTGCCCTGGTACATCCACTGGTCGACGCCCTGGTCGTCGACCACGACGATCGGGGCCTCCGCCTTGTACTTGGCGGGCACATGGCGCAGGAACATGTCCGGCGGCTCGACGACGTGGTCGTCAATGCTCACCAGGATCAGGTCATCGACATTCATCAGGCTCAACGGCTCTGCTCGCTGGTCGTCTCGAGCAATCGGGGGACAGGCGCAGGATCTAACAGCAACGCATCGGACATGTGCAGCTGGCCGGCGTTGGCGATCATGTTGTCCAAGATGGCCTGCAGATCGTCGCCTTCGAGTTCGTAGATGGCGACGTAGGGGCCCTGCCCGTCAAGCGGGCGCAGCCGGCGTGCCGCGACGATTCCGTCGAGCGCCAGCAGTTCGGGTATGTGCACTTCGTCGTACCAGGTGTTGTATTCCTGCTCGCGCTCGGGCGAACTGGGCCGGCTTTCGACGTACATGATTCCCTTGGCCATCGTCGCCACCTCTCTTCGGGCCGCTACTCGTAGCGCACCGTGACCGAATCCGTGTCCGGCACGCCCTGGCACGTCAAAATGTAGCCCTCGGCGACCTCGTCATCGTCGAGAGCGTCGTTGACCCGCATGGTCGCATGGCCCTCTTCCAACTTGGCCATGCACGTGCCGCAGTTACCCGCCTCGCAACTGAACGGCGGTTCCAGGCCGGCCCGCCGCGCGCTCTGCAATAGCGTCTCGCCGGGGACCAGCGGCACCGAAACCTTCTTCCGGTCCATGTGGATGGTCACGGTGCCCGCCCCAGAGCCGATTGACGGATTTGTCACCCGTGCGGTCTCCTCGATGCTTCGGGCGATTGTCACTGCGACCGCCCCCTCCCGTATTTGCATTCTTCACTATAGAGAATACTATTCTCACAGAGCGATAGGATCTTCTCAAGCCTGTGGGGATGTCAGGTCAGCCCGGCCTGTCAGGGAAGGACGGGACGTGACCGAGCCGGCTGCGGTCGTGTTCGAGGACCGGCGTTTCAGCCTGCCGGAGCTCGATGCATTGGCCGCAGGCTGGGCTGCGGCCCTCGCCAAGAACGGCGTCGCCGCAGGTCAGCGGGTCGCGGTCATGGCGTCCAACCGGCCGGAATTCGTCGCCGTCGTGCTCGCGATCTGGCGGCTGGCGGCGACGGCGGTGCTGATCAGCCCGGCATGGAAGCGTGACGAGGTCGACCACGCGCTCGCGTTGACCCAACCCGCCCATGCCGTCGGGGACCATCCCGTACTGGCCGGCGCGATGCCGATGCTGCACCTCGACGAGCCGGTCACGCCCGGGGAGCCGACGGCCGCGATACCACCGTCGAGATCCGACGCGGTGCTGGTGTTCAGCTCCGGCACCACGGGGCTGCCCAAGGCGGTCCGGCACACCCACGCTGCGCTGGAAGAGGCCGCGCGGCACTGGCGCGAAGCGCTGCGACTGACGCCGCGCGATCGGATTCAAATCGCCACGCCGCCTTCGCACATCCTCGGGCTGCTCAACATTCTGACGGCGCTGCGCACGGGTGCGTGCGTGCGGCTGCATAGCCGGTTCGACATCGACCGGATGCTGCATCACATCGAAAGCGACCGCATCACAGTCGAAATGGCGGTCGCGCCCATCGCGCTGGCCATCGCCTCGCATCCCAGGCTCGAGTCTTACGACCTGTCCTCACTGCGCTACATCATGTGGGGGGCGACACCGGTCAGTGCCGACGTCGCGGAGGCCGTGACCCGGCGCACCGGCGTCGGCTGGGTGCCCGCGTACGGGACCACGGAACTGCCTGTCATCGCATGCAATCCGATCGAGGGCGCCCGGTTGGACGCTGTCGGGCGTCCGGTGCCAGGCGTCGATCTGCGGGTGGTCTCGCTGGAGACGGGTGAGCCGGTCTGTCCCGGAGAGATCGGTGAGATTCAGGCCCGGTCTTCGTCGCTGATGGCCGGGTACCTCCCGGCCGAAGCGACCGCCGAGGTAATTCGCGATGGCTGGTACCGGACCGGCGACGTCGGGTGGATCGACACCGGAGGTTGGCTGCGAATCACCGACCGCCTAAAAGAAATGATCAAGGTGCGCGGCTTTCAGGTTGCGCCCGCCGAAATCGAGACGGTGCTGCACGGTCATCCGGCCGTCAAAGACTGCGCGGTGTTCGGCGTACCCGACGGGATCAACGGGGAAGCGGTCGTCGCCGCGGTCGCGACGTGCGCACCCGTCGACGCCGGTGAGCTCACCGCCCGGGTCGATCAGCGGCTGGCTTCCTACAAACACCTGAGCCGGATCGTGTTCGTTCCCGACATTCCGCGCCTGCCGTCGGGCAAGGTATTGCGCCGAGTCCTAAAGGAGCGCTATGGATGTACGTCTGACAGCTGAACAACAGCAATTGCGCGACGCGGCCGCCAAGCTGGCCGACGACCTTGGTCCCTCGGCGGTCCAGGACCTCGACGACCAGGGCCGGATTGCGCGCCTGGACAGGCAGATCGCGGGAACCGGCTGGAGGTCGCTGCGGTCCGATGGGGCTTCGGGTGTCGAAGTCGCCATTGTCGCTGAGGAATTCGGACGCCGGCTGGTCGACACTCCGTTTCTCGGCCCGGTCCTGGCCGACGACCTCGCCCGCCGTGTCGACGCCGACAGCGCCGGCGCGACGATCGCGGTCGACGATCGCGCCATCGACGCGCGCGGCGCCCGGCGGGCCCTGAGCCTCTCGGACGGGCGCGTCCTCGCCGCCGATGTGCGGGACTTGACCGATGGCGCTGACCTGACTCGGGCCGATGCCACAATCGCGGAAACGGCGGCGACGCTGGGCCAAGTCTCTTCCGACGTGGCGGGGCAATGGCGGGCGCTCGCGCTGGTCACCACGACTGCGGACCTGGTGGGCGTCGCGCGGGGCGCCCACGCGGTCGCGTGCGACTACGCCAAAATCCGGGAGCAATACGGCAAGCAGATCGGGTCTTATCAGGCCGTCGCGCACCTGCTGGCCGAAAGCCTTGCGCTGATTGAAGGTTCGATCAGCGTAGCGCGGCACGCCGCGTGGGCGGTCGACGAGCTGCCGCCCCCCGAAGCCATCCGCGCCGCGCAGGTGGCGAAGGTCTACTGCGCCCGCGCCGCGAGAACCGTCTGCGAGACGGCCATTCAGGTGCACGGTGGCATCGGCAACACCTGGGACTGCCTGGTGCACGTCTACCTGCGCCGCGCCCTGACATCGACCGAGCTGTGGCCCGTCGCGTTGAAGGAGATCGATCTTGGACTTTCGTGACTCGCCAGACGAAGCCGCCTTCCGGGAGCGGCTCAGGTCCTGGCTTTCCGTGAACGCCAAGGGGTTCTCCGGATCCGGCGACGAGTACTGGGCCCGGCAGGCCGAATGGCACCAGGCCTTGTACCGAGAGGGCTTCTTCGGGTTGTCGTTTCCCCGCGAATACGGCGGGCAGGAGTTGCCGCCCGTGTACGACGTCATCGTCGACGAGGAACTCGCTCGAGCCGGGGCCCCGCCTCGGCCAAGCGTCGGCTACTTGATCTATGGGATCGGCCGCCACGCGAACGACGAAGTGCAGCAGCGGTTCCTGCCCGGCATCATCAACGGCACCGAGCGCTGGTGCCAAGGCTTCAGTGAGCCCGGCGCCGGTTCCGATCTGGCCTCGCTCACCACCACCGCCCGTCCCGAGGGCGACACCTATGTGGTGAACGGACACAAGATCTGGACCAGCTACTCCGATGTCGCGGACTGGTGCCTTCTGCTGGCCCGCACCGACCCAGAGGCCAAACGCCACCGTGGCCTGTCGGCCTTCGTACTGGAGATGAAACAACCTGGCGTGCAACAGCGCCCGCTGCGCATGATCAACGGGGTGACCAACGAATTCGGTCAGGTGTTCTTCGACGGTGCCAAGGTACCGGCCGACCGGATGGTCGGCGCGCCCGGCGATGGCTGGGCGGTCGCCATGACCGTCGTCGGGCATGAGCGCGAGCCGTCCACTCTCGGTTACGCGGCCCGATACGGCAAATTGGTGCGAAGCCTTTACGCCCGCAACGGGAGTTCTGGTGGTCCGGTTCCCGAGGAGCTCTCGTGGGCCGCGGTCCAGTCGGAGATGCTGACCCATCATGTCCGGCGGCGGTTGTCCGAGCAGCTCGACGGGGTTTCGCACGGACCCGAAGGGTCGCTCGACAAGCTGCTGATGACCTGGGTCGAGCAATCTGTCGGACACGCCGCGCTGGCGGTCACCGGCACCCGCGATGCGGACCTGCTCAGCGCCTATCTGTACAGCCGCGCGCAGAGCGTAATGGGCGGGACATCGCAGATACAAAAGAACATCATCGCTTCACGCATCTTGGGATTGGGAGTCTGACATGTACGACATGCCTGCCGAAATCGACGTCCAAGCCGACGGCCCGCTGCGGATCATCACCTTGAACCGGCCGGATTCCCTCAACTCGGTCAACGACAATTTGCATGTCGGCCTTGCGCGACTGTGGCAGCGATTGACCGACGACCCCGCGGCTCGCGCGGCGGTGATCACCGGGGCCGGCAGGGCTTTTTCGGCCGGCGGTGATTTCTCGTATCTCAAGGAGCTGTCGACCGACGCCGACCTGCGCGCCAAGACCATCCGGGACGGACGCGAGATCGTTTTGGGCATGGCACGCTGCCGAATTCCCGTGGTGGCCGCGGTCAACGGCCCGGCCGTCGGGCTGGGCTGCAGCCTGGTGGCGCTGAGCGACATCGTCTACATCGCCGAAGAGGCCTACCTCGCCGATCCACACGTTCAAGTGGGGCTGGTGGCCGCCGACGGCGGCCCGCTGACCTGGCCGCTGCACATCAGCCTGCTGCTCGCCAAGGAGTTCGCGTTGACGGGCACCCGCATCAGCGCGCAGCGTGCCGTCGAGCTCGGGCTGGCCAACCACGTGGCGGCCGACCCCGTCGCGGACGCGATCGCCTGCGCCAAAAAGATTCTCGAGCTGCCCCAGCAAGCGGTCGAAAGCACCAAGCGGGTCCTCAATATCCATCTGGAGCGGGCGGTCCTGGCCAGCCTCGACTATGCGCTGTCCGCTGAGAGCCAGTCGTTCCTCACCGAAGACTTCCGGTCGATCGTCACCAAGCTGGCTGCTGGCAAGAACTAATCACGGTTACGCGCGCGACGAGTCGTGTTGCCGCAGGAAGTCGCGCAGCACGGAGTCGAACTTGGCCGGCTCCTCAATGAAGGGCATGTGAGCGCTCTCTTCAAAAAACACGAACCGTGAGCCGGCGATGCGCTGGTGCATGTCCCACATGTGTTCGGGCACGCATTCGTCGAACCTGCCCGCGAGGATGAGGGTGGGCAACGTGATCTCGGCCAATCGGTCGAACACATCCCATTCCTTGATTGTCCCGACGATGTGAAAATCGCTGGGGCCGAACATCGTCTCGAAGATGTCGGTGCCCATCTTGGCGAAGGCTTCCAACAGCTCTGGCGGCCAGGGGCGCACGCGGCACAGGTAGGTTTCGTTCCAGGTGCGGATGGCGTCCTGATATTCGGCCGTGTACGTGGTCCCCGCGGCTTCATGACGTTCGATGGCGGATTGCGTTGCCGGATCGAGCTCCGATTTCAGCCGCGCCACCATCTCCGAGAACTGCGGTATGGACGCGATGCTGTTCGAAATGGTGAGGCTGGCCGCCCCCGACGGGACGTCGAGCGCGTACTGCTGAGCCATCATCCCGCCCCACGAGTTGCCGAAGATGTGGAAACGGTTGAGGCCGAGGCCCGCTACGACGGCGTCCATTTCGGCCACCGACCGTTGCATGGTCCACAATTCGCGGTTCGACGGGCGCTCGGACTTCCCGCACCCGAGCTGATCCCAGTAGATGACCTCGCGCTCGTCAGCCAACCGCTCCAGCGAACGCAGGTAGGTGTGGGGCAGGCCGGGACCGCCGTGCACCACCAGCAGGGGCAGGCCCGCTCCGGCACCGACGCGCTTGAACCACACGGTGCCGCCCGGGACCGCGATCGTTCCCTCCATTGCCGACGATGCCTCCTGGGTTCCGCTGCGCGAGCAGACGCAAAATCGCACCCTGCGATGCCGGTATATGCGATTTTGTGGCTGCTCGCGAGTCCACTGCTGCTTGCAACGCTGACTCTCGCAATGAGAGAATAGTGTTCTCACAAGCTGCGGGGGCTCTCGAGCACTCGCGTCGCGCTCGCCGAAGTGGAGAAGACCGTGCCCGAAGCCGTCATCGTGTCCGCCCTGCGCACTCCCATTGGCACCGCCCGCAAGGGCACGCTGCGCGACACCAGCGCCTTCGACCTGGCGCACCACGTGGTCTCCGAAGCGGTGAAGGACGTGGACCCGGCACAGGTTGACGACGTGATCCTGGGGGAGGGGCTCTACGGCGGCGGCGTGATCGCACGGCATGCGGCCATTACCGCCGGCCTGACCCAGGTGCCCGGTATGGCGAACAATCGCCACTGCGCGGCCGGGCAGGCGGCGGTGCAGAGTGCGGCGGCAAGCGTGCGTGCCGGGATGGATCAGCTCGTCATCGCCGGTGGGGTGAGCTCCGCCTCCACATCCCCGCGATCCCGGATGCAGGTGGACGGCGAATGGGTCGACTGGTTTCCCCCGACCCACCCAGACAGTCCCGAGGCGCCCAACCTCGACATGTCGATCACGGTCGGCTGGAACGCCGCGGTCAAAGCCGGTGTGAGCCGCGAAGAGATGGACGCGTGGGCGCTGCGGTCGCACCGCAACGCCATCGCCGCGATCGACGAGGGTCGCTTCAAACAAGAGATCGTCCCGATCGAAACGCCGCATGGACTGTTCGCCGTCGACGAACACCCGCGCCGCGACACCACCATGGAAAAGCTGGCCGCGCTCAAGCCGCTGCATCCAGAAATTGAGGGCTTTTCCATCACCGCCGGCAATGCCTGCGGCGCCAACGACGGCGCCGCGGCGCTGACGATCGCGAGCGACGAGCTTGGGCTGCCGGCGCTGGCCACGGTGCGGTCCTGGGCCTCCGTCGGGGTAGACCCGGCGATCACCGGTCTGGCGCCGGTGGAAGCCATCCCGAAAGCTCTTGCACGCGCTGGCCTCTCGCTTTCGGATGTGGACCTGTTCGAGATCAACGAGGCCTTCGCCGCAATGTGCGTGGCCACCGTCAAGCTGCTCGACCTCGACCCGGACAAGGTCAATGTCAGCGGCAGCGGATGCTCGCTGGGCCACCCGGTGGCGGCGACGGGAGCGAGGATGCTCGTCACGCTGATCCACGAATTGCGCAGCCGCGGCGGCGGAATCGCGGTCGCGGCCATGTGCGCGGGCGGCGGCATGGGTTCCGCCACCGTCATCGAGGTCCCAGCCCCCTAAATGGAGATCGCCGACTTGATTGCCGGCGCGCGCAACGGATCTCCGCGCGCGGTGGGTCGGCTACTTTCTCTCGTCGAGGGCGAGCGCCGCGACGAGGTGCTGGCCGGTATCGAGCCGTCACCGGTGAGCGTCGTAGGCATCACCGGGCCGCCGGGCGCGGGCAAGTCCACGACGATCGCCGCCCTGGTCGGCGCCTACCGACAGCGAGGGGACCGGGTGGCGGTGTTGGCGGTGGACCCGTCGTCCCCGTTCAGCGGTGGGGCGCTGTTGGGCGACCGGATACGAATGACCGCGCATATCAACGACTCCGACGTGTTGATCAGGTCGGTGGCGACCCGCGGTCACGTCGGGGGGCTGGCCGCGGCGGTCCCCGCGGCCATCCGGCTGCTGGGGGCGATCGGTTACCACGTGGTCTTGCTGGAGACCGTGGGGGTGGGCCAATCCGAGATCGAGATAGCCGCGGTCGCCGACCCCACCGTCGTGATCCTCAATCCCGGTGCGGGTGACGCGATTCAGGCCGCCAAGGCGGGGGTGCTCGAAGTCGCCGACATCGTGGTGGTCAACAAGGCCGACCGCGAAGGCGCCGACCGGACCGTGCGGGAGCTGCGGGAGGAGACGGATGCCCCGATCGTCAGCCTCATCGCCGCTCGCGGCGAAGGCATCGCGGAGTTGATGGCCGCCATCGAGGCCCACCACCGCGCCGACAGTCGCTCCCGTCGACTGGCCCGCGCCCGTGCGCAGATCCTGTCGCTGGCGCAAACCCGGCTGCGGAGCCGGCCGGACCTCGACCGGCTGGCCGAGACGGTCGTGGACGGGCACCAGGACCCCTACTCGGCGGCCGAGCAGTTGCTGTCACCGACCGATCGCCTGCAGGACTGACCGCTGGTCTTGTCCCCCGATTGGGGGAACGCGGATTCATCCCCTTTGCGGACCGATCGGCGGAGGTCGCGCCGCGCCACTGTCCCTACGTTGATCTTGTGTACAACACGGCGGTCACCTCGACGCCGCCACCCAGGATCAGTTAGGAGACCCGCACATGGCTCGCACACCCGAATTGTCGGCCGTAAACCTCGGTGAACAGCTGGAGCTGTACCGCCGGATGTGGGCTATGCGACTGCTGGACATGGCGCTGGAAGAGCGGCGCATCGGCGGTCTGCTCAAGGCGACGACGGTTGCCGCATTCGGCCAGGAGGCGGTGGCCGTCGGCGCCGTCGCGGCGCTTCGACCGGGCGACGTCATGAGCACCGCGATCCACCACTTCGAGCACGCCCAGCGGGTCGGCCGCGCCCTTCCGCTGGGTCCGGCCATCGCCGAGATGATCGTCCCGAGCCGGGCTGCGACCGGCGGGGCGAAGGAAAGCCCGTTCGCGACGGAGTGGAAACAGTTGTTCGCCACCACCGACCCTGTGCGGCAGTCGATCTTGTTCGCGTTGGGTGATGCCTACGCGCAGCGGCATGCCGGCGACGGGAAGGTGACCCTGTGCGTCATCGGAGACGAAGCCGTGAACTCCGCCGAGTTCAAGTCGGCCGCGCAGATCGCGCTGTCGTGGCGACTCCCGGTGGTGTTCGTCGTCGAAAACATCCGCGATGCGTCCGGAGTGCGCCGGGGCCCGCGCGAGCACCATGGCCTGCCCGTGCTGTCGGTGGACGGCAACAGCGTTGGGGCCGTGCATGACTCGGTCGCCGAAGCGGTGGAACGAGCGAGCGCCGGCGGCGGTCCTGCGATGGTGGAAGCGGTGACCTTCCGGACCAACCACCCCGCCGCGGTCGATCCGTTGGTTTCCTTCAAGCGACAGCTGACCCGTGCCGGGGTGAGCGCCGGACACCTCGACGAGGTGGAACACCGGGCTCGCCGGCTGGTGGCCGAGGCCTCGGCCTTCGCGAACGCGCTGCTGCGGGCGGATCGGCCGGCGTCGGTCGGACCCGACCACCGGTCGGCCGCTAGCTGAGCAGACCTTGCCGCATCGCCTCGGCAACGGCGGCCGCGCGATCGCTGACGCCGAGCTTCTCGTACAGGCGCTGCACGTGGGTCTTGACCGTCGACGGAGCCACGTACAGCTCGCCCGCGATCACCGGGATGCTTTGACCACGCGCAATCCGGTTGAGCACCTCGCGTTCTCGCGCACTGAGCACCGGACCCGTCGGCTCCGCCCGGTGCCGGATCTCCGCGGTAAGGCCTCCCACCAGAGCCGGTGCCACCACGTCGCGACCCTGCGCGCAGTCGAGCACGGCCTTGACGATTTCGCTGCGGGTCGAGTCCTTGAGCACGAATCCGGCTGCGCCCTGCTGCAGCGCCTGGTACACGATGGCGGGCTCGTCGTGCGCCGAGATCAGCAGCACGCGGGTCGGCAACTCCTGGCTCCGCACCGCCGCCGCCACCTGGCCACCGTCCATGCCGGGCATTCGGTAGTCGAGCAGAGCGATGTCGGGCAGGTGCTCCTTGATCAATTCCAGCGCCGCCGAGCCGTCCTCCGCCTCGCCGACGACATGCACCGAACCGCTCGACGAAAGCGCACGCACCACGCCTTCGCGGAAGAGCGGATGGTCGTCGCCGACAACCACCCGCACCTTTTCTGGCGTTGCCGGCCCGGCCATGGCGATGAGTGTAGCGGTCCGCTCAAGAGCGCCGTTCTCAATTTCCGGGCAAGCTGATGGGGAATCTGCCGGTTTGCTTCGGCGGGGCCGAGGCGGATTACTACGGTGATCGGGTGGCCGATAGCAGCGACACAGAACTGGACCGGGTGCGCAGCGTGCACCAGTTGCGCTCGTATCGAATCGTTTCGGTGCTCCGGATCTGTGTGGTGGGCCTCATGGTTGCCGCCATGGTCGTCGACACCCCGCGGTGGGAATGGCCGCAGCAAAGCGCTCTCGTCGTCGCGTACGCATTCGTTGCGCTCTGCGCGTTAGTGCTGGCTTTCACCCCGGTGCGTCGTTGGGTTGGGTTGAGCGGCTCGGCCGGGGTCGGCCGGCTGGAGCCGTTTACTTTCACCATCCTCGACGTGGTCGCGTTGACGGGCTTTCAATTGCTGTCCGCCCTTGGGATCCTGCCGCTGCTGATCATGGTGCTGCTGCCGGTTCTGGTGGGCGTGGATGTGTCGTCGCGGCGTGCGGCGGTGGTGCTCACCTTCACGCTCGTCGGCTTCGCCATCGCCGGCACTCACGACCGACTGCTGATGAGTCCGGGGCACTGGCCGAGCACGGTTTTTCTGCTCGGGCTCTACGCGTTTCTGTGCGCCACGGCGTTCGTCGTCGTCCGGATCGAGGAACGACACGTGCGATCAGTCGCGGGCCTGAGCACACTGCGTGAGGAGTTGCTCGCTCAAACGATGACCGCGTCCGATGTCGAGCAGCGGCGGATTTCGGAGTCCATTCACGATGGACCGCTGCAGGACATCTTGGCGGTGCGCCAAGAACTCGTCGAGTTGGACGCGGAATTGCCCGGCGATGAGCGTGTCGGGCGGGCGCTCACCGGCCTCCAGATGGCATCGGAACGCCTGCGGCAGGCGACTTTCGAGCTGCATCCCGCCGTCCTCGAGCAGGTCGGCCTCGCGGCCGCGGTGCAGCAACTGGCCGTATTCGCCGCCCGGCGTTCGGGCATCGATATCTCCACCGACATCGATTACCCGATTCGCAATGCGATCGACCCGATCGTGTTCGGTGTGGTGCGCGAATTGCTGTCCAACGTCGTGCAACATTCCCGGGCTCGCAGCGCTTCGGTCATGCTTGGAATTACCGACGACAGGTGCGTCCTGAACGTGGTCGATGATGGCGTGGGATTTGACGTCGGGACCGTGGCCCGCCGCCTCGGTGAGGGACACATCGGATTGGCGTCGCACCGGGCGCGTGTGGACGCCGCCGGGGGAGATTTCGTCTTCCTCGATGTCCCGGTCGGAACTCACATCTGCGTCGAGGTGCCGATCGCGAAATAGGCTGATTGGCCGACGGCAACCGCAAGTAATCGCCCACGCTCGATGCCCAAGGTGGTGCGCGGCTCGCTACTTCAGGTCGACGGACTTTCCGGTGGCGGCCGCATACCCGGCGCGGTAACCGAACACCATTGCGGGACCCAACGTTCCGCCGGCACCGCCGTAAGCGCGTCCGGTCACACCGCCCATCGCGTTGCCGGCGGCGTAAAGACCCGGGATGGGCTCACCGCCCACATGCAACACGCGGCCGTCGCGATCGGTCCGGGGGCCGCCCTTGGTGCCCATCGCGCCGATGCGCACCGGCACGGCGTAGAAGGGGGCGGTGTCGATCGGGCCGAGGGTTTTGCCGGCCGGTGTGGTCGCACTGTCGTCGCCCCAGTAGCCGTCGTACGCGCTGGAGCCGCGCCCGAAGTCGGGATCGGCGCCGGCGGCCACGTGGCGGTTCCAGGCCTCGACGGTGCGGATCAGGCCGTCCGCGTCGATGCCGGTCTTGCCCGCCAACTCGGCGAGGTCCGCCGACTCACAGAACCAGTCCGGAACGGGCTGTCCCGGTTCGATGCCCAGGAACCCGTAGCGCTGCAGGTGAATTGAATCGAACACCATCCACCCGCGGTCGTTGACGTACCCGCCGCGTGGATCGAGGTAGTGGAACGCACCGGCCATCGAGTTGTAGTCGCAGGCCTCGTTGACGAATCGACGGCCCGCCGAATTGACGATGATGCTCCTTGGCCGCGTCCGTTCCAGCCGTACACTGCGGCTGCGTGGCTTGCCCTCGATGGTGTCGTCGGGGATTTGGACGATCGGCACCCACCAGGCCTCGCCCATGTTCGCCAGGTCCGCGCCCTGTGCCATCGCCATGCGCAGGCCGTCGCCGGTGTTATTGGGCGGCGAGACCGCGCCGTGCATCGGGCCGCGCAGAAAGGCTTGCGCCAGAGCGGGATCCCACTCGAAGCCGCCGGTGCCGAGGATGACGCCGTTTCGGGCGCGAACGTCGATGCTGCGTCCCTGCAGGCCGATTCGCACCCCGGTGATTTCTCCGTCCTCGGCGATGAGTCGTTCGGCCCGCGCGTTGGTGTGTGGGGTGACGCCGGCGTCCAGCAGTCCCTTGAGGAGCCCGGCGATTAGGGCGGTGCCTGCAACGCACAGGTGGCTCGTTCTTTCATCGATCGCCGCGTGCAGACGGGCCCTGGTCTCGGCATCGAATCCGACGTTGGACCAGTCGGCGGGAAACGACGTGATCCGAGTGGCCCACTCGCCCAACTGCGCCAGATCGAAGGGAGCGGCACTCAGTGAACGGCCGCCGGCCGGTTGCCCTCCCGGCAATTCGGGCCGATAGTCGGGGAAGCCGGTGGCGATCTCGAAGCGCAAACCGCTGTGCGCCTCGACGAAGTCGAGCATCGCCGGGCCGGTGTGCACGAATGTCTCGACGGACTCGTCGTCCATCGAGCCCAGGGACTGCGCGCGCAGGTATCGCAACGCGTCGGCGGTCGTCAATTCGCCGTCGGGCGAACGGTTATGGGCCGGGATCCAGACGACGCCACCCGACACCGCGGTGGTCCCGCCGACGGTCGGCGCCTTCTCGAAGACCTCCACCGAGGCGCCGGATGCGGCCGCGGTGAGGGCGGCGGTAAGCCCGGCGCCACCACTGCCGAGCACGACGACGTCGACTTGCATGTCCCACGACATTGATCGTTATCCCTTCAGCCCAGCAGCTCGGACAACTGCTTCGCGGCTTTGATGACCGCATCTTTTCCACGCATCACGACGTCTTCTCGGTGGGAGATGAGGTTGATGCACGTGGGCGGGGAGGGCGGGTGGCGGCGCACCGCCACGGCCAGGCCGTAGGTGTTCGGCTCGATCTCCCCGTAGGTGCTCACCCAGCCGCTCTCGCGAGCGCGGGTGACCAGGTCGCGTTCCCCGGGACGCGGCGGCATGCTCGCGAGCAAGGCGATTCCGGCCGCACCCCGTTCGAGCGGGTATCGACTTCCTTCGTGGAAGGACAGTTGGTAGGCAACATGGCTCGGCACGATGACCGCGATCGCCACCTGCTGGTCGCCCTCGGCCATGAGCAACGACACCGTGGTGCCCAGCTCGTCGGCCAGCGCGCGCAGGGTCGGCAGGCTGACCTGGCGCACGTTGCGGTCGAACGAAGCGCCGAGAACGGCGAGCCCGGAAGCCGGCCGGTAGCGCCCGTCCTCTCCCTTGGCCACCAATCGGAATTCGGCCAGCGTTGAAAGCAGTCGATAGGCGATGGTGCGATGCACCCCGACCTGTTCGGCGAGCTGTTGCACGGTAAGCCCACCTGGGGCATCCGCCACCATCTGCAGCGCGGTCAGCCCCCGGGCCAGCGTTTGTGAACCTGTCACCGAACCTGCCACAGCCTTGACAGACCTCCTTGCGAGAGCGAAGCTCTATTAATAACGCACGCTAGTGTGCGATATTAGCACACCAAGTTCGTCAAGAACGAGAATACGATTTCCACGATCTGAAGGCCAGAGAGGAACCGTGGCGGAGTTCGAAAGCATCTGGAGCGATCTCCAGGGCGTCGCGTTTGAGCAGGGCTACCTCGACGCCGGGGGTGTGCGGACCCGCTACCTGCGGGCCGGCGACCCCGGCAAGCCGGTGCTGATGCTGTTGCACGGATCCGGTGGCCACGCCGAGGCCTACGTCCGCAACCTGGGGGCGCACGCCGAGCACTTCTGGACCTGGTCGATCGACATGCTGGGCCACGGCTACACCAGCAAACCGGGCCACCCGCTGGAGGTCCACCACTATGTGGAGCACCTGATGGCCGTCCTGCGCACCATCGGCGTCAATCGCGCCAGCATCAGCGGTGAATCGCTGGGCGGTTGGGTGGCCACCCGCGCCGCCATCGACCATCCCGACGTGGTCGACCGCCTCGTCCTCAATACCGCCGGCGGCTCCCAAGCCGACCCGGTGGTGATGAAGCGCATCATCACGCTATCCATGGCGGCCGCGAAAGACCCGACGTGGGAAACGGTGCAAGCGCGGATCAAGTGGTTGATGGCCGACAAGTCCAAGGGCTATGACGACCTCGTCGCCAGCCGCCAACGCGTCTATCGCCAACCGGGATTCGTCGACGCCATGCGCGACATCATGGCCCTGCAGGACCCCGAGATTCGGTCGCGCAACATCATCGGCCCGGACGAATACGGTGCGATCACCGCGCCGACGCTGGTGTTGTGGACCAGCGACGACCCCACCGCGGACGTGACCGAGGGCCGCCGCATCGCGTCGATGATTCCCAACGCCCGCTTCGAGGTGATGCCCGGCTGCGGGCACTGGCCGCAGTACGAGGACCCCAAGACCTTCAATCGGCTGCATCTCGACTTCCTGTTGGGGCGGTGATGGTCGACGCGGGGCGCCACCCGGCAGGAATCGAGACCGACGTCGTCGTGGTCGGCGCCGGCCCGGTGGGCCTGACGTTGGCGAATATCCTTGGGCTGCAGGGCATCCGGACCGTGGTGGTCGACGAACGCGACACGCTGATCGACTATCCGCGCGGGGTGGGGCTCGACGACGAGGCGCTGCGGACCTTCCAGTCAATCGGGCTGGCCGATCGCATCGTGCCGCATACGGTGCCCAACCAGATCCTGCGGTTCGTCGACGCGAGGCGGCGGGTGCTCGCCGAAATGGCGCCGCCCGATGCGCGGTTCGGGTGGCCGAAGCGCAACGGTTTCGTGCAACCGCTCGTCGACGCCGAATTGCTGGCCGGGCTGGAACGATTCGGGCACGTCGAGGTGCGGTGGGGACGACCGATGGTGGCGTGTCAGGACGACGCCGACGGGGTGACCGTCGAACTCGGGGGCGAGCGCGACCATGAAACGTCCAGCCTCCGAGCGCGTTACGTGGTGGGATGCGACGGCGGCCGCAGTATGACCCGCCGCATGATGGGCGTATCTTTCGACGGGACGACTTCGTCGACCCGCTGGCTGGTGGTCGACATCGCCAACGACCCGCTCGGTCACCCCAACAGCGAGGTCGGCGCCGACCCGGAACGGCCCTATGCCTCGATCTCGATCGCGCACGGAATTCGCCGCTTCGAGTTCATGATTCACGCCGACGAGACCGACGAGCAGGCTGAGGATCCGGCTTTCCTGACGCGGATGCTGGCCCGGATGGTGCCGCACCCGGACCGCGTCGACGTGATCCGGCGCCGGGTCTACACCCATCACTCGCGGATCGCCGGCGCGTTCCGCAAGGGCCGGCTGTTGCTGGCCGGGGACGCCGCGCATCTGATGCCCGTCTGGCAGGGCCAGGGCTACAACAGCGGCATCCGCGACGCGGCCAATCTGGGTTGGAAGCTCGCCGCGGTCGTGAGCGGGCGTGCCGGCGAGCACTTGCTGGACACCTATGACATGGAGCGCCGCAAGCACGCGCGGGCCATGATCGACCTTTCCACCATGGTGGGGCGAGTGATCTCGCCCACCAACCGCCGGGTGGCCGGCGCGCGAGACCTTTTGGTGCGGTCGGCGTCAATTGTGCCGTCGCTCAAGCGGTATGTCCTGGAGATGCGGTTCAAGCCGATGCCGCGCTACGAACAGGGGGCCGTCGTTCACGAACCCGGCACCGGCCGGGCGGATTCAGCGGTGGGCACGCTGTTCATCCAGCCCCGGGTCGACACCCGGGATCGGCAGAACGTGCTGCTGGACGACGTGCTCGGCGACTGGTTCGCGGTGCTCTGCTGGAACAACAACCCCCGGTACATTCTCGGTGACGCCGCCTTCGCGAACTGGAAAGCCCTGGGCGCCCGATTCATTGCGTTGCGGCCACTGACCCAACTGCACTGGACCGGCCACGACGATCCCGACGTCGTCGTCGTGGGCGACCGCGACGGTGCGGTCAAATCCTGGTTCGACACCCACGAGGAATCGGTGTTGTTCCTGCGTCCCGATCGGTGCATCGCCGGTGCGTGCATCGCGCAGCGCGCCCCCGACCTGAGCGCCGCGCTCATCGATGCACTCACACTCACGCCGCGAGGGGGTGATCCGCAAAGTGGCACTGGCTCTGTGCTGTATGTCGCACAGCCCGCTCCTGAATCTTCCGGGGCCGTCGCAGGACCTGCTTGACGACATCGAAGGCGCGATCGCCGGCGCGCGACAATTCGTCGCCGACTACGACCCCGAACTGGTCGTCACCTTCTCCCCGGACCACTACAACGGGTTCTTCTACAAGATGATGCCGCCCTTCTGTATCGGCACGGGCGCCAACGGAGTTGGTGATTACGGCACCCATGCGGGCCCGCTCGACGTTCCGGAAAAGCTGGCCACCGAGTGCGCGAAAGCCGTCCTCGACGCGGGGGTCGACGTCGCGGTCTCGGCCTGCATGGACGTGGATCACGGAACCGTTCAGCCCCTCGAGAAGTTGTTCGGCGAGGCCACCTCACGCCCGGTGATACCGATCTTCATCAACGCGATCGGCGTCCCACTGGGGCCATTGCATCGTTGCCGGGCGCTCGGTGCGGCCGTCGGCACCTATCTGACCACACTCGACAAGCGGGTCCTGGTGCTGGGATCCGGTGGGCTTTCCCACAGCCCGCCGGTACCGACATTGGCGACCGCACCGCCGCCGGTACTGGAGCGCATCGTGCACGGCCGGCCGATGACGCCCGAGCAGCGCCAGGCCCGGCAGGCGGCCGTGATCGATGCGGCCAAGCGCTTCGCCGCAGGCGAGAACGAGCTGCAGGCACTGAACCCGGTGTGGGACCAGCGATTCCTCGAGATCATCGACGGCGGCTGGCTCGCCGAACTCGACCAGTGGTCGAACTCGTTCGTCGCGCACGAGGGTGGGGGCTCCGCCCAGGAAATCAGAACCTGGATCGCCGCATTCTCGGCGCTGGCGAGCGCCGGGCCGTACGAAACCGTGGGGCGCTACTACAAGCCGGCCGCCGAACTGATCGCCGGGTTCGCCATCAGAACGGCAGTGCTGAAATGACGGGCGGGGAGGACGGGTTCGACCACGTCGTCGACGTACTCGTCGTCGGGTCGGGCGGCGGCGGCATGACCGCCGCCCTGACCGCCCAAGCCGCGGGCCTGGACGCGCTGGTCGTGGAGAAGTCGTCGTTCTTCGGCGGATCCACCGCGCTGTCCGGGGGCGGCATCTGGGTGCCGGGAGCGCCCGCGCAGCGCAGGGAGGGCTACGTGCCCTCACCCGAGGGCGTCGTCGAATACCTGCAACGGATCACCGAAGGATTGGTCAGCGAGGCCCGGATACGGCAGTACGTCGAATCCGCGCCGAAAATGCTCGAATTCCTCGAACGGCTCTCCGGGTGGTGTGAATTCGTCTGGAAACCCGGTTACGCCGACTACTACCCGGAACTGCCCGGCGGATCCGAACTCGGCAGCACGATCAACGTGCCGCCCATCGACCTGCGGAAACTGGGGCCCGACGAGCACAAGCTTCTGCAGCCCTTGGCGCTGGCCCCCAAGGGAATCTGGCTGGGGCCCAAAGAACTTCGGACCTTCTACCGCATCCGGCAATCGTGGGCCGGCAAAGGCGTGCTCCTCAAGCTGATTTCGCGGATGGTTCGGGCGCGGCTGTTCGGCGAACGGATGGCGGCGATCGGACAGTCATTGGCCGCGCGCCTGCGGCTGACCATGCGTGAACGCGGCATCCCGCTGTGGCTGGACTCGCCGATGACCGAGTTGCTCACCGACGCGGACGGGACCGTTACCGGCGTGTCATTGGAAAGGGGTGGTGAAACGCAGCGGATCGGGGCGCGCCTCGGGGTCATCCTGGCGTCCGGTGGCTTCGACCACGACCTCGCGTGGCGCAAGGAACTACTACCCGTAGTGGATCAGGACTGGAGCTTCGGCAACCCCGCCGCCATGGGCGACGGCATCCGGGCGGCGCAAAAGGTCGGCGCCGCAACCGAGTTGCTCGACGAGGCGTGGTGGTTCCCCGCCATCCAATGGCCGGACGGTCGCATGCAATTCATGCTCAACGAACGCATGATGCCTGCGCAGTTCATCGTCAACGGCAACGGCACGCGCTTCATCAACGAGGCCGCGCCCTACATGGACTTCGGTCACGCCATGATCGACGGCCACAAATCCGGAGTCACCCACATCCCCTGTTGGCTGCTCACCGACCACAGGTCGTGGAATCGCTATGTCATCGGCGGCCATCTGCCGATACCGAAAATCCCGGGCGCGCCGGTCCCCACCGGCCGCAAGGTCCCTTCGGCTTGGCTGGAATCGGGCGTGGTCAAGGCGGCGATGACGTGGGAGGAGATGGCGGACAGGATCGGCGTTCCCGCGCAGAATCTGTCCGAAACCGCCAGGCGCTTCAATGAACTCGCCCGCAAGGGCCACGACGACGACTTCAACCGCGGCGACAGCGTCTACGACAACTACTACGGTGATCCGACCCTGCCCAACCCGAACCTGTACCCGCTGGGCGATCCGCCGTACTACGCATTCCGGATCGTCCTGGGCGACCTCGGGACATCCGGCGGCCTGCGTACCGACGAATACGCGCGGGTGCTGCGGGACGACGACACCGTGGTGCCGGGGCTGTACGCGGTGGGCAACACGTCCGCGCCGGTGATGGGACGCAGCTATGCCGGCGCGGGGGCGACGATCGGCCCCGCGATGACCTTCGGCTTCGTCGCGGCGAATCACCTTGCCGCACAAGTCGCCAACCGAACCCTTAATTCTCATAGGAGGTAGCAATGAAAATATCGCTGTTCTACGAGTTCGCCCTACCGCGGCCCTGGGCGCCCGACGACGAGCACGTCATGATGCAAGACTGCCTCGACGAGGTCGAGGCCGCCGACAAGGCAGGATTCTCCACCGTCTGGCTGACCGAGCACCACTTCCTCGAGGAGTACTGCCACTCGACGGCACCGGAAATCTTCCTGGCCGCGGCCAGTCAGCGGACCAAGAACATCCGGTTGGGGTTTGGCATCATGCATCTGCCACCCGTGGTCAATCACCCGGCCCGGGTCGCCGAACGCATCGCCACCCTCGACCTGCTCTCCAACGGCCGCGTGGAATTCGGCACCGGGGAGTCGTCCTCCGTCGGTGAGCTCGGTGGATTCAACATCGATCCGGCCGACAAACGGGCCCAGTGGGAGGAGGCGCTCGAGGTCTCGATCCGCTGCATGATCGAGGAACCCTTCGCGGGCTTCAACGGTGAGCACGTCCAGATGCCGGCACGCAACGTCGTCCCCAAGCCGCTGCAAAAGCCGCACCCGCCGGTCTGGGTCGCCTGCACGCGCCCGGCGAGCGTGCAGATGGCTGCCCAAAAGGCCATTGGTGCATTGAGTTTCGCCTACACCGGACCCGGACCGCTGACCGAACGGGTGAACGGTTACTACAAGGAGTTCGAAGAGAACGGCGTGCCCGTTACACCGCGGATCAATCCGAACATTCTGGCCATCGGCGGCGACCTGTCGATGATGGTCGCCAAGTCCGACGAGCAGGCGCTGCAACGGCTCGGTCAGGGCGGCGGCTTCTTCTCGTTCGGCATCATGCACTACTACATGACGGGCGTACACACTCCCGGGCGGACCGGGGTTTGGCAGCGGTATCTCGAAGAGGTCGAGAAGGATCCGACGCTGGCTTACGGCCCCGGCCGGGGCGCGATCGGTTCTCCGGCCACGGTGCGGGAGTTCCTGCGCGGTTACGAGGAAAGCGGCGTGGACGAGATCATCCTGCTGCTCAACCCGCGAAGCCACGAGGGCACCATGGAATCCATCGAGCTGATGGGCTCCGAAGTGCTGCCCGAGTTCATCGAGCGCGACGCGAAAGCAACGGCCGAAAAGGCCAAGCGGTTGGAGCCCGTCATCGAGAAGGTCGAGGCGCGGCGGCCGGCATCGACCGCGCCGCACTTCGACGAGCACTATTCGTTCGGTGGCCTGCCGACCGGCCGGGGCGGTAAGTTCACCGCCAGCGAGATCCCCGAAGCCATGGCGGAGATCAATGAGGGCCGCGTCCAGGCGGCCCAGCGGTTGAAAGAACAGCAAGGCAAGTGACACCGAAAGCCGGTTGAGTCTTGGGACGAATCGACGAGCTGTGGCGCTATGACGGCCGCCGGGCGCTGGTGACCGGCTGCGCCTCGGGCATCGGCGAACATGTGGTGCGCCAGCTCACGGAGTTGGGGGCCGAAGTCGTCGGTCTGGACAAGCGGCCGCCCGCCTTCGAAATCAACGACTTTCACGAGGTCGACCTCGCTGAGCAAGGATCGATCGATGCCGCGGTCGCCGCCGTCGACGGGCGCGTCGACGCGCTCTTCAACGTCGCCGGTGTCTCGTCGGGCATCGGCAATCCGCCACTGGTCGTCACCATCAACTTCCTTGGGCTGCGGCACATCACCGAGGCGCTGATTCCGAGGATGCCGGCGGGGTCTTCCATCGTGAGCGTCTCGTCACTCGCGGCGGCGGCATACCGCGACCATCTCCGGTCGGTGGCGCCGCTACTGAACACCGCGACCATGCGGGAAGGCATCGACTGGTGCCACGCCCACCCCGACGCGCTCGCCGGCCGCGGCTATCAGTTCTCCAAGGAAGCGATCATCCTCTACACGATGCGAAGCGCCACGGTCCTCGGCGGGCGGGGAATCCGCATCAACTGCACCGGTCCCGGGGTCACCGAAACCCCGATCCTCGACCAGCTTCGCGGCGCGTACGGGCAGGCCTTCCTCGACGACATCCCCAAACCCCTGGGGCGGGTGTCCGGGCCCGCCGAACAAGCCTCGGCCCTGCTCTTCCTGAATAGCAATGCCGCCAGCTATATTTCGGGCCAGGTGTTGTGGGTCGACGGCGGGAACGTGGGTGCCGCCATCGCCAGAGAACTGGAGGAGGGAGCGCCGTGGCCAGCGTGACCGACTTCCGCCGGGCCGCTCGCGAAGTCTCCAACTGGGGGCGGTGGGGCGCTGACGACGAGCTGGGCACGCTGAACTTCATCACCGCGGACAAGGTTGCCCAGGCCGCCGGCCTGGTCCGGCACGGCAAGGTGTTCCCGCTCGGAGTGGATTTCGGTTCGTCAGGCCCGCAGGGCGCCTTCGGTTTCCGGCACAATCCGATACACGTCATGACGGTGGACGGCGGCGATGCCAACTCACTCCCGCAGTACGGACCGGGTTGGGGGCGGAATCCGACGGCGGCGCAGATGGGCCCGTACTTCGTCGACAACCTGTTCCGCTTCAACGACGACATGATCATCATGCCGCTTCAGGCCGCCACCCAGTGGGACGCGCTGTCGCACGTGTACTACGAAGACAAGCTCTACAACGGTTTCTCGGCGAGTTCGGTCACCAGCCTGGGGGCCTTTCACCTTGGAATCGAGAAGGTCGACGGCAAGGGCATCACCTCGCGTGGCGTGCTGCTGGACCTGGTCCGCCACCGGGGCGCCGAGGTGTTCCTCGAACACGGAAACCCGATCAGCCCCGAGGAACTGGACGACGTCGTTCGCGCGCAGCGTGTAACGATCGAACGCGGCGACATCGTGCTCATCCGAACCGGTTGGTGGACAAGGTTTCTCATGACCGGCGACAAGACCGAGCCGTACTCGGGATTGGACTGGCGGTGCGCCTCGTGGCTACACGATCACGAGGTCGCCGCCGTGGCCTCCGACAACCTGCAGGTCGAAGACCCGGTGTCCGGTGTCGACGGAGTGTTTCTGCCCTTCCACCTGCTGACGCTGCGCGACATGGGAATGATGCTCGGCGAGTACTGGGACCTTTCCGCGCTGGCGGCCGACTGCGCCGAGGACGGGGTCTACGAGTTCCAGCTCGTCGCGCCGCCCCTGAGATTCGTTGGGGCCGTCGGCTCACCGGTGAATCCGATAGCGATCAAGTGATGCAGATCCAGCGCAGAACCACGACGGTCGACGGGCTGGCCACCAGCTATCTGGAAGCGGGCGACGGCGACCCGGTGGTGCTGCTGCACGGCGGTGAGTTCGGTGCCGGCGCCGAACTCGGCTGGGAACGCAACATCGCCGCCCTCGCCGCGCGATACCGAGTGCTGGCGCCGGACCAGCTAGGCTTCGGAGAGTCGGCAAAGGTCATCGACTTCGTTGACGGACGCGGGATGCGGATCCGGCACGTGGCGCGGTTCTGCGAGCTGCTCGGCATCGCCTCGGCGCACTTCGTGGGCAACTCGATGGGCGCCATCAACTTGCTGACCGACGCCACCTCGGACGCACCCCTGCTGCCCGTCCGCACCCTGACGATCATCTGCGGGGGCGGCGAAATTCAACAGAATCAGCACTTCGAGGCGCTACAGCAATACGACGCAACGTTGCCCGGCATGCGGCGCATCGTCGAGGCCCTGTTCCACGACCCGGGCTATCCCGCCGACGACGATTACGTGCGGCGCCGCTTTGAGTCGAGCACCGCGCCGGGGGCGTGGGAGGCCGTCGCCGCGGCCCGGTTTCGTCGCCCGGGGGCCACGCCGTCCGGCACACCCTCGAGCGCTCGAGCCTACGAGCGCATCACCGCGCCGACGCTGGTCGTCGAGGGTGGACACGACAAGCTCCTTCCGGCCGGCTGGGCCGCGCAGATCGCCAAGGAGATCGACGGCGCCCGTTCGGTCGTGGTCGACAAGGCCGGCCACTGCCCGCAGATCGAGCAGTCAACGACGGTGAACCAGCTGCTGCTCGACTTCTTCGCCGCCGCCTAGGTCTAGAAGACGTACTCCAGGCGGGTCTGCATGCCGGCCTCCTGGTGATAGGTGTTGTGGCAGTGCAACATCCACACGCCGGGATTGTCGGCCACCAGCACGGCGAGCAACTTCTGCTTGGGCAGCACCATGAGGGTGTCCTTGCGCGCGCCGGGGCTGCCGTCGGGCTTGATCAGTTGGAACGTGTGGCCGTGCAGGTGCATCGGGTGATACATCATCGTGGTGTTGTCGAACGTGAGGGTGGGCCGTTCCCCCTCTCGGATGTGCAACGGCTCCGTGGCGCTGTAGGGCTTTCCGTTGATCGTCCAGTTGTATTGGGTCATGTTGCCGCCCAGCACGACCGGTAGGTCGAGTCCGGACTGGGGCCGGCCCAGATTGACGGGCGTTGTCGCCGTGAACATTTCCACCGTGCCCACCCGCCGGTTGAGTTCGGGCGGTTGAAACCCCGGATCGGGTGGGCTGCCCGCTCCGGTCGACAACAGCGCCCGCCCCACGGCATTCTTTCCTTCGGCGAGTGCGACCAGCGGAAAAACGCCGTCGGCCGCCGTCACGATGACGTCGTAGCGCTCCGCCATGCCGATGAGCAGGGCGTCGACTTGGGCCGGCACCACCGGGTAGCCGTCGGTATGGGTGACGGTCATCGAATGACCGCCCAGCGCCACACGGAACGTGGTGTCGGAACCGGTGTTGATGAAACGGATCCGGATACGCTGGCCGGGCTTCGCGCTGAAGGTCATGGGAGCGGCGGGAACTCGGCCGTTGACCAGATAGTAGGGGTAAGCGATGTCTCCGGCGTCGCCCCCGAGCAGATCACTTCTGCCGACGCTCCCGGCTGCCGGGGTGGTCGGACTGGTCGACGTGGTGGGGCTGGTCGACGTCGTCGAGGTTTCGCTGGTGGACGAGGTCGTCGAGGTCTCACTGGTTGTCGTGGTTGTCGTGGTGGTCGGCGGTGTTGTCGACGTGGTCTCGGGGGCGCTTGAGGGGGCGGGCTTGTTCGGGTTGGTCAGCTCGGTGTAGAGCTGCTGAGGTGACTTTCCGACACCATCGGTCCAATCATCAAGGACCACAATCCATTCGGCGTCGTAGTTACCCTCGGTGGGGTCGTCTACGATTACCGGTAGGTATAGGCCCATGTCGGCGTCCAGACCGGTGTGCGGATGGGCCCAGTAGGTGCCCGAATTCGGGACCGAGAACCGGTAGGTGAAGTCCTGGCCGGCAGGAATGTTCGGGGTGGCGGGGGCGGCACCGTCCATGTCGTTGCGCAGCGCGATGCCGTGCCAGTGCACCGAAGTCGGATGGTCGAGCCGGTTGCTCACCGTCACGACTAGTTCATCGCCGATCCTGGCGCGGATCGGCGAGCCCGGGATCGTGTTTCCGTAGGCCAGGGTGCGGACGACCGGTCCACCCAGGTCGACCTGGACCTGCTGGACGGTCAGGCTGGCGGTGACGGTGCGGCCACTATGCGGCCGGGCGGCCTCGGCCGCGGCGATGGCCGCGGACATCTGGGCGTTGCCCGATAGCGCGGGCTTGGACTGACTGCACGCCGCCAACGCGAATCCGCCCGCGATGCCGGCGGCCATGAATCCGCGTCTGGTGAGGACCGATTTGTCGACGGGGGCACCGGGTCTGGGTTGCACAGGCATTGATCGCTCCTCGTCGTCATAGATCTCCGGCGTCTTACACCGTGCTCGGCCGCGGGGCTCAGCGCAACCACCTACGTAGTGGATGTCGAGATTGCCGCCAGGGCCGTGCGGTCGATGACGAATCACCGCCCTCACGGCAATTTCGAAGTGCTGTTTTCCTAGCGGGTGTCGCCCGCCGCGCTGGAGGCCATCCAGGCGCTGAATGTGGTGGGGTAGACGACCACGTCTTCGCCGTCGATGGGGACGATGCTGCGGTCGTCGAGCACCGCACCGTAATAGCGGGCGTCATTGTCGGTGATCACCTGGCGGTCATCGCCGGTTGCGGCGAACCGAGTCCGGATGAAGTCGTCCATGCCCTGCTTCTCGGGGCCGGCGATATTGATCACCCCATTGACCGGGTCGCCGCTCGCCGCGCGGGTCACGGCCGTGGCGACATCCGCGGCGGCGATGGGCTGGAACGCCCCGTGCGGTGCGCGAACCGTGTCGCCGTCCGCCATCGAATCGGCAATGCCCTCAACGAATTCGAAGAATTGGGTCGCCCGGACGATCGAATACGGAGATCCCGATTCCACGATCTCCTTTTCCTGGGCAACTTTTGCCCGCATGTAACCACTTTCGGCCGTCCGGTCGGCTCCCACGATCGAGAGTGCGACGTGGTGCTGCGTTCCCGCGGCTCGCTCCGCCTCGAGGAGGTTGCGGGTGGAGGTGGTGAAGAAGTTCAGGACATCGTCGTCGGCCCAGGATGGCGAGTTGGAGACGTCCACCACCGTGTGGACACCGGCGAGAGCCTCGGCGAGGCCTTCGCCGGTGATGGTGTTGACCCCCGAACTCGGCGAGGCGGGGACGGCCTCGTGTCCCAGCTCGTTGAGCTGGGCGACGACCTGCGATCCGATGAGTCCGCTGCCGCCGACGACCAGAACCTTCATGTGCAAACCTCCCGAGTTTCCCGATGCACTGGCCCCTCAGCATGGCGCGTGCGCGGGACGAGGGGAACCCCTAAGGCCGTACCGGCCCGCACGGGCCGCTTAAATCAATTGCTTGACTTAACGCGCTCGCCGCCGATTAACTCATCGGGTGGTCAACGAATTGGATGGCAAGGTTGCCATCGTCACCGGCGGTGCGTCCGGCATCGGTCGCGGAATAGTGGAACGGTTCGTGGCCGAGGGGTCGCGAGTCGTCATCGCCGACATCGAGACCGACCGGGGAGAGGAGCTGGCCGCAGCGTTGGGCGCCGGCGCCGCGTTTCGGCGCACGGACGTCTCCGATCCCGAACAGGTCGGGGCGCTGATCGCCACCGCCGTCGAGAAATTCGGCGGTCTGCACGTCATGGTGAACAACGCCGGCATCTCGAGCCCGCTGCGCCCTCTGCTCGACGACGACCTGACCGATTTCCACCGGGTGATGGGGGTCAACGTCCTGGGAGTGATGGCCGGTACCCGAGATGCCGCCCGGCACATGGCCGAATCCGGGGGCGGATCGATCATCAACCTGACGTCGATCGGCGGCATCCAGGCTGGCGGCGGGGTGATGATCTACCGGGCATCCAAAGCCGCGGTCATCCAGTTCACCAAGTCCGCGGCAATTGAGTTGGCGCGCCACGAAGTTCGGGTCAACGCCATCGCCCCGGGCAGCATCCCTACGCCGATCCTGGCTTCGTCGGCGGTCGACGTGGACCCCGATGAGCTCGCGCGGTTCGAAGCGCGGATTCGCCAGGGAATGCGGGACGACCGGCCACTGAAGCGGGAGGGCACTCCCGAGGACGTCGCCGAGGCGGCGCTGTACTTCGCCACCGATCGGTCCCGCTATGTCACCGGGGCCGTGCTACCGGTAGACGGGGGGACGTCCGCCGGGAACGTGATTCGCCCACGCAACGAGTCGCGCAAGGGTGAGTGAGGGTGACGTCATGGCCCTTCGGCGGGATGTCCGGCGTGGGTTTCGAGCCGTAGCTTGGCCAGTGCCTCCGCGCGCTTAAGGTCTTCCACGCCAGCACTTTCCATGATCACGCTGTGGGAATGCGCCAGCACGCTGAGCACAGCCTCGAGGGGAAGGTCGGGGAACTGGCGCCCCAGCACCTCGGCAGCGCTCCTCAACTCGAGCAGTTTCGGATACGCGCGGTCGGTGGGCGCCGGCGGCAGGACGCGGGTGATGTCCTGGGCATGCTGCAGCACGGCAACGGTCTTCTTGCCCTCTTTGATCGGGGAATTCACCGGCGTCCAAACCTTGTAGACGAACTCGCCCGGGTTCCGCCAGTCGGGAATGTCATACCGCTGCACCCCCAGCCAATGCCGGATCCCGCGACGAAGGACCAACTCCAGCGACGCGGAAGCGTTGGCGACTCCGTCCGCTTCCGGATCGCGCGGGTTATCCGGGAAGACGTCGAACATCTGGTGGCCGAGCAAGCCCTCCCGCGGGTGTCCCGACACGCGCTCGCAGGCCGGGTTCACTGCGCGGATGCGCAAATCCGCATCGGTCAACAGGTAGGGAGCCCACTTCGACTGAAACCACGCCGATTCCTCGATCGCCGAGACCCGGCTGGCTGACAACATCCCTACCCCCGCAATGATTCACCGTCCTGACACCGCCACGTTGCCGCCGCGCAAGAAGCCATCGTCACCCAGCGGAGCGACTAGGGGCGAGGGACCTTTGTCACCGGTTGGCCGCTATGTGGCACCGAAGTGGAGAGCGCCGAACTAGACTTTCCCAAATTAAATCAATCGCTTGACTTAATCGCCGGCCCGCGGTTGACTAACCGGGTGACCACCATCGGCCGGACGGTTCGCACGGAGCGGGCCAGCTCCACCCAGGAAGCGATCCTGGTCGCGGCCGAGCGGTTGTACGCCGAGCACGGCATGTTCGCGGTATCGAATCGGCAGGTGAGCGAGGCCGCCGGGCAGGGCAATAACGCCGCCGTGGGCTACCACTTCGGCACCAAGGCTGACCTGGTGCGCGCGATCGAACAGAAGCACCGCTTGCCGGTCGAGCGGCTGCGCGAGCAGATGGTGAGCGAGCTACGCGAATCGGGTGGTTCGACCGAGATGAGGGACTGGGTGGCGTGCCTGGTGCGCCCGCTCACCGATCACCTCGAAGTGCTCGGCAACCCCACCTGGTACGCGCGTTTCGCGGCGCAGGCGATGACCGATCCCGCGTACTACAACATCATCGTTAAGGGCGCCCTCAGCTCACCGTCGCTGGTTCAGGTCGTCGAGGGCATCAACCGCTGTCTGCCCGACCTGCCGGCCGAAGTGCATTTCGAACGAAACATCATGGCCCGCAACCTGTTGATGCACACTTGCGCCGATCGGGAACGAGCGCTTGCCGGGGGTGCCTCGCCCCCCCAGCGATCCTGGCGGGCCGCCGCATCCGGTCTCATCGACGCGATCGTCGGCCTGTGGCTGGCGCCCGTGACACCGTACGAGTGAAGGGTCTGCAGATGAAAGTGACTGTCGACCAAGATGTCTGCGCTTCGTCGGGAAACTGCGTGATGAACGCCCCCGAGGTGTTCGACCAGCGCGACGACGACGGTGTCGTCGTTCTGCTCAACCCCAATCCATCATCCGAACAGGCCGAGGGCGCACGGCGAGCCGCCGCGGCGTGCCCTGCGCTGGCCATTCACATCGAGGAATGACATGTCAGAGACGCTGACGAACACTTCTGCGGCCGAGGTGGCCCCCGAAATCCCCGATTATCCGATGCCGAGGCAGGCGGGCTGCCCCTTCGCCCCGCCGCCGGGCGTCATGGCGCTGGCCGAAGCGCGACCGCTGTCCCGAGTCCGGATCTGGGACGGCAGCGCACCGTGGCTCGTCACCGGCTACGAGCAAGTGCGGGAGCTGTTCTCGGATTCGCGGGTCAGTGTCGACGACCGGCTGCCCGGGTTTCCGCACTGGAATGCGGGCATGTTGTCCACCGTGCACAAGCGTCCGCGATCGGTTTTCACCGCCGACGGGGAAGAGCACACCCGATTTCGGCGCATGTTGTCGAAACCGTTCACGTTCAAGCGGGTTGAAGGGTTGCGTCCGACCATTCAGCAGATCACCGACGACCACATCGACGCGATGCTGGCCGGACCCCGCCCCGCCGACCTGGTCACCGCGTTGGCGCTGCCCGTCCCGTCCCTGGTGATCAGCCAGCTGCTCGGCGTTCCGTACGAAGACGCCGACATGTTCCAGCACCACGCCAACGTCGGCCTCGCGCGTTATGCGACGGGCGAAGACACCGTCAAGGGCGCCATGAGCCTGCACAAGTACCTTGCGCAGCTGGTCGAGGCCAAGTTGGAGAACCCGGCTGAGGACGCGGTTTCCGACCTTGCCGAGAGGGTGAAGGCCGGCGAGCTCAGCGTGAAAGAGGCCGCCCAGCTGGGCACCGGTCTGCTGATCGCCGGGCACGAGACCACCTCGAACATGATCGGACTCGGGGTGCTAGCGCTGCTGGTGAACCCGGACCAGCTGGCAGTCATCCGCGATGCCGAGGATCCCAAGGTCGTCGCCAGCGCGGTCGAGGAATTGTTGCGCTACCTCAGCATCATTCAGAACGGCCAGCGCCGCGTCGCGCTCGAGGACATCCATATCGCCGGGGAGACGATCCGTGGCGGCGAAGGCATCATCATCGACTTGGCCCCGGCCAACTGGGATCCGCACGCGTTCGCCGAACCCGATCGGCTCTACCTGCACCGCTCGGGGGCCGACCGCAACGTCGCCTTCGGCTATGGCCGGCATCAGTGCGTGGGGCAGCAGCTCGCCCGCGCCGAGCTGCAGATCGTCTACCGCACCCTGTTGCGCCGCGTGCCCACGCTGGAACTCGCCGTCCCGGTCGAGGACGTACCCCTCAAGGACGACCGGCTCGCCTACGGCGTCTACGAACTTCCGGTGACCTGGTAGCCCGCAGGTCACTACTGTGAAAATGCCGATCCGAATGGAGGGTCAATGATGACGACTCACACAAGCACCGTTTCGCTTTACCCACCCGAAGGCTTCGGCGCCCCGAAGGACCGGCGCGGTCACGCCTCTGGCGCGGAAATCGGCCTGCCGGCGGGAACCGTGGTGTTCTCCGCGGACAATCACATCTCTCTGGCGGACGACATCTTCTACCAACGCTTTCCGGACGATCTCAAGGACAAGGCGCCGCGAATCTGGTACGAGGATGGCGCCTACCAGGTCGGCCGCAAGGGACAGTCGTTCCTGCCGGGTGACTTCAGCGCGGTGCTGATGCAGTACGACGACTTGCCCGGGGCGGCGAGCACCAACATCGACGCCCGCATCCAGGAGCTGCACGACGACGGGGTCGACAAGGAGTTGGCCTTCCCCAACGCGATTTTGGCGCTCTTCCACTACCCGGACAAGGATCTGCGTGAGCTCGCGTTCCGGATCTACAACGAGTACATCGCCGAACTCCAGGAGCGCTCCAACGGCCATTTCTACGGCGCCGGGCTGATCAACTGGTGGGACCCGCAGGGCACGCGCAAGACCCTGGAGGAACTGAAGTCGTTGGGCCTCAAGACCTTCCTGATGCCGCTGAATCCCGGCAAGGGTGATGACGGTAACCCGATCGACTACTCCAGCACCTCCATGAGGCCGGTCTGGGACGAGATCGAGGCCGCCGGTCTTCCGATTACGCACCACATCGGGGAAACGCCGCCGAAGAGCCCGACCGAGTTCAACAGCGTCGTCGTCGGAATGATGATCAACATCGATGGCTTCCGGGAGACCTTCTCCAAGTACATCTTTGGCGGCATACTCGACGACCACCCGGGCCTGCGGATCGGTTGGTTCGAGGGCGGCATCGCCTGGGTCCCGTGGGCCCTGCAGGACGCCGAGCACCTGGTGGCCTCATACCAGCACATGTTCAACCGCCCGTTGCAGCATGACGTGCGGTACTACTGGGACAATCACATGAGCGCGTCGTTCATGGTCGACCCGCTCGGTCTGCAGCTGATCGACAAGATCGGTGTGGACAAGGTGATGTGGTCCAGCGACTACCCGCACAACGAAAGCACTTACGGCTATTCGGAGAAGTCACTGGCCGCCGTCGTCGATGCTGTCGGGCCCGCGGATGCGGCGAAAATCGTGAGCGGCAATGTCACCAAGTTCCTGGGCTTGTAGGGGCGGGACCGATGACGACGTTCGCGCACGCGGGTGCGCGCACCAGTAGCCTGCTGATCCCCGAGACGCCCGACCTGGGCCGCATGCGCCGCGAGACCGGGACTCGGCTGCGCTCGGCGATGGCCGAACGCGGCGTCGATGCACTGATACTGCTGGGCAACAGCGCGGTGGTCTATGCCACCGGAACCAGCTGGCCGCTCGGTGATGCAGGCTTGTCCTATGTGGAGCGGCCGGTGGCCGTGGTGCTCGCCGGGGATGAGTGGCCGCATTTGTTCCTGCCCTTCCGCGAGGGCGCCGCGTCGGAGTCGGATCTGCCCGCCGACCATCTGCACGGACCGGTGTATCTCGAATTCGACGAGGGCGTCGAGGATTTCGCGCGACTGCTGGCCGAGTTGATTCCGGCGCAGGCGGTGATCGCGGTCGATGAGTGCACCGGTGCCATGTCGCGCGCCGCGAAGTCGTTGTTCCGCGGCGGTGCGCCCATCGATGCCGCGGCCATCGTCAGCGCCGCGAAGGCGGTGAAGACGCCGGACGAATTGTCCTGCATGCGCACCGCCATCCGGATCACCGACGAGGCGATGGTCGAGGTCCAGAAGCGGCTCGCGCCAGGTGTTCGCCAGATCGACCTATCCGCAAGCTTTTTGCGGCGCGCCTTCGAGTTGGGTGCCACGGCCAGCATGCTGGAGCCGATCTGGCAGGTGATGCCGCCGAGCAAGGCCGATGGCGTATGGACCACACATGGCGACCTCGCGCTGCCCCTGCTGAGTACCGAGCGCGAACTGGCCGAAGGCGACGTGCTGTGGACCGACGTCAGCATCACCTACCACGGTTACTGTTCGGACTTCGGACGCACGTGGATCGTCGGCCGGGACCCGTCACCCCGCCAGCAGGCGCAGTTCGACAAATGGTTCGCGATCATGTCCGCCGTGCTGGGTGTCGCCAAGGCCGGCGCCACGGCGGCGGATCTGGGCCGGGCCGCCATCAACGCCAACGGCGGTAGCAAGCCATGGCTCCCGCACTTCTACCTGGGCCACGGCATCGGCGTGAACGCGGCCGAAATGCCCATGATCGGAACCGATCTCGGCCAGGAATTCGACGAGAATTTCGTCCTGCAACCCGGCATGGTGCTGGTCTTGGAGCCCGTGGTGTGGGAAGACGGCACCGGCGGTTACCGCAGCGAAGAGGTCCTGGTAATCACCGAGGAGGGCTGGATCCGATTGACCGACTACCCCTATGACCCCTATGGCTCCCATGTCAGTTGAAGTTTGCCCCGACGACCGCGCGCTGCGCACGGGACGCCGCCGGCGTGTGCTGGATCAGATGGCGGCGCACGACCTCGACGTGCTGGTCCTCGGCCGCCAAGCCAACGTCCGCTACGTCACCGGAGCACCACAGTTGTGGGTCGCCGGGACCCGGCCGTTCGGCCCCGCGTGTGTGCTGGTGCGTGAGACGGGGGCGATCCATCTCCTCAGCACCTGGGATGAGGGCATCCCCGACGAGATTCCACATGAGAACCTGTACGGCATCTCGTGGAACCCGACGAACACCATGTCGGCGCTGCGGCGCATCGACGGCGCATCCACCGCCCGGCGTGTTGGAACCGACGCGATATCACCGATTTTCGCACAACTGCTGCCGACGGCGTTTCCCAATGCAGAGCTCGTGGACGGCGAGCTGGCGATGCGGGCCGCCCGGCGTATCAAGACGGCCGAAGAAGTGGTTGCGTTGCGGGAGGCGATCTCGGTCGCCCAATCGGGTTTGGCCGCCGCCGTTTCCGAACTACGGCCCGGGGTAACGGAGCAGGCGCTGGCCGGTGTCCTGCTGGAGGCCGTCGCGGCCGGCGGGGTGAGTACCCCGTCGAACCAGGATGTTGCGTGGGTGACGTCCCCCGATCATCCGTGGCGGCGGGCGACCGGTGACGGCCGGGTCAAGGTCGGCGACCTGGTGGCGTTTTCGGCCGGTGTGCTGGCCGGTGGGTACACCGGCGAGGTTGGGCGCACGTGGCCGGTGGGCGCCGTGCGCGGCGCGGCCACCCTGTATCGACGCTGGGACAGCCTGTGGGGCAGGCTGCTGGCCGCATGCCGCCCGGGCGCCGCCGCGAACGAATTGCTGGGTGCTTACCAGGCCGCCGGGGAGGCGCCGCCGCCGATGCCGGTGGCCCGCGGGCTGGGCATGGGCTTTGATCCGCCCGTGATCTCGACGCACCTGCCGGTGACCGCGACCGGGGAACGGTTGGATCCGGGCATGGTGCTGGCCGTGACGGGCTACGTATGGGAACAGGGAATCGGTGCGGTCTTCGGACGGGAAGCCGTATTGATCACCGCCGAGGGCTCCGAGGTGCTGACCGACAGTCCTGCTTGGCGCGAATAGCCATGGCCGGCAAGCCTAAACCTCCAGCGGAGGAGATCGTCAGGTACGACAAGGACGCCGAGACCCGCATCGCCACCATTACGTTCGATCGGCCGGGCCAACTCAATGCACCCACGATCGCCGCCAGGCTGCGCTACGCCGACCTGTTACACCGCGCCTCGATCGACGACGAGGTCAAGGTGTTGGTGGTCCGCGGAGCCGGCGACGATCTCGGCTCGGGTGCGGACCTGATCGAGGAAATGGCGGCGCAGAACTCCGCCGACCAGCAGCACCGGCTCGCCGAGTATCGGATCGGCGACGACGACGTCAGCTTTCCGCCCGAGGGTTCGTTTCGGCGGGGTGCCACCCTGGGCCAGTGGTACGCCAACCCGAACTCGGGGATAAGGGGCCTGCAGGACTTCAAGAAGATCAGCATCCTCGAGGCTAAGGGCTACTGCTACGGCTGGCATTTCTACCAAGCGGCCGACGCGGACCTGGTGATCTCCAGCGACGACGCGCTCTTTGGGCATCCCTCCTTCCGGTATTACGGCTGGGGTCCGCGAATGTGGTGGTGGGCGCAGACGATGGGGATCCGAAAGTTCCAGGAAATGGTGTTCACCGGACGGGCTTTCACCGCCGCGGAGATGTACGACTGCAACTTCCTCAACAGCGTGGTCCCCAGAGCAGAGCTGGAAGCGGAGGTGGAGAAGTACGCGCTGGCCTGCGCGCGCAATCGCCCAACCGACACGGTGTTCATGCAGAAGGTCTTCTTCGAGATCATGAAACAGTTTCAGGGCGAGTACATGGGCAGCATGCTCAGCGGATTCTTCGAGTCGGTGGGCAGTGCGGTCCGACCCGACGGCGACGACTTCATGCTCGGTGATGCCATCGATCGGGGTCTTGGCGGAGCGGTGAAAGACAACGACGACAAGTTCCCCCAGGAATGGCGCCTAAGCAAGAAGGGACGCAAGAGCGGGGCCGCCAAGAATGGAAAGCGGAAGCGGTAGTGACGGAGTCCGCCATCGAGCCACCGCTGGCCGGCTGTACCGTGGTCGAGCTATCCACCGGAATCGCGGGCGCCTACTGCACCAAGTTGCTGGCCGACGGTGGAGCAGACGTCGTCAAAATCGAGCCGCCCGAAGGCGATCCACTGCGTTCTTGGTCCGCCTCTGGCGCCGTCATACCACCCGGCGGCGACGGGGCGTTGTTTGGCTTTCTGGCCGGGTCGAAGCGCAGCGTCGTTGTGGATCCACGGCTCGACGTCGACGTCGAGCTGGTCGACAGGCTGCTGGCAGCCGCGGATGCGGTGGTGTGGTCCGTCGGCTCGAGAGTCGCTGAGCGCCCCGAGTTCGCGCCCGCGGTCATGCACCGCCGCCATCCGCACCTCACCGTCATGTCGATCACGCCATTCGGCCTGGAGGGGCCCTGGAACGACAGGGCGGCCACCGAATTCACGTTGCAGGCGTGGTCGGGCGGGATCATCGGCCTCGGACGTGGCGAGGCGGACCGCGCACCGGTATTCGTGGGAGGGCAAGTCGGTGAGTATCTGGCCGGGGCCTACGCGAGCGCGGCCATGCTCGCTTCGCGACACGGCCGAAGCGGCGATGAACCGGGGGAACTTCTCGACCTGTCCATGCTGGAAACGCAGATCCTTTCTCTCACCTACTATCCCGTCACCTATTTCGAGATGCTCGGGCGGCCCTGGCGGGATGCGCGCCGCGTCACCGTACCGGGTGTGGCGCGCGCCAAGGACGGACTGGTGGACGTCGGATGCGGGACCGCGCAGCAGTGGTTCGACTTGTGCGCGATGGTCGGCCACCCCGAATGGATCGACGAGGACTCATCACTGACGATCACCGAGCGGGCCAACCTCAATGCCGACGCAATCTACGCGTGGTTCGAAAGCAACACGGTCGACGAGATACGCGAACTCGCAACCGCCTTCCGAATCCCCAACGCCCCGGTTGCCAACGGTGCCAACGTCGCATCGCTCGACCAGTTCCGCGAGCGCGGTTCGTTTGTCGAGAACCCGGGCGGCCGGTTCCAGCAGCCGGGCCATCCCTACCGGATGACGCCCGCGCGGCTTCGCCGGCCGCAACCGGCACCGCAGCTGGGCGAGCACACGGCGCAGTACCGGACCGCAGAATTGATACCCCGGCCCACGCCCACCGAAGACGGGAATCGACTGCCCCTGAGTGGGATTCGTGTGCTGGACATGACGACGTTCTGGGCCGGCCCCTGTTGCACCCACTTTCTGGCGATGCTTGGTGCGGAAGTCATCCACGTGGAATCGACCCGCCGTCCGGACGGGACCCGGCTGATCGCGGGCGTGCCCGCCAGCGAGAACCAGTGGTGGGAGAAGTCGCCGATCTTCGCGGCGCTGAACACCAACAAGAAGGGCCTCACGCTGGACTTGCAGAGCCCGCGCGGCCGAGATCTCCTGCGCCGTCTCATCGCGACCTGCGACGTGATAGTGGAGAACTTCACGCCACGCGTGCTCGACCAGATGGGCCTGGATTTCACTGCGGTCCAATCGATTAAGCGCGACGTCGTGATGGTGCGGATGCCCGGCTTCGGACTGGAGGGCCCGTGGCGCGACAACCCGGCATTCGCGTATGTCATCGAGGCCGCGTCCGGATTGACGTGGCTGACCGGATACGCCGACCGCACACCGTACGACCCATACTCGATCGGTGACCCGAACGCGGGCATGCATGCCGTGAATGCGTTGCTGCTGGCGCTGGAGCACCGGCGCCGCAGCGGCGAGGGTGTGTTCGTCGAAGCGGCGATGGTGGACGCCGCGCTCAGCATCGCCGCGGAGCAGGTCATCGAATATTCCGCGTACGGGTCAGTGCTGGAACGCGCGGGCAACCGGGGACCGACGGCGGTGCCGCAAAACCTCTACCGCAGCAACGACATCGACGAGTTCGGCCGGCCCGACAGCTGGGTCGCGGTCGCGGTAAGCACCGACGAACAGTGGAAGGGGTTGTGCGCCGCTATCGGGTCACCCCCATGGGCAAGGGATCCCAAGCTGGCCAGCGCACGGGGTCGGAAAGAGCATGAGGACGCCATCGACGAACGGTTGGCCGCGTGGTGTGCGCGACGCAGCCGCGACGAGATTGTCGCTACTCTCTGGAACGCCGGCGTTCCGGTGGCCAAGGTCATGCAACCGCACCGCCAAACAGAACTGGATCAGCTGGCGTTTCGTGGCTTCTTCGAGGAGGTCGACCACCCGGTCAACGGCCCGGCTAGGCTCAGCACCGTGCCGATGAGGCTGTCCGCAGGGCCGTCGAAGTTCCACACCCAGCACGCGCCGCTGCTGGGGCAGCACAACCATGAATTGCTGGCCGGGCTGGGGTTGGACGGCTCGGAAATCGCTGACTTGGAAGCCGACGGCGTTATCGGTTGCGCACCGGTGATGTGACCGACGATGGCAATTGATCCCTCGGACATCATGCTCACCGGCCGCGTGGCGGTGGTCACCGGCGGGGGAGCGGGCATCGGTCGCGGCGTCGCGGCCGGTCTCGCCGCCTTCGGCGCGACAGTGGCGATCTGGGAGCGCGACCCGCAAACCTGCGCTCAGGCCGCGGAATCCATTGGCGCCCTGGGCATCGTGACCGATGTCCGGGACAGCGGCCAGGTGGACGACGCGCTGCGGCGCACGAACGCCGAACTCGGCGCTCCGACGATCCTGGTCAACAACGCCGGAGGGGTGTTTTCGTCACCGCTGCTGGAAACCAGTGAGAACGGTTGGGATGCGCTCTACCGGGCCAACCTGCGCCACGTGCTGCTGTGCACCCAGCGCATCGCGAGGCAGCTGGTGTCGGCGGGCGCCGGCGGCAGCATCGTCTCGGTGACATCGATCGAGGGCGTGCGCGCCGCACCCGGCTACGCCGCGTACGCGGCGGCCAAGGCGGGCGTCATCAACTACACCCAGACCGCGGCGCTCGAACTGGCGCCGCACGGCATCCGGGTCAACGCGATCGCGCCCGACATCACGCTCACCGAGGGGCTGGCGCAGCTCGGCGGCGAGGTGGCGCTGACCCGAATCGGCGATGTGGTGCCGCTGGGACGCCCGGGCCACGTCGACGAAATCGCCAGCGTCGCAGTTTTTCTCGCATCCAACATGTCGGCCTACCTGACCGGGCAGACTTTGCACGTCGACGGCGGCACCCACGCGGCGAGCGGCTGGTATCACGACCCGAAAACGGGCGAGTACCGGCTCGGCCCGTCCGGCTAGTGGTTCCACCCCTCGCCGGCCTGATCGGAGAAGGTGCGGTCGATGCGTTCGAACCTGCGGCGGATCGACGCGCGGGCGGCTTCGTGCGGAAGCACGTACAGACGGTTGGCCAGGATCGCATCCGCCGTCAACCGGGCGACGTCCTCGACGCCGACGCCCTCGTCCTGCGTCGGTAGCGTCCCGTCCGCCGCCTTCGGCGATGACGACAGCCCGTAGTCCGCCCCGCGGATCCGTTCCGAGTTCGAGAGCAGCTTGGTCTCCACCACCATCGGGCACAACACCGAAACGCCGATGCCGTTGTCCTTGACCTCGCGGGCCAGCGTCTCCGCCAGGCCGACCACACCGTACTTGGCGACGCCGTAGGCCCCGAGACCCGCGTTGGGAACCAGGCCGGCGAAGGACGCGGTGAACGCGAGGTGTCCGCCCGTGCCCTGTTCGAGCAGCCGCGGCAGGAACGCCTCGACGGCGTGGATGTTGCCCCACAGGTCGATATCGATGACCCAGCGCCAGTCGTCGTGGGTCATCTGCGCGATCGGACCCGCGACCACGATGCCGGCATTGCTGAAGACGACGTCGACGCGGCCGAGCAGGCGGAAGGATTCTTTCGCCAGGTGAACCATTTCGTGGAGATGCCGGACGTCGCATACCACGCCGTGCGCGTCGAATCCCTGGGCGCGCAGGTGGTTTACCGCCTGCTCGAGGCCCGGCTGATCGACGTCGGAGAGCACCACGCGGGCGCCGCGGCGGGCGAATTCGGTGGCGGTGGCCAAGCCGATACCGCTCGCACCGCCCGTGACGACCGCCCCACGACCTTCAAATCCGGCAATTCCATTCACGGACCGGATGCTACTTAAGGCAGCTACCCGCATCTATGGGCAGGGTCACGCCGGTGATGTAGCGCGACTCGTCCGAGGCGAAGAACAGCACGGCGTTGCTGACATCGATCGGCTCCACCCATGGAATCGGCATGGTGTGAAACAGCTGACAGATCGGCGCCATGTCGTCGGGACCGGGATTCTCCAGGTCCGGGCGGAACATCTTGAAGGTGCCCTCGTTGTGCAGCATCGGTGTCTTGACATGGGTGGGATGTACCGAGTTGACCCGAATCATGTGCTGCCCCAGCTCAACCCCGAAGGCACGCATCAACCCGACGACACCGTGTTTGGCGGCGACATAATGGCCGGTGTGGGGGTAGGCCTTCAGGCCGCCGACCGAGCTGGTCAGGATGATGGAACCGCCCCGGCCGCCCGACAGGAGATGCGGCACGGCGGCTTTCACGGTTTTCCACACCCCGGCGAGATTGATGTCGATCATCTCGGTCCAGTCTTCTTCGCTGGTTTTGTCCAGGGTGTCGCCGCCGTTACCGATCCCGGCGTTGGCCACGATGATGTCGAGCCGGCCGAGTTGTTCGACGCCGCTGTCCACGGCGGATTTCAGCGCCGCGTAGTCGCGCACGTCGACCTCGGCGGTGACGATCCTCCGGTTGTGGCCCTTGACCAGGTCGGCCGTCTCGGCAAGATCCTCGGGCGTCGAGGCCGGGATCGCGGTGTCCGTCACTCCCTCGCGGATGGGCTTGCAGATGTCGATGGCGATGATGTCGGCGCCCTCTTGTGCCAACCGCACCGCGTGGCTGCGGCCCTGACCGCGTGCCGCTCCGGTGACGAAAGCGACTTTGCCCTCAACACGTCCGGTCATGGCTACCTCAACTCCTGACTAGTGATCGCATGCCTCAGCGTGAACAGCCGTTGCCGCATGCCCCGGCTTGCGCATCTCGCCGCCTTTGCACTTTGTCACCACCCGCTCGTGAGTGTCAACGACGAATCCGTTTTGGCTATTTGTGATTCTAAATATTAGAGAATCTGATTCTCATCAGCAAATGACGTGCGGTATTTGATCAGGTCCAGCAGGGGTGACGGCGCAGCGGGGTTCGCGCTAGCCGACGAAGCCGCGTGAGCAGAAATCCCATACCTCTTCGCTGGTAATGGGATGGATGGTCGCATCGTCGGAGCCGCCGCTGGATTGCGCGATGAACATCACGGTCTGCATGGTCATCGCAGCCATCCGCTTCGCATTGACGCCCGCGCGCAATTTGCCGGCGTCATAAGCCGCTTCCATCAACTCGGTGAGCAAAGCCAACAGGGGCGCATGCGCCACCTTGACCTCAGCGGGATGGGTCACCAGCAACCGTGGCGCAAAGTCGGTGAACAGCGGTCGCTGGGCGGTCGGATCCGGACGGGAGGCCTCATACAGGAGTTGCACGGCCACCTTCAGCCGCTCCAGCGGATCGGCCTGGCTTTCCGTGGCCGCGCGAATCTGGTCGGCGGACCGGCTCAGGGCGTCTTCGAACAGCGCCAACAGCAGCTCGTGCTTGCCGTCGAACTGCAGGTAGAAGCTGCGTAGCGACTGACGGGAGCGGTCGACGACCTCCTGCACGGTAAAGTCCGTGGAGCCCTTTTCGATGATGATGGCCTGCGCCGCGTCGAGGAAGCGCTGAACGCGTTGCGCGGCTCGCAATTTCGCCGTCTTGATCGACCTCTCGACGGCGCGCTGCTTCCAGGCCGGCTCCTCGCTTGGGCTGGTCACGGCCGGCTCAGCTGATTGCCGCGAGGGGAGAACATGATTGGACTGTACCGGAGAACGCCGTGACATCGCTGCGCTCGACCCCCTCACGGATCATGTGTCGGAGATTGTAACTTCCTCGCCATGAGAATACTATTCTCTTAGACGTGTGTTTGGAAGCGTAATCATAAGAGCGAACCGCGCGGTCGGCGGAAATCGTGATCTACCGACACCCGGCGGTGCTCACGACCGTCCCGGGGAGTCGCGTGCAGCTCACCTTTGACGCCGACGTCGAGGCGTTCCGTTCCGAATTCATCGCCTTCCTGGACGCGCACCTGCCCACCGGGGCCGAGGCGTTCGAGCGGCCACGCTCCAGTTCGCACGTGCCGCAATGGGCCCGACGCTGGCAGCGGCTGTTGTTCGACAGCGGATGGCTGCTTCCCGGCAACCCGCCCGAGTTCGGCGGACGCAACGCCACGCTGTTGCAGCAATACGTTTACTTGGAGGAGCTGGGGAGGCGGCGCATCTATCAAAGCTTCAATCCGCAAGGCGTGGGCATCATCGCGGCCTCGTTGCTGACCTTCGGCACACCCGAACAGAAGCAAGGTTGGGCGGTGCCGATTTTGCGGGCCGAGATCACCGCGGCCCTGGGAATGAGCGAACCTGGAGCGGGCTCGGACCTCGCGTCGCTGAAAACGCGTGCGGTGCTTGACGGTGATCACTTCGTGGTCAACGGGCAGAAGGTGTGGACGTCGGGCGCCCACGATGCCGACGTGCTGCTGACCTTTGTGCGCACCGATCCAAAGGCGCCGAAACACAAGGGCATTAGCGTGTTGCTGATCCCGACCGATACACCGGGCGTGGTGCGACGCCCGTTCGCGTCCATGTGCGACAGCGACGAAGTCGACTTCAACGAGGTGTTCTTCACCGACGCGCGGGTGCCGGCCGAGAATCTGGTGGGCGAGCTCAACGGGGGGTGGCGGGTGGCCACCGGCTCGCTGGGGCACGAACGCGTCATGCTCTGGATGGGATACGTCGATCTGTTGCACGAATTGAGCATCGATTTCCGCCCGTCGAGCGCGCTGGAGCGAGAGCGCTACGCCACCGTGGTGATGGACGCCCACGCGCTGCGGCTCCTGGGGTCCGCGGCGTTATCGCGGGCCGCGCGCGGTGAAGAGGACGTACCGGCCCAATCGGTGCTCAAGCTGCTGGGATCCGAAGCCCTGCAACGGGCGTCCGAGGATGCGCTGGACGCCGCGCGCGCGGACGGGTTGGTGTACCGGGCGGTGACCGCTCCGTTCGCCCCGCTGAACCTCGACAGTCATTACCGCAGCTGGTTCGATCGATACGCGCGCAGCTTCGCCGCGACAATTGCGGGCGGCACGTCGGAGATTCAGCGGAACATCATCGCCGAGCGCGTGCTGGGGTTGCCCCGGAACTAGCGGGCGTCCCGCCACGCGTAGTACCCGATTACGACGAGCCCGGCCGCGATCGATACGGCCCCTAATGCCATGCCCGCCAGCGCGATTCGCGGATTGTTCGCTTCGCCTCGCTGCACGCGTCTGCGCGCGATATCGCCCGTGATCACCGCCGCAATGCCGAAGGGCACCCCGATCAGCATCCAGCACGTCAGGAGCGCGACCAGGCCCACGAGCAGCGCAGCGACACCCATCTCGTTTCGTGGTTGCTCGGGTTGACTCATCGCGTCCCATCCTCCTGGCGGCCAGACGGAGTCTACGCGCCGGCTTTCCGGTCCTCCGGCGGCGAGCGTGGCGGCGGGGCCGTGGACCGGCTAGAGCTCGGCGAGCCGCGGCGCAAACCGCTTATCTACCAATGTTTTTCCGGCCACCCGAGTGAGCTCCTGTGCGTTGCCCAGCAGTCCGTCCAGGATCAGCGACCGTTTGACGTGGTGATGTAGTGGGTGCTCGGCTGTGAAGCCGATCCCGCCGAGTACCTGCTGACAGTGGCGGGCGGCGGTGAGCGCGGCCTGGCCGGCGGCGGCCTTCGCCAGCTGGGCGCCCAGGCCGTCGTGATCATTTGATTGCGCGGCGACGTGCAGCGTCGCCTCGGCGCCCTCGATCGCTACGAGCGTCTCGGCCAGCCGGTGGCGGATCGCCTGGAACGAGCTGATGTGCCGCCCGAACTGGACGCGGTCGAGGGCGTGCTGGCGCGCCAGCGCGAGCATGGCCCGGCTGGCGCCGACCAGCCACCAGCCCAGGGCCCGCCGCCCCGCATGCAGCGCGGCCGGTGGCAAAGAACTCCCTTGTGGCACCCGGTGTATCGGCAGCGACTCGTCGACCGCCGACTTCGCGCCCGCATCGCCGCGCTCCCATATCACCCAGGAGCCACCGGCGAACGGTAGCGGCAGGGTGTCCCCCGGCGCGGCCCCGCTCTCGCATAAGATTACGTCGTTGAGCACCGGCGCGTGCGCGCCCGTCTCACCAAGCAGGCGGAACACCAGAGGCACGGCAACGTCCGGTATTTCGTCCAGCATGTCGCGCCAGCCCAGGTCGGCCAGCGCTACGTCGAGCTTAACCCCCGATGCGGCCGTCATCGTCGTCCGCAGCGAACCTTCGAGCAGTCGCAGCGACTCAGGATCCGTCGACTCCACGGTTCACTCCTTCCCGAGGTCGAGTAGCCGCCGAGCGATGATGTTGCGCTGGATTTCCGCGGTTCCGCCGTAGATGGTCGCCGCGCGCGAGTACAGGTATTCCGCGCGCCACGGCGTGTCGTCCAGCTCGAGCGCCCCGGGCAGCAGGTCCCGGACGGTGTCGTAGAGTCGCTGCTCTGCGCCGGCGAGCAGCACCTTGTCGATGGACGTGTCGGCTCCCAGTCGGGCCCCGTCGCGCAGCCGATGCTGGGTGTCGCGGGATCGGCAGCGCAGCGTGTGAAGAGCCAGATAGGCTGCGCCAAGCTCAGATTCGTTCGGCTCGCCGACGTCGGACGCCTGCGCGATGAGTTCGTCGAAGCGGGAGTACAGGTACGCGATCCGCTGCCAGAAGCAGGTGGACCGTTCGTAGGGGAGCAGGTCCATGGCGAGCCGCCAGCCGTCTCCCGGCCGGCCGAGCATCCGGCTCCCCGGGATCACCACGTCCTCGTAATAGACCTCGCAGAATTCGTCGACCCCATGCATCGTCCGGAGCGGCCGGATGGTGATGCCCGGGGTGTCGAGGTCGACGAAGAAGGCGGTGATCCCGTCGTGTCCGGGTGCGGTGCGGGTGAGCAGGACGCAGCGCGTCGAGAACTGCGCGAAGCTGGTCCAGACCTTCTGCCCGTTGACGATCCAGTTCTCGCCTTGCTGCGTTGCGCGGGTGGTCAACGACGCCAGGTCGCTGCCTGACCCCGGCTCGGAAAAGCCTTGACACCATTGCTCTTCGCCGCTCAGCAGCCGCGGCACCATTTCGGCGGCAAGCTCTGGGGCCGCGTAATCGATCATCGTGGGTGCGAGCACCTCGAGCATCGAATAGGGTCCGGGTTCGGCGAGGCGGCGACCGACCACCTCTTCGCCGACGATCGCGCGCAGCACGGCGGGACCACCCAATCCACCGACCTCGGTGGGCCAGCCGTAGCGCATCCAATCGGCGTCGTAGAGTGCGCGGCTGACCCGGGCGAACTGCCGCATATGGCCCTGCAGTGAGGGGTCGGGGCCTGGGGTCAGGTCATTGTCGTCGAGCCACGAGCGCAGACCGGCCCGGAACTCCTCGACATTCACGGCGTGGGACGGCCGACGGCGTGCGGGCGCCCGGAGTCGTGCACGCCGCTGCGGCGAATGAACGTCATGGCGCGGGTTTTCAGCCGCCAGCCGTCGGTGGTCCGGGAGTAGGTGTCGCGGTAGTAGCCGATCCGCATGTCGTGGGTGGCGCCGTCGATGAAGCACAACGGCTGGGTGCCGCTCGCCGAATCGCCGTCGATGTTCTCGATCAAGGCAGTTCCGGTGAGGAACAACCCCTTTGGAGCCGCGGCCACCAATTCTGGGAATCTGTCCAACTTGTACGTGGACCCGAACGCGCTGTATGTCCCGTCCGGGGTGAAGACGCCGATCAGCCCGTCGATGTCTTCCTGGGTGATGGTCACCGCGTAGCGGGCGAGCAGCTGCTGGATCTCGACCAGGTCGTCAGTTCGGGTTGGCTGATTTGTCGACATAGATCTTGCCGCCTTTCATGACAAAGCTCACCTGCTGGGTAACGGTTATGTCTTCCAAGGGGTTTCCCGGCACCGCGATGATGTCGGCAAGCTGCCCGGCTGCGATCCGCCCGCGGTCCGTCGAGTTGATCAGCTCGGCCGCGGTCACCGTCGCCGCCCGCAAAACCGCCAGCGGCGGCAGGCCCCAGTTGACGAGGGTGACCAGCTCGTCGGCGTTGCGTCCGTGCGGGATCGCGGGCGCGTCGGTGCCGACGGCGATCTTCACGCCGGCCTGGTAGGCGGCCAGGATCGAAGTCCTGGCCTTCGGGAACATCTCGGCCGCCTTGGCCTGCAGCTCTGGCGGAGCGTGCGAGACGTCCATCGCATCGCCATCGGCCAGGCGCCGGGTGCTCACCAGAAAGGTGCCGTGCTCGACCAGCGACGCGATCGCTTCGTCGTCGATCAGGAAGCCATGCTCGATGCAGTCGATGCCGGCCGCAACGGCATGCTTGACCGCTTCGGCGCCGTGCGTGTGCGCCGCGACGCGCAGCCCACGTCGGTGGGCCTCATCGACGATCGCGCACAGCTCCTCATCCGAATAGTGTTGCGCGCCAGGCGGACCGGTCAGTGACATCACCCCGCCCGAACAGCAGACCTTGATCAGCTCGGCGCCATGTTTGATCTGGTAGCGCACCGCCTTGCGGATCTCGTCGATGCCGTTGGCGATCCCTTCTTCGACGGTCAGCTCGAGGGCGTGGGGCGCGAACGCCGCGAACATCGTCGGGTCCAGGTGGCCGCCGGTCGGCGTGATGGCATGCCCGGCCGGCACCACGCGCGGACCGTCGATCCAGCCGGCATCAATGGCCTTGCCCAGCGCGACGTCCAACAGGTAGCCGCCGGTCTTGACGAACAGGCCGAGGTTGCGCACGGTGGTGAATCCGGCGCGCAACGTGCGCCGCGCATTGCCGACCGCGCGCAGCACCCGCGTCGGCGGATCGTCCTGAACCTGGGACAGGCCGGGTTTCTCCCCGCGGCCGCCCATCAGCAGGTTGACCTCCATGTCCATCAGCCCGGGCAGCAGGATCTGGTCGCCGAGATCGATGACCGAGTCTTCTGGGCCCGGGGGACCTGAGCCCCCGACGCCGACGATCCGGTCACCCTCGATCTGCACAACGCCGGGGGACACGATCTCGCCGGCGTCGACGTCGAGCAGCCCGGCCGCCTTGAGGGTCAACACCGGTTAAATCACCGGTTCCCGGATGCACTCCACCCAGGCCGCGCCGCTGTCGGGCACCCGGGCCTGTTTCCACGCCTCGATCGGAAACGACACCATCACGAGCGACTGCATGATGTGCATGAGAGTCCTCGCGTCGTCGGGCAGATCGTCCAGCGGGTATTTGTCGCAGTACTCGATGGCATCGTTGAGGCGCGGGAACGCGACGTCGTAGAACGCCTGCATCTCGGCCATCGTAGAGGCCAGCCGCTTGGCGTAGCGCTCCGGCTCGGTGGCCAGGTCCCAATCCAAATACGGCTGCAGGTCCGCGAATTCAGACGGTAACGCCATTGTTCTGGTACTCCTTCACGTAATCACCGGTCGTCTTGTGCAGATGGCGGATCAAGACCTCCTGATCGCACAGCAAGAATTCCTTGACGGCCCGGGTGCCGATCATGGTCTGGGTCGCCTCCAGCGTGTTGGCGTCTTGTAGCGCGTACTCCTTGAAGGTTACGGCGGCCAACTCCTGGGCCAGGCGTTCGCGCGCGTTGCGCGGCGGGACGAAGTACAGCGTGCACTCGAAGATGTGCTTGTCGACGGCGGTCGGCCAGTAGTGGTAGGTCAGGAACCAGCCCGGCTCCCAGATCAACAACATGAAGTTGGGGTAGAAGAGCCATGAGTCGATGCCCCACTGCGGCACCCGCTTCACGTTGACACCCGGCGGCAGCTCCAGCTTCTCGATGATCTCCGGCTTATCCCAGGGACCGAACAAACCGCTGCGCAACACCTGGTCCATCGGCTTGACCATGGACATGTCCGGGGGCGGCGCCTGACCGCCCCAGGTCGACTGCAGACTGTGCGGGCCGGCCACCTCGTAGTGCAGCGCTTCATACCCGAACTTCTGGATCTTGGCGGCTTCTTCCTTGGTGTACTGCCCCTGGTGCAGGATCGGCGCGTGGTAGAACTCGACGAACGCGTCGATGAACAGTTTCCAGTTGCTGCCGACCTCGGCCCGGTAGGAGTAGGTCTCCGTCATCTCGCCGAAGGGGTAGCCCTCGATGCTCTTGGCCAGCGGCCCGAGGTAGTCGATCAGCGGCGCCGCGTTGTCGTCGAAGTTGATGAAGATGAAGCCTTCCCACACCTCGCAGCGGACGGGCGCCAGGCCGAATTTGCTCTTGTCGAGGTCGAAGAACTCTTCTTCCTGTTGGACGAACGTGAGGTCACCGTCGAGGCTGTATCGCCAGGCGTGGTACTTGCAGGTGAACTGCCGGCAGGTGCCGGAGGTCTCCTCGGTGGGAAAATCGTTCCACACCAACTTGTTTCCGCGGTGGCGGCAGACGTTGTGGTACGCCTTGACCGCCCCGTCCTTGGTCTTGGTGATGATCACCGACGTGCCCTTGCCGGCCGCCGGCAGTTCTCTGGTGAAGTAGCTGCCGGTACGCGGCAGTCGCTCGACCCGGCCGACGTTGAGCCAGGTCTTCCTGAAGACGGCTTCGCGCTCGGCTTCGAAGAAGGCCGGATCGATCGAGTCGGTGTAATCGACTGGCGCCGTGCCGAGGTCGGGGTAATTTTCAGTCCAGCTGCCTGCGGCCGGCTTGGGGAAGTGGGGCACCTTATCTACCTCTCTTGATGGTCCTGATCGGCGTTCTCGAGCTGTACGCCAAAAGTGTTGAAGGCCATGGCCAGCAGGGCATAGCAGCCGACCGTGAAGACGAAATCCATCCGCTGCTGATCGTTGAGGCGCTCGCCGAGCGCGGCCCAGGTCTCGTCGGACAGCTGTGATTTCGCCTCGAGCTCATCGACGCCGGCGATCACCGCGCGATCAAACTCGTCCGCGGACTCGCTTCGTTCCACCGCGGCGATCTCGTCGTCGGTGATTCCCGCGTCCTTGGCCATGCGGACGTGGTGAGACCACTCGTAGGCGCATTCGCGACGATGTGCGACCCGCAGGATGGCCAGTTCTCGGATGCGCACCGGCAGCGTGGACGAGGTCAAGAGGTGAACGTTGAACCGCAGAAATGCCTTGGCCAGCGCCGGGTGGTGGGCGAGGGTGCTGAGCGCATTGTTGGTCTCCGCGCCACGCATTGCCGAGAGTGCCTTCTGGGTAACCTCGTCCCACTGATCAGCCGGCAGCGGCGGCAACCGCATCGGCGCTCTCCTCTCGCTCTCCTCCGGGCCACCTCTCGGCCAAGGAGAATCATATTCTCATTTCTAACCAATAGAGTTGCACGAAACGCTCGGCCGGTCAATGCCGGCCGGCGGGGCCGCGCCCGGCACCGGCGCCGTGCGCCCGCCCGGCCAACGAAACAGCCGCCTGCCAGCAAGAACGTCGTCGGCGATGCCGGAGTCCTGCGCAACGCGGGCAGTCGCCGCAGCGCATAGTCGCTCGGACGCGGGCAAATTACGGGCACGCTCCGGCGTTTGTCAGCCGATGAACACCGGCCGCGGCGTCCGCTGGATGTTGATTCTCGCTTGGCGAGAAGATAGTTTTCATTTTAGTGATCTTGGCACGGGACAGCGATTCGCCGAGGCTGCGTGGGAGCGGAATCGAATAGACGAACCCGACGGAAGGGCAACGGCCATGAACAAAGAAGACATGATCCTGATCAGCGTCGACGACCACACCGTCGAGCCGCCCGACATGTTCAAGAACCACCTGTCGAAGAAGTACCAGGACGACGCGCCGCGGCTGGTGCACAACGCAGACGGCTCGGACATGTGGAAGTTCCGCGACACGGTCATCCCGAACGTGGCATTGAACGCGGTCGCCGGACGGCCGAAGGAGGAGTACGGCATCGAGCCGACTGGGCTCGACGAGATCCGGCCGGGTTGTTACAACGTCGACGAGCGCGTCAAGGACATGAACGCCGGCGGCATCCTGGCCTCGATCTGCTTCCCCTCCTTCCCGGGCTTCGCCGGGCGGCTGTTCGCCACCGACGACCATGATTTCTCGATCGCGCTGGTGCAGGCATACAACGACTGGCACATCGACGAGTGGTGCGGCGCCTACCCGGCGCGCTTCATCCCGATGGCGATCCCGGTGATCTGGGATGCGGAGGCGTGTGCCGCCGAGGTGCGCCGGGTGTCGAAAAAGGGCGTGCATGCGCTGACCTTCACCGAAAACCCGGCCGCGATGGGCTATCCCAGCTTCCACGACGAGTACTGGAACCCGCTGTGGAAAGCCTTGGTGGACACCGACACCGTGATGAACGTGCACATCGGTTCCTCGGGCCGGCTGGCGATCACCGCGCCGGATGCGCCGATGGACGTGATGATCACACTGCAGCCGATGAACATCGTGCAGGCCGCCGCGGACCTGCTCTGGTCGCGGCCGATCAAGGAATACCCGGACCTGAAGGTCGCGTTGTCCGAGGGCGGAACAGGCTGGATTCCCTACTTCCTCGAGCGTGCGGACCGGACCTTCGAGATGCACTCCGCATGGACGCACCAGGACTTCAAAGGCAAGCTGCCCAGCGAGGTCTTCCGTGAGCACTTCCTGACCTGCTTCATCAGCGACAAGGTCGGCGTGGCGCTGCGCAATATGATCGGCATCGACAACATCTGCTGGGAAGCCGACTACCCGCACAGCGACTCGATGTGGCCGGGCGCGCCGGAAGAGCTATGGGATGTGTTGTCCCTCAACGACGTTCCGGACGACGAAATCAACAAGATGACACATGAGAACGCCATGCGCTGGTACTCGTTCGACCCGTTCACCCACATCTCGCGCGAACAGGCGACGGTCGGTGCGCTACGCAAGGCCGCCGAGGGGCACGACGTGTCCATCAAGGCGCAGGGCCACGAAAAGGACGGCCGGGGCGGCTCGTCCTTCGCGGACTTCGCGGCGAACGCGAAGGCCCTTTCCGGCAACAAGGACTGAGGGTCCCCCGGTCCCGCGAGCAGACGCAAACTCGCATGACTCCGGTCGCGATTATGCGTGTTTGCGTCTGCTCGCGCTGAAAGAGGAGGCGGCGCAATGTCCAGCGTCGGAATGAATTTTGAGCTGACTGACGATCAGGAGCTGATCCGCCGGTCGGTCGCCGAGTTGGCGCGCAAGTTCGACGACCAGTACTGGATGGAAAAAGACCAGGCGCACGAATTTCCGACCGAGTTCTACGACGCCATCGCTCAGGGTGGCTGGCTGGGCATGACGATTCCCCCGGAGTACGGCGGCCACGGCCTCGGAATCACCGAAGCCACCATCCTGCTCGAGGAGGTCGCCAAATCCGGCGGCGCCATGAACGCCGCCAGCTCGATCCATTTGTCCATCTTCGGCATGCAACCGGTGGTGGTGCACGGCTCCGACGAACTCAAGGCGCGCACGCTGCCCAAGGTCGCGACCGGCGAAGTGCACGTCTGCTTCGGCGTGACCGAACCTGGCGCCGGACTGGACACGTCGCGAATCACCACCTTCGCCAAGCGCGACGGCGATCGCTACATCGTCAACGGCCGGAAGGTGTGGATCTCCAAAGCGATGGAGTCCGACAAGATCCTGCTGCTGACGCGTACCCAGTCATATGAGGAAGTCACCAAGAAGACCGACGGGATGACGTTGTTCATCACCGACCTCGACCGCAGCAGGGTCGACATCCGCCCCATCCGCAAGATGGGCCGCAACGCCGTCAGCTCCAACGAATTGTTCATCGACAATCTCGAGGTGCCCGTCGAGGACCGAATCGGCGAGGAAGGCAAGGGCTTTCAGTACATTCTGGACGGCCTGAATCCGGAGCGGATGCTGATCGCCGCCGAGGCGCTCGGCATCGGCCGGGTGGCGCTGGACAAGGCGGTGAAATACGGCAACGAGCGTGAGGTGTTCGGCCGGCCCATCGGCATGAACCAGGGCCTGCAGTTCCCGCTCGCCGACTCGCTGGCACGCCTGGACGCCGCCGAGCTGATGTTGCGCAAGGCCACCTGGTTGTATGACAACGGCAAACCCTGTGGGCGCGAGGCGAATACGGCGAAATACCTGTGCGCCGATGCTGGCTTCACCGCCGCGGACCGGGCGTTGCAAACGCATGGTGGTATGGGATACGCGGAGGAATACCACATCGCGCGCTACTTCCGCGAGGCCCGGCTGATGAAGATCGCGCCCGTCAGCCAGGAGATGATCCTGAACTTCCTGGGATCCAACGTTCTGAAGTTGCCGAGGAGCTATTGACCGCGCCCGGCGACCCCGTGCTGCTGTCGGAAGACCGCGCCGGAGTACGCACCCTGACCCTCAACCGTCCGCGCCGTAAGAACGCGATCAACCCCGAACTCTGGGTTGCGTTGCGCGACGCGCTGCACGCCGCCGGTCACGACCGCGGCGTGCGCGCGCTCGTGCTCGCCGGCTCCGGCGGCAGCTTCTGCTCCGGTGCCGACATTTCGGTCCCCGACGACATTCATCCGAATTACAAGCTGCAGCGGCTGACTGACGTCGCGCTGGAGCTGCACGAGCTTGCGATACCGACGATCGCCAAGGTGGCCGGAGTGGCCGTCGGGGCGGGCTGGAACCTCGCGCTGGGATGCGACTTCGTCGTCGCCACGCCGGAATCGACGTTCTGCCAGATCTTCTCCAAGCGGGGTCTGTCGATTGACCTCGGTGGTTCCTGGTTGTTGCCCAAACTCGTTGGCCTGCAACAGGCGAAGCGGCTCGCGCTGCTCGCCGAGACGATTGACGCCGGGGAGGCGTACGCGCTGAACCTGGTGACGTGGGTGGTGTCGGCGGCGGAGATCGACTCCTTCGTCGACGATCTCGCCGACCGGCTGGCGGCCGGTCCGCCGATCGCCCTCGCCCACACCAAGGCTCTGCTGAACGAGGGAGCCGACAGCACCTTGCGCGACGCGCTGGCCAACGAGGCCCGCGCTCAGGTGGGCAATTTCGCGACGGCGGACGCGGCCGCGGCGTATGCCGCTTTCGCGGAGCGGCGGGAGCCGTCGTTTACTGG
>NZ_LZIE01000093.1:0-31822 GCF_001667155.1 Mycobacterium sp. 852002-53434_SCH5985345
CACGCCCTGGCGGGTGCTCTGCCGCCACTTCTTCTCGCGGCGATGCGGGCGGCGAGCGCCGGGCGCGGATCGGGCGGCGCCCGCGGGCAACGCCCCACCGGCCGACGTACCCCCGGCCGAGCAGCCGGCGCCGCCCGATCCGCGCAAGGAGCTCGCCGACCGCATCGCCGATGAGAAGAAGTGGCGGCAGAGCACCCGCCAGGGCGTCCAGTTCCTCGCTTTGCAGTTCCAGGCGACCCGCTGCGACAAAGAGGACATCCTGGCCGGCAACGACGATCCGAACCTGCCGCTGGTGACGTGCTCGACCGACCACAAGGTGGCCTACCTGCTGGCGCCGTCGATCATCAGCGGCGACCAGATCCAGGACGCCACGTCCGGCATGAACCAGCGCGGCATCGGTTACGTCGTGGACGTGCAATTCCGCCCCGCGGCGGCGAACACCTGGGCGGACTTCACCGCCGCCCACATCGGCACCCAGACCGCGTTCACGCTGGACTCCCAGGTGGTCAGCGCCCCGATGATCCAGGAAGCCATCCCCGGCGGCCGGACCCAGATCACCGGCGGCGACCCGCCGTTCACCGCCGCAACCGCCAAGCAGCTGGCCAACGTCCTGAAATACGGTTCGCTGCCGCTGTCCTTCGAGGCTTCGGAGGCCCAAACCGTCTCGGCGACACTGGGATTGACCTCACTGCGAGCGGGGCTGGTCGCGGGTGCAATCGGCTTGGTTCTGGTGTTGCTGTACTCGTTGTTGTATTACCGGGTGCTCGGCCTGCTTACGGCGCTATCGCTAGTCGCTTCCGGCGCAATGATTTTCGCGATCCTGGTGATCCTGGGCCGTCAGATCAACTACACCCTGGACCTTGCGGGGATCGCGGGTCTGATCATCGGTATCGGTACCACGGCGGACTCGTTCGTGGTGTTCTTCGAACGCATCAAAGACGAGATCCGCGAAGGCCGGTCGTTCCGATCGGCGGTGCCCCGGGGCTGGGTGCGGGCCCGCAAGACGATCGTGTCGGGCAACGCCGTGACCTTCCTGGCCGCCGCGGTGCTGTACGCCCTGGCGATCGGCCAGGTGCGGGGATTCGCCTTCACGTTGGGCCTCACCACGATCCTCGACGTCGTGGTGGTGTTCCTGGTGACCTGGCCGCTGGTCTACCTGGCGTCCAAGTCGTCGACGTTGGCGAAACCCGCATACAACGGCCTGGGCGCAATACAGCAGGTCGCCCGCGAGCGCCGGGCTTCGTCGAACGTCAAGACGGGACGGGGATAGCGTGATGGCCTCCAAAGGCAAGGCTGACGCCGAAGCGACCGAGATCACCGAAGCCTCGGAGGGCGCCACCGAGTTGACCGATAGCGGCGCCGGCCTGGCGCGTCATAGCTTCTTGTCGCGCCTCTACACCGGCACGGGCGCCTTCGAGGTGATCGGGCGTCGCCGGTTGTGGTTCGGCATCAGCGGCGCGATCGTCGCCGTCGCCGTATTGAGCATCCTGCTGCGCGGCTTCACCTTCGGGATCGACTTCAACGGCGGCACGACGGTGTCGATGCCCGCCGCGGGCGCGACCGGCCAAGTGCAGACGTCGCAGGTGTCCGACGTCTTCCGCAAGGCCATCGGCCGCGACCCGGAATCGGTGGTGATCGTCGGCAACGGCGCCTCGGCCACGGTGCAGATCCGCTCCGAAACGCTGTCCAACGCCCAGACATCCACGCTGCGCAACGCCCTGTTCGACGCGTTCGGACCCAAGGGAGCCGACGGAAAACCGAGTAAACAGGCCATCAGCGACGCGGCGGTCTCCGAGACGTGGGGCGATCAGATTACCGACAAGGCGCTGATCGCGCTGGTGGTGTTCCTGGCGTTGGTCAGCCTGTACATCACGGTGCGCTACGAGCGGTACATGGCCATCTCCGCGCTGACGACCATGGTCTTCGACCTGACCGTCACCGCAGGGGTGTACTCCCTGGTCGGTTTCGAGGTCACCCCGGCCACCGTCATCGGTTTGCTGACGATTCTCGGTTTCTCCCTGTACGACACCGTCATCGTGTTCGACAAGGTCGAGGAGAACACCCACGGCTTCCAGCACACCACCCGCCGCACCTTCGCCGAGCAGGCCAACCTCGCGATCAACCAGACGTTCATGCGCTCCATCAACACCAGCCTCATCGGGGTGTTGCCGGTCCTGGCGCTGATGGTGGTGGCGGTGTGGCTGCTGGGCGTCGGGACACTGAAGGACCTGGCGCTGGTGCAGCTGGTCGGCATCCTGGTCGGCACCTACTCGTCGATCTTCTTCGCAACGCCGCTGCTGGTCACGCTGCGCGAGCGCACCGAGCTGGTGCGCACGCACACCCGCCGCGTCGCTCGGCGCCGCAAGGCTGGCGCCGAGCCCGAGGAGGCGAAGTCCGCCGACGAAGAATCGGCGTCGCCGGAGACCACGGCGGCCGACTCGGCACCGTCTGACAAGCCCGCACCGAGCAAGCCGGCGCCGGGTGCGCGCCCGGTGCGGCCGACCGGGACCCGGCGTCCGAGCGGCAAGCGAAACGCCGGCCGGCGGTAGTCGCTATGGCCGCCAGGTATCGCCTCGTCGGGGGCGCTATCGGTCTGGCCGCAATGCTCGTGGCGGCGTGCACGCTGGCGGCGTGCTCCGGCAGCACCGCCTCCCAGATCGACTACGTGGTCGACGGCCCGCTGGTCACCTACAACACCAATACCGTCGTCGGCGCCGCGTCGGCCGGGGCGCAGGCGTTCGCGCGCACGCTGGCCGGCTTCAGCTACCACGGCCCCGACGGGCAGACCGTCGCCGACCGTGATTTCGGCACCGTGTCGGTGGTGGGCGGTTCGCCGCTGGTGTTGGACTACCAGATCGCCGACAACGCCGTCTACTCCGACGGCAAGCCGGTGACCTGCGACGATCTGGTGCTCGCCTGGGCGGCCCAGTCCGGCCGGTATCCCGACTTCAACGCCGCCACCCAGGCCGGTTACCTCGACATCGCCAACGTCGAGTGCCTGCCGGGGCAGAAGAAGGCCCGGGTGTCGTTCGTCCCGGACCGCGGCATCGTCGACTACAACCAGCTGTTCACCGCCACGTCGATGATGCCGTCGCACGTCATCGCCGACGAGCTGCACGTCGACGTGACCGCGGCCCTGCTGAGCAACAACGCCCAACTCGTGCAGCAGATCGCCAAGCTGTGGAACACCATCTGGGACCTCAGGCCCGGGCTGGACCTCAAGCACTTCCCGTCGTCCGGCCCGTACAAGATTGAGCGCATCCTGGACCGCGGCGCGGTGGTGCTCGTGGCCAACGACCGGTGGTGGGGCCCCAAGGCGCTCACCAAGCGGATCACCGTCTGGCCCCAGGGGCCCGACATCCAGGACCGGGTCAACAACCGCAGCGTCGACGTGGTCGACGTGGCGGCGGGCTCCTCCGGAACGCTGACCACCCCGGACAACTACGACCGCGTTGATTCGCCGGCGGCCGGCGTCGAGCAGCTGATCTTCGCGCCGCAGGGCCCGCTCTCGCAGCCCAAGGCCCGCCGCGCGCTCGCCCTCTGCACGCCCCGCGACACGCTCGCGCGCGACGCCGGGGTGCCGATCGCCAACTCGCGGCTCAACCCGGCCGCCGACGACCCCGTCACCGCCGCTGACGGCGCCGCCGAGGCCGGCCAATTCGGCAAGGCGGACCCCGCCGCCGCCCGCGACGCGCTCGGTGGCGCCCCGATGACGGTGCGGATCGGCTACCAGGGGCCCAACGCGCGCCTCGCGGTCAACGTCGGGGTGATCGGCAAATCCTGTGCCGCGGCCGGCATCACCGTCGCCAACGTCGCCCTGGACAGCTCGGGGCCGCAAGCGCTCAAGGACGGGAAGATCGATGCCCTCTTGGCCAGCACGGGCGGGGCCGCCGGCAACGGGTCCACGGGGTCGTCGGCGATGGACGCCTACGACCTGCACACCGGCAACGGCAACAACCTGTCGGGCTACTCGAATCCGCAGATCGACAACACGATCGGGGCGCTGGCGGTGTCGGCCGACCCCGCCGAGCGCGTGCGGCTGCTGGGGGAGGCGGCGCCGGTACTGTGGGGCGACATGCCCACTTTGCCCCTCTACCGGCAGCAACGGACGCTGCTGATGTCGAAGAAGATGTATGCCGTGAGCAAGAACCCGACTCGCTGGGGCGCCGGCTGGAACATGGACCGATGGGCCCTGGTCCAGTGACGAGCGTCGGCGGAAGCGCCTCGGTGACCGACGTCATCGCCTCGCTGCTGCGCGAGGTGTCCGACTTTCCCAAGCCGGGGGTGCAATTCCGGGACCTCACCCCGTTGTTCGCCGATCCGGCGGGGCTGGCGGCGGTCACCGACGCGCTGGCCGAGATCGCGGCGGGCGCCGACCTGGTGGCCGGGATCGACGCCCGCGGGTTCCTGGCCGCGGCGGCGGTCGCCGACCGGCTGCGCACGGGGGTGCTGGCCATCCGCAAGGGCGGCAAGCTGCCGCCGCCGGTGTACGCCGAGCATTACGACCTGGAGTACGGCAGCGCGACGCTGGAGATCCCCGCGGACGGCATCGACCTGCGCGGACGCCACGTCGTGATCATCGACGACGTGCTGGCCACCGGGGGCAGCCTGGCCGCGGCGGCCCGGTTGCTGGAACGCACCGGGGCCACCGTCATGGCGGCGGCGGTGATCCTCGAACTGACCGCGCTGGGCGGTCGTCAGGCGGTCGCGGGGTTGCCGCTGCACAGCCTGAGTCAGCTCTAGCCCGGCGACGATGCGCGCCGCTACGCGGCGTGAGGTGGGGGCACCACCCAGCTGCGAAGCGGCGAGGGGGCGAGCGGGCGATCAAACCGAGCCTGGGCGCACCGCGCGATATCCTCGAAGTCGGAGGTGACCAACGTGGCGGACGACAAGAGCGCGGCGCAGGCGCTTGACGTGCCCACTGACGTCGGTGACGCCCTGCTGGTCGGGGAGCCGGTGACGGCGCAGGCCGAGCCGCCGGAGCCGCCGACCGAGACGCTGAAAACCTCCAGCAGCGCGTCGCGCCGGGTGCGGGCCAGGCTGGCCCGGCGGATGACCTCCCAGCGCACCACGCTCAACCCGGTGCTGGAACCGCTCGTGGCGGTGCACCGGGAGGTCTATCCGAAGGCCAACGTGTCGCTGCTGCAGCGCGCCTTCGAGGTCGCCGACCAGCGCCACGCCACGCAGTTCCGCCATTCCGGTGATCCGTACATCACCCACCCCCTGGCCGTCGCGAACATCCTCGCCGAATTGGGCATGGACACCACCACTTTGGTGGCCGCGCTGTTGCACGACACCATCGAAGACACCGGCTACACGCTGGAGGCGTTGAGCGAGGAGTTCGGCGAGGAGGTGGGCCACCTCGTCGACGGCGTGACCAAGCTGGATCGGGTGGTGCTGGGCACCGCCGCCGAGGGCGAGACCATCCGCAAGATGATCACCGCGATGGCCCGCGACCCCCGGGTGCTGGTGATCAAGGTCGCCGACCGGCTACACAACATGCGAACCATGCGCTTCCTGCCGCCGGAGAAGCAGGCGCGCAAAGCCCGCGAGACGCTGGAAGTCATTGCGCCCCTTGCCCATCGGCTGGGTATGGCCAGCGTCAAGTGGGAACTCGAAGACCTGTCCTTCGCGATCTTGCATCCGAAGAAGTACGACGAGATCGTCCGCCTGGTCGCCGGCCGCGCGCCGTCCCGCGACACCTACCTGGCCAAGGTCCGCGCCGAGATCACCAACACGCTGAACGCGTCGAAGATCAAGGCGACGGTCGAGGGCCGGCCCAAGCACTATTGGTCGATCTATCAGAAGATGATCGTCAAGGGCCGCGACTTCGACGACATCCACGACCTGGTCGGCATCCGCATCCTGTGCGACGAGATCCGCGACTGCTACGCCGCCGTCGGCGTCGTGCATTCCCTGTGGCAGCCGATGGCGGGACGGTTCAAGGACTACATCGCCCAGCCCCGATACGGCGTCTACCAGTCGCTGCACACCACGGTGGTGGGCCCTGAGGGCAAGCCGCTGGAAATCCAGATCCGCACCCGTGACATGCACCGCACCGCCGAATACGGCATCGCCGCGCACTGGCGCTACAAGGAAGCCAAGGGCCGCAACGGCGTTCCGCATCCGCACGCCACCGCCGAGATCGACGACATGGCCTGGATGCGGCAACTGCTCGACTGGCAGCGGGAGGCCGCCGACCCGGGCGAGTTCCTGGAGTCGCTGCGCTACGACCTTGCGGTGCAAGAGATCTTCGTGTTCACCCCCAAGGGTGATGTGATCACCCTGCCGAACGGGTCGACGCCGATCGATTTCGCCTACGCGGTGCACACCGAGGTCGGCCACCGCTGCATCGGCGCCCGGGTCAACGGCCGGCTGGTGGCGCTGGAACGAAAGCTGGAAAACGGCGAAGTCGTCGAGGTTTTCACGTCGAAGGCGTCCAATGCCGGGCCGTCGCGGGACTGGCAGCAGTTCGTGGTGTCGCCGCGCGCCAAGGCGAAGATCCGGCAATGGTTCGCCAAGGAGCGGCGTGAGGAGGCGCTGGAGGCCGGCAAGGACGCCATGGCCCGCGAGGTGCGCCGCGGCGGACTTCCGTTGCAGCGCTTGGTCAACGCCGAATCCATGGCCGCGGTGGCCCGCGAGCTGCACTACGCGGACGTGTCCGCGCTTTACACCGCGATCGGCGAGGGCCACGTGTCGGCGCGCCATGTCGTGCAGCGGCTGCTGGCCGAGCTCGGCGGGATCGACCAGGCCGAGGAGGATCTCGCCGAGCGGTCCACGCCGACGACCATGCTCCGGCGCCCGCGCAGCAGCGACGACGTCGGCGTCTCGGTCCCCGGCGCCCCGGGCGTGCTGTCCAAGCTGGCCAAGTGCTGCACGCCGGTGCCCGGCGACCAGATCATGGGCTTCGTCACCCGCGGTGGCGGAGTCAGCGTGCACCGCACCGACTGCACCAATGCCGCGTCGCTGCAGCAGCAGGCCGAGCGCATCATCGAGGTGCATTGGGCGCCGTCGCCGTCGTCGGTGTTCCTGGTGGCCATCCAGGTCGAGGCGCTCGACCGGCACCGGCTGCTCTCCGACGTCACCCGGGTGCTGGCCGACGAAAAGGTCAACATCCTGTCGGCCTCGGTCACCACGTCCAATGACCGGGTGGCGATCAGCAGGTTCACCTTCGAGATGGGGGACCCGAAGCACCTCGGGCATCTACTCAACGTGGTGCGCAACGTCGAAGGCGTTTTCGACGTGTACCGCGTGACGTCCGCTGCCTGAGGCGGCTTAAGAAAGCCTGGCGTTACTGGTTAGCCGACGCGCACCGAGTTGATGGTGACCGGGTTGGTGGGAGCCCCGCTCTGCCGGTTGCCGGCGATACCCGCCTGGGCGACCTTGTCGAGGACCGCCAGGCCCGCCTGGCTGATGGTCCCGAACACCGTGCTCTGCGGCTCCAATTCCGAATCCCGGAACACCAGGACGAATTGACTGCCGTTGGTGTTGGGCCCCTCGGTGGCCATGATCACGGTGCCGCGCGGGTACATCACCGTCGCCCGGAGCGCGGGGTCGCCGGCCGGGTACTGATTGGTGGGGTATTCGTCGGCGAATTGATAGCCGGGGCCACCGGCCCCGTCCGCGTCGGGACCGCCGCACAGCAGCGACCCTCCGTCAGTCGAGTTGATCAGCCGGGCGCACTGGGTGTTGTCGAAGAATTGCTGCTTCGCAAGGCTGACGAAACTGTTGACCGTGCACGGAGATTCGCCGTTGGAGAGTTCGATGCCGATGTCGCCAAGGTTGGTCGAGATGGTGGCCGGGATCTGGGCGGGTTCGGTGGAAACCCTGCCGGACGGAGGCGGGTTGACCGGCTTGACGATGGCGTCCGGCGCGCTCGGGTATTGGCAATTGGCGCCCAGGTCGGCCGGCGGCGCGAACGCCGGCAGCGGTGGCACGGTCCCCGTCGCCTGTGCGGTCGGTCCGGAACTCGACCCCGGCCTGTTGGGGACGCGGGCGCGGGTCGGGGTGCTCGAAGCCGCGCTGTTGGCTGAGCCGTCGTCCTGCGTCACCAGCGCGATGACCAATGCCACCACCGCGGCCAGCGCCAGCGCCGACGCGCCGACGATGCCCAGCAGCAAACGCCGGGATTGTCCCGGCGGGCGATTGGGCGGCCGGGGGTCGAGATTGGGCCCCGTCGGGGGAAAGTCCTGCGTCGGTCCCGGCGGTCCCGGCGGCGGTGCCGGTGGCGCCGGCGGGGGACTCCATGCGGCGGTCCCGGCCGGGGCGGCCAACGCCGCCCGGGCGGCTTCGGCGAGTTCCATCGCCGACTGATAGCGGTATTCGGCGTCTTTGGCCATCCCGCGGGCGACCACCGCATCGAGGGCCGGGGGCACGCCGTCGGCGGTGGTCGACGGCCGCGGCGGGGGCGTGTTCAAATGCGCGTTGAGCTGCTCCTCGAGGCTGTCGCCGGCATAGGGCCGCTTGCCGGTCAAGCACTCGTGCAGCACGCAGGCCAACGAATACACGTCGGCGCGGTGATCCGTTGTGCCCCTGAACCGTTCGGGCGCCATGTACGCGACGGTGCCCATCGTGTGCCCGGTCTGCGTGAGTGACGTGTCGGCCAGGGTGCGGGCGATGCCGAAGTCGATCAGGTAGACGAAGTCGCGCGCCTGGGTGATCAGGATGTTCTTCGGCTTGATGTCGCGATGGATCAGCCCCACCTGGTGGGCGCTGTCCAGCGCAGCGGCAACTTGCTCGATCACCGCCACCGCGCGCTCTGGGGACAGCCGCCCCCCGTTCTCATCGATGTACTGCAACAAGTCGCGGCCCTCGATCAGCCGCATGTCGACATAGAGCCGACCGTCGATCTCGCCGTAACCGTGGATCGGCACCACGTGCGGGTCGTTGAGGCTCGCCGCGATGCGTGCCTCCCGGCGGAATCGTTGCTGAAACTCCTGATCCTCGGCCAAGTTCGGGGGCAGCACCTTCAACGCGACGACGCGATCGGTGGCGGCGTCGTAGGCACGGTAGACCTGGCCCATGCCGCCGCGGCCCAACACGTCCAGCAGTTGGTATTGCCCGAAAGATTCTGTCCCCACGCAACGACCTTAAGCGGTGGACTGCCCGTTGGTCGCCCGATTCCCGCCGAATCAGCGGCGTTGCGCTGCTTGGCTTTAGTCGAGCAACAGCGAGGTGATGGTGACCTCGGAGGCCGGTGCGCCGTCCTCACCGCCGCCGGCGACGCCGGCTTTGGCGATCTTGTCCAGCGTGGCCAGACCGTCCGGCTGAATGGTGCCGAAGACGGTGTATTGGGGCGGCAGCTGGGAATCCTTGTACACCATGAAGAATTGGCTGCCGTTGGTCCCGGGACCGGCGTTGGCCATCGCCAGGGTGCCGCGTGGGTAGAGGACCGGCTGTTGCGCCTTCGGGTCGTTCGGCGGGTATTGGTCCGTCGGGTACTCGTTGGCGAACTGGTAGCCCGGGCCGCCGGTGCCGTCACCCTTGGGGTCGCCGCATTGCAGGACGCCCAGGTCCGGGGAAGTGGTCAGCCGGTGGCATTTGGTGTTGTCGAAGTATTTCTGACCGGCCAGGCTTGCGAAACTGTTTACCGTGCAAGGTGATTCGTTGTTAGCGAGCATCAATCCGATGCGGCCCTGGTTGGTCACCATGCTGGCGCTCACCTGGGCGGGGTCCGTCGGCACCTTGCCGGTGCGCGGCGGCTTGACCTCCTTGGCGGCGGGTTCCGGTGACGCCGGGTACTGGCAGTTGGCGCCCAGATCGGCCGACGGCTTGAACGCCGGCAGCGGCGCAGCGGGCGGCGTCGGTCCGGCGGGCGTCGTGGACTCGGGGGAGCTGCTGGGGGCCGCGGACGTGGTGCTCGTCGCGGAGTTGCTCTTGTGCTCGTGTTTGGTGTTGATGACCGTGAGCACCACCGCCACGACCACCGCCACGGCCACGGCCGAGCCGGCGGCGATCAACACGATCCTGCGCAGCTTGGCTTGCTTCGCGCGGCGCTCCAGCTGGCGTTCGAGCTTGCGCTTGGCGTTGGCACGTCGCTGTTCATTGGTCGGCACGGCCGTATGCCTCCATGGTTGGTAAGTCGGGTGCCCGGCAAAAGGCGTCAGTCGCCAGCTCAGGCTAATGTGGGCGCCGCGACCGGTGTCAAGTGGGGCCCGTGGGAAACTGGGAACCGTGTTGATCACCGGATTTCCCGCCGGCATGTTGCAGTGCAACTGCTATGTGCTGGCTGAGCGGCCGGGGGCGGACGCCGTCATCGTGGATCCGGGCCAGCGGGCGATGGGCCCGCTGCGGCGCATCCTCGACGAGAACCGGCTGACCCCGGCGGCGGTGTTGCTCACGCACGGACACATCGACCACATGTGGTCGGCGCAGAAGGTGTCCGACACCTTCGGCTGCCCGACCTACATCCACCCCGAGGACCGGTTCATGCTGAAAGACCCGATCTACGGCCTGGGCCCGCGGGTGGCGCAGCTGATGGCCGGTGCCTTCTTCCGCGAGCCCAAGCAGGTCGTCGAGCTGGACCGCGACGGCGACAAGCTCGACCTGGGCAGCGTGACCGTCAACGTCGACCACACGCCCGGGCACACGCGCGGGTCGGTGGTCTTCCGGGTGGCGGGAGACCACGACGTGGTGTTCACCGGCGACACCCTGTTCGAACGCTCGGTGGGCCGCACCGACCTGCACGGCGGGAGCGGCCGCGACCTGCTGACCTCGATCGTGGAAAAACTGCTGGTGCTCGACGACGAGACCGTGGTGCTGCCGGGTCACGGCAACGCCACCACCATCGGCGCCGAACGGCGATTCAATCCGTTCATCGAAGGCCTGAGCCCGTGACGCAGTTTCACGCGCCCAAGGGGGTACCGGACTACGTCCCGCCGGACTCCGCTCAGTTCGTGGCCGTCCGTGACGGGTTGTTGGGCGCCGCCCGCCGGGCCGGCTATGGCCACATCGAGTTGCCCATCTTCGAGGACACCGCCCTGTTCGCCCGGGGTGTCGGCGAATCCACCGACGTGGTGTCCAAGGAGATGTATACGTTCGCCGACCGCGGTGACCGCTCGGTCACCTTGCGACCCGAGGGCACCGCGGGGGTGGTGCGCGCGGTGATCGAGCACGGCCTTGACCGCGGGGCGTTGCCGGTCAAATTGTGTTATGCGGGGCCGTTTTTCCGCTACGAGCGGCCGCAGGCCGGCCGCTATCGGCAGCTGCAGCAGGTGGGTGTGGAGGCGATCGGCGTGGACGATCCGGCGCTTGACGCCGAGGTGATCGCCATCGCCGACGCCGGCTTCCGTTCGCTGGGACTGGACGGGTTCCGCCTGGAGATCACCTCGCTGGGCGACGAGACCTGTCGCCCCCAATATCGGGAACTGTTGCAGGACTTCCTGTTTGGGCTCGATCTCGATGACGAGACGCGCAGGCGTGCCGAGATCAACCCGCTGCGGGTGCTCGACGACAAGCGACCGGCCGTGCGGGCCATGACGGCCGACGCGCCGGTGTTGATCGACCACCTGTCCGACGTCGCCAAGCAGCACTTCGACACCGTGCTGGCGCACTTGGACGCGCTCGGCGTGCCCTACGTCATCAACCCGCGCATGGTGCGCGGGCTGGACTACTACACCAAGACCACCTTCGAGTTCGTGCACGACGGTCTGGGTGCGCAATCCGGGATCGGCGGCGGCGGCCGCTATGACGGCCTGATGCACGAGCTCGGCGGGCAAGACCTGTCCGGCATCGGGTTCGGGCTCGGGGTCGACCGCACCCTGTTGGCGCTGCGCGCCGAGGGCAAGAGCGTGGGGGAGACGACCCGCTGCGACGTGTTCGGCGTGCCGCTGAGCGAGCAGGCCAAGCTTCAGCTGGCGGTGCTGACCGCGCAGCTGCGCGCCTGCGGTGTGCGGGTGGACATGGCCTACGGCGACCGCGGCCTCAAGGGCGCGATGCGCGCGGCCGACCGTTCCGGTGCCCGCATCGCGCTGGTCCTCGGCGACCGCGACATCGAGGCGGGGACGGTCGGGTTGAAAGACCTCACGACGGGGGATCAGGTGCCCGTCGCCGCGAATTCTGTTGTCGCCGAAGTTCTGTCAAGACTCGACCGGTAGGGCGGGTACCCTCGCCGGGTTATTTCTTGCTCGGAATGATGATTACGACGATCAACGTGAGGATCGAAAAGAATAGGCCGAGAATTCCCCAGCCCAGCGGATTGCGACCCTTCGTCATTGCGATGATTCCGCAGATGAATGCGGCGATAACGCTGCCGATGGCGACAAAAATTCCCTTGATGCCACGGAGGATAAAGCCGGCCGCGACGGGGTCCGAGCTCGCCAGAATCACCGAGTGCAACATGTCAGGTCCTTTCGTGAGGGGCCCAAAGGACATACCCACCCGAATCCGCAATAAAACCGCAGTCGAGTTTAGGCGCTCACCGAAAACGCGGTTATCCGCGCGGATAACCGCGCCGGACCGTCCGATCAAGAATTCCCAACGTTGCCCGCAATGCACCCTCGGACAAAATCGGGAAAATTCCGGCTTCCCGCCACTTCGGGTCGATGTTCGACCAGTCGTAAAACGAGGTGACCACGGTCGCCGAGCCGTCTTCGCTCGGCTGCAGTTGATAGCCGTAGACATGGCCGATCGGAGGCTGAATTTTGCCCAGAACCGTCCAAGCGATCAGCCGATCCTGTTCGAATTCCGTGATGTCGACGGTGACGTCGTACTTGCCGAATTGCGGAAAGTCGTTCAACGACTCGCGATCCATGTGCACGACGAAACGGTCACCGACACCGCGTACCCGATCGCCTTCGGCGCTCTGCAGCATTCCGGACGAGTCGATCGCGACGTGGCCCTGCGGGTCGCACAGCACCGCGAAGACGTCGGGCGCCGGCGCCGTAATTGTGCGTTCAACCTCGATGCGTTCGGTCATGGGTGCCTCGCGGCCGGAGTAGGTACGACAGGGGTCGTCGCTCACTCTACGACCGCTGGGACGTTTTCGGTGCCCTCTCTAGCCCGCCGCGGATCCGCGCGCAGCGCGCGTCGGGGTCGGGTTCATCAGTCGTCCGTGCGCGATCACCGATCCGTGTTGCTTGAGGCGCTGGGTGCGGATGCTTACCTCATAGGTGAGGACCTCTTCGATGCCCCCGAGGTGGTTGGAGAGGTACGCGTAGAGGTCGCGGACGTCTCGGCAGATGACCACTGCCATCAGGTTTTTGCTACCGCTGACGGCGGCGGCGAAGGCCACTTGGTCGTGCGCCGCGACCCGTTCTCCGACGCGGTGTGTGTGCTGGGGTGCGACCGTCAGCCAGAGCATGGCGCTGAGGTGGTAACCGAGTCGCTCAGGGAGCACATCGACGTCGTAAACGAGCGCCCCGGCCGCTTCGAGCGCCGTCAGACGCCTGCGCACTCGCGCCACCGACCAGCCCGTGCGTTCGGCGAGCCGTGAGTGGGGAGCACGGCCGTCGTCAGCCAGCGCGTCGAGGATGGGACGGTCCTCGAGCGTCGGCCGGGACGGCTGGCCGGCGGGAGGGCCGTCGACGTCAGCAAGGATTTGTACGGCCTGTTCGCCGCTGAGCTTGTGGCCGTAGCCCGTCCACGGCGCGCTCGGGGGGCGCCCGAAGGTGTGCAGCACCGCATCAATGTCGATGTCGATGACCGAACTTGCTCGCGGGAGCCGCTTCAGCAACACGTCGTCGCGGCTGTCCCGGAGCGGTGCCCGGATCGTGCACACCAGGTCGGTCCAACCCGACAGGACGTTGGCGTGGGACACGTCCGGGTTTCGAACCAGCGCGTCGGCCAGTTGCGGTATGCGGTCGGGCTTGGCGTGTAGGCGGCAAACCCAGTGGGCCCAGTCGGAATCGCCGTCAACCCACGGGTGCTCCACCCCCACGACGCGAACGACTCCGTTCCGACGCAGCCTGTGGTAGCGGCGGGCAACCGTTTGTTCGGTCGCTCCGACCACCTCGGCTATGCGGCGAAACGACACCCTGGGCGATATCTGCAAGGCATGCAGAATCTGTCCGTCCAGCCGATCGATCATGACCAACCTTAGACGGATATCGATGGTTAGTGGAGATTTATTCACACTTCGGTCCGGGCGTTGATTGTTTCGTCGGCGCCGCTGTCAGCCTTGCATCATGAAGCTGACGCGCAACGTCGTCCTGGTCACCGGCGGAGGCAGCGGAATCGGCCGCGCTTTGGCCGAATCTTTGCACCGCCTGGGCAACCACGTCATCATCGCCGGCCGGCGCCGCGAGGCTCTGCAAGCCGCCGCTGGCGCCAACCCGGGCATGGAGTTCCTGCACTTGGATCAGAGCGACCCGGTCAGCATCACTCGGCTGGTTGCCGAAGTGACGGATCGGTATCCCGGGTTGAACGTCGTCATCAACAACGCGGGAATCATGCGTACCGAGGACCTGCTGACCGGTGACACCACCGCGGCGGAGGCGATCGTGGCGGTCAACCTGCTCGGGCCCATCCGGCTCACCGCGGCACTACTGCCCACACTGCTGACGCAAAGAAACGCCGCGATCATCAACGTCACCTCTGCCCTGGCTTTCGTACCCAAGGCGGTCGCGCCGACGTATTGTGCGACCAAGGCGGCTCTGCACTCCTACACCGAGTCGCTACGCCACCAGCTGCGCGACACGGCGATTGAGGTGGTCGAGATCATCCCGCCACGGGTACAGACTGACATTCAACAGGGTCTCGGCTACGCATCTCATGTCGTGGCGTTGGATGCCTTTGTCGCCGAGGCTATTTCGTTGCTGCGATCCAACCCGGCCGCCACCGAGATCGTGGTCGATGCCGCTCGGCGCGTGCGATTCGCCGCGCGCGAAGACTCGTACGGCGAGATCTTCACCGCCGTCAATCAGACAACCATGCAGAAATAGCGGAGGATTCCCATGCAGATCGGAATTGGCCTGCCGAGCCACATCGCCCACGTGCGGGGTCCACTCACCGTGCGTTGGGCCCGCCGGGCGGAACAACGAGGGTTTGCCGGCCTTGCCACTATCGACCGGCTGGTCTACGAAAGCCTCGATTCGATCGTCGCATTGTCCCTCGCCGCGGGCGCGACCAGTGAAATCGGTTTGATCACAAACGTTTTGCTGGCACCCCTCTACCCGGCCGCGCTGCTCGCCAAGCAGCTCGCCACCATCGCGGACGTCACCGGCAACCGGCTGATCCTGGGTTTGGGTGTGGGCAACCGGACAGACGACTACGCGGCGGTTGGCGCCGACTTCGGCCGGCGGGGACGGGTTTTGGACGAGACGGTCGGATTGTTGCGCGAGGCGTGGCGCGCCGCGCCGGTCACCGGCGACAAGGGGTTGTGCCCGCGGCCGGTGCGCATCCCCATCCTGTTCGGGGGACGGTCGGAGGCCACCATGCGCCGGGTCGCGACGATGGGTGACGGCTGGTCGGCCGGCGCCCTGCGCGACTACGACAATCAGGCGTCATTCGCCGATCGGGCACGCGCGGCGTGGCGGGAGGCGGGCCGGTCGGGGCAGCCACGGCTGCACGCCAGCGTGAACTTCGCGTTCGGTGGTGAGGACGCCGTCCGGCTCGGCCGGGAGCACCTGCAGCGCTACTACGGATTCAAGCCGGACTACGCAGCTCTCAACATCGCCGACCTGCTGACCACCCCGGAGGACGCGGCGGCCACCCTGCGCGCCTACCGCGACCTCGGTTTCGATGGGCTGGTTTTCCATCCCTGCGTCGCAGGGGTCGATCAGGTGGATCGCCTTGCCGACGCCGTTCTCTGAACCGCTGCGCACAAGAGGAGGAACTATGTCATCTCGCGCCATGCACTCCTTCGTTGTCCGCGCCGGCGACTTCCCAGTCTTTGAGGTTAGCGACGGGCCCGAAGAGATCGGTTGGCACGTCGGGCGATAACGGTTTGCCGTGTTGGACTCGATGAGGCCAGTCGCGGTTGGCCAGCGCCGGTTTGGCGAGGGCTACCAGATCGGCGGCGCCCGAGTCGATGATGGCGGCGGCGTCGCGGGGGTCGTCCAGATGGCCGTTGGCGATTACCGCCAGCTTGCTGAATTGCTTTGCCAGCTGCGCGAGCGAGTTGCCGGACCCGGCGAATGCTGGTGCCAGCGCGCGATATTCGGTGGTGTGGATGTAGTCGATGCCGGTCTCGCCCAGGGTGCCGAAGATGATGGCCGCGTCCTCCTCGCCGGCCCACCGATGGTGATTGTCGGAGACCTTTCCCTGGGAGATCCGGATGCCGACGGCGATGTCGTCACCGACGGCCGACGCGACGTCGTGGCAGACCTCGGCCGCCAGGCGTACACGACCGGCGGTGTGGCCGCCGTACTCGTCGGTCCGGGTATTCATATAGTCGGTGAGAAATGCGTCGAGCAGATAGCCGTTGGCTCCGTGGATCTCCACGCCGTCGAACCCGGCGTCGCGCGCCTGCCGTGCCGCGTTCACGAACGCGGCCCGGACTTGGTTGATGTGTTCGGTGGTCATCGCTTGAGGAATCTTGAACGGACCAGCACCGCGGTACATGGGCAGCTGCTCGCCTTTCGGCCGTACTGCGGACGGCCCCCAGGTGATCGTCGTGTGCGGGTTGCCTTGCGACTGGCTGCCGGCGTGCATCAGCTGGGCGAAAAACTTGGCCTCGCAGTTGTGGACGCCGTCGACGACCGGTTGCCAGCCCGCCGCGTGAGCCGCGTTCGCGATGCCCGGTTGGAAGAGGTACCCCTGACTGGTCTGATCGTCGATGTAAAGCCCTTCGGTTATTAACAACGCGAAGCCGCCCTCGGCGAAAACGCGGTAGTAGGACGCGATCCGGTCGGTGGGCACGCCGTCGGCCGTCGCGCTCACTCGCGTCATGGGCGCCAGGGCTACCCGGTGGGCGAGCTCGACGTTGCCGATGGTTGCCGCTTCGAAGAGCGTCTGGTGGGTTGGGTGCATTCGGTCGGGCACGAGGTCATCCATTTCCGCGTTGGTTGGTCCATTCTGTTGGGTCCTGCCGTCAGGAGCGCCGCCAATGACCCTGAAGCTGAACGAGATTCACGGTGGCCAATAGCATAAAAATGAGGGGAATAACGGGAGGCTTTATTTTGAGAGGAAGTACATTTGCGGGCACCTCCGGGTGCACGTGCACATAGGTGGCGCCCCCCATGTTGGCGATCAGCCCAGCCGAGGCCGCGGACGCGATCGGGCCGAAGAGGTTTGAGGTCTCCCGCCCGAAGTGGGCGGCCGAAAGCAGGCTCAGCCCGATGGATATTTCCCCGGCGACGCCCAGGGGGATGCAGAGTCGCGGCAGCCCGCTTTTGCTGATCTGGACGTCGAACCACGTGCGAAACGGCTCGAAGAACTTCAAGAACCCAAACAAGAACATCGTCGAACCCAGAAACATCGAATTGTATTTCAGGATCTTTGATGTCGGCTTCATCATTCCTCCCTCGCGGAGTGGGTGGCGCCGCCGCCGACGTCGGGAGCGGTTAGGAGCAGGGACACGTCGTCTGCTGCGAGGGTCGGACGGTCCACGCGGAAAATTGTGCTGAAGCCAAAATGGACTATCAAGTCCAATCCGCTCTACACTTCGCGCATGTCAGGAGAGGAGCACCCCGCCGCCGGGCGGCTGACGACTCGCGGTGCCGCGACCAGGGCCCGCATCGTCGCCGCGGCGGCATCGCTCGTCCGCGGGCAAGGCGTCGCCGGGACGAGTCTGGACGACGTGATGGCGGCGACCGGCACAAGCAAATCGCAGCTCTACCACTACTTCGCCAATAAGGACGCCCTGATCCGCGAGGTTGTGAAGACCCAGCTCGGCGACGTCATCGCGGCCCAGCAGCCCGATCTGGGCGAGGTGTCGTCATGGGAGGGCCTGCAGCGGTGGTGCGACCACGTCGTGGCCATGACTCGCGCGACGCAAGGTGTCGGGGGGTGTCCGTTGGGCTCGCTGGTGGGTGAGCTTGCCGAGCGGTCCGATTCGGCGCGCCGGGAGCTTGCGCAAGCCTTCGCCGAGTGGCAGTCGTACCTGTCTGCTGGTTTGGCGACGATGCGCGACAACGGCGAACTCTCCGCAGATGCCGACCCTGCCGAGCTCGCGTTGACTATCATGAGTGCGCTGCAAGGCGGACTGCTGATGGCGCAGACGATGCGCAGCGCCCGACCTGTCGAACTCGCCGTGGACATGGCGCTAGGGCACGTCGCCGCGTACCGCCGCGGTCCGTGAAGTCGCCCAACGGATCCGGGGCCCAGCCGATTCCGTTGGCGCCGAGATCGTCGCGGTTCGTGCGGGAGTGCGGCCGTTTGTCGGATTTCACCTGGCGGCCCGAGCTGCCACCCCCGCCGCCGTAAGCACCCCATCCGAAATCCGCCGAGATGCCCCGCCACATCTGACCCGACGCGGTGCTTGACTCTATATCGAACTAATGTTCGAATAGGTCATGCGCTGGGCGGACCAGGCCGTCGCGGTCAACGGGCAGCCCGTCGAGGACGGGGCGCTGCCGGGGTTGCAGCGGATCGGGTTCGTTAGAAGCGTGCGTGCCCCGCAGTTCGAGGGGATCACCTTTCACGAGGTGCTGTGCAAGTCCGCGCTCAACAAGGTGCCGGACGCCTCCGCCCTGCCCTTCCGGTACACCGTCAACGGCTACCGCGGCTGCTCGCACGCCTGCCGCTATTGCTTCGCCCGGCCGACGCATGAATACCTGGACTTCAACTGCGGCAACGATTTTGACAGCCAGGTCGTCGTCAAGACCAATGTCGTCGCGGTGCTCCGCCGCGAGTTGCGGCGGCCGTCGTGGCGCCGCGAGACCGTCGCGCTGGGCACAAACACCGACCCGTACCAGCGGGCGGAGGGGCGCTACGCGTTGATGCCGGGCATCATCGCCGCCCTCGCCGAATCCGGGACACCGCTGTCGATCCTGACCAAGGGCACACTGCTGCGCCGCGACCTGCCGTTGATCGCGGCTGCGGCGCAGCAGGTTCCGCTCTCGGTCGCGGTGTCGCTGGCGGTCGGTGACGCGGACCTACATCGAGACGTCGAGCCCGGCACGCCCACACCGCAGGCGCGGCTCGGCCTGATCGCCGCGATCCGCGAGGCCGGTTTGGACTGCCATGTGATGGTGGCGCCCGTGCTGCCGTACCTGACCGACTCGAAAGAGCACCTCGATCGACTGCTCGGCCAGATCGCGGCCGCGGGGGCCACCAGCGTGACGGTCTTCGGGCTGCACCTGCGCGGCTCGACCCGCGGCTGGTTCATGTCCTGGCTGGCCCGCTCGCATCCCGAGCTGGTGGGCCGCTATCGCGAGCTGTACCGGCGGGGTGCTTACCTGCCGGCCGGTTACCGCGAGATGTTGCGGGAGCGGGCGGCGCCGCTGGTCGCGAAATACCGGCTGGGCGGCGACGAGCGTTCGTTCCGCCAGCCCGTCGCGGTAACCCCGGCGGAGCCGGAACCCCTTCAGGCGAAGCTGTTTTGACTAAGTCGGCCGGTCGGCGCGCGGCTTCGTCAGGGTGAATCGGTCCACGACGGTCACCGCGCCGAACGGCCCGCTCAGCGCGTAGTGCGTGGCCTTGATCGACGTATTGCCGCCGGGCTCACCGGGGTCCACCTCGAACGCCGCGAAGCCGTAGGGATTGTCCCGGTCGCGGAAGGCGGACCAGGGCGCGTCCTCCACGACGTAGATCGGCGCCTTGCGTCCGAGCCCCGGGTCGAAGGCGCCGACTCCGGTCAGCACGCGGCAGCGCGGCTCGGGGAAGAAGAACCCGTTCGTGGGTGCCGACGTGCCGCCGCCGCCGATGACGACGTGCACCGTTCCCTTGGTGGAGTCGATGACGTCGTCGCGGGTGGCGACGGGTATCGGCGTTCGGGTGTCGCTCTGCAGCGTGCCGCGCAACGGGTGCGACCGCTCGTAGTGGTGTTCATGGCCGCACACCACCAGGTCGACCCGGTGCTCGTCGAACAACGGGAGCCATTCCTCGCGGATTCCCAGGTCGGCGCCGTTGGCCTTGTCGGCGGTGGAGATCGCCGTCTGATGCATGCACACGACGATCCAATCGATGTCGGGGTCGCGCCGTGCTGCGGCGAGTTCATTTGCCAGCCAACGCTTTTGCTCTCCGCCAGAGTAGTCGTGTACGTAGAAATTCCCGCCGTCCTGAAACGCCACGTCGTCGTTGTTCAGGCTGATCACCCGCACCGAGCCGGCCGTGAACGAGTACCACAGGCCGCGGGTCTCGGGATCCGATCCCGAATCGGGCACCGCGAAGTACGCCTGATAGGCGCCGTAACCGATTGGGCCGTTGCCTAATTCGTTTTCGTGGTTGCCGGCCGCGGGCATCCAGGGCCGGTAACGCGCCGACCGCGTGTTGTTCTCGAACCAGGCCGACCAGGTGCGGATGCGGTCTTGGGCGAGGTTGGCATAGCACAGGTCGCCGTTGACGAGGTTGAACAGCGGCGCCATCCGCTCGACCGCCAGGGTGGTGTCGGCGGATGCGGGCGACCCGATGTTGTCGGTGCCGTATGTGCCGTCAGGCAGCCTCTCCAGCGTCGGCGTGGACTGATCGCCGAAACTGGTGAAGCGAAAGGGCTTTCGCCCGGACGGGGCGGTCCGAATGGTGCCCATCTCCGGCTCGGCGCCGTCGTGCACCGCGGCGTATACGTAGTCGGTGTCTGGGGTGAGGTTCGTCAGGCGGGCGTGGTTCACCCGAACCTCGGTGTTGGACTTGGCGTCGCGGTAGGTGCGGGTTTCGGCCGCCACCGTCTTCCCGAGGCCCGACGCCGGCGTGCCGAACATGACGCGTGGATTCCGGACGGCGTCCACGGTGTGCCAGGACACCACCACCTCGGAGCCGGCGTGCCGGCCGAATTGCAGGTGCAGTCCCGTCACCGGTGGGGCGCCGTTGCGGCTCGGCTGAAACCAGGGGGCGGGCGCGCTGGGGTGCGACCACAACATGGCGGCCCCGCCGCCCACGCCCGCCCCGAGGGCGGCCGAGACCGCGCTGGTCGTCAACAGCCTGCGGCGGCTGATGCCGGGGGCCGGTTCAGGGCCGTCACGGTGTGCGGGATCGTCGACCACTCCTGCTTCATACCCGAGCGCGGTGAACGTCCGCGGAACGGGCGCCCGGCGCGGCCGGGCGAATCCGGCGGCCCTTTCCAGGCGTAGCCCCGTAACGAATTGGGTAGCGTTTTCGATATGACGAACGTGCGAATAGTGACCACGGGGGTCGCAGTGGCGACGTTTGCGGCAGCAGCAGTGCTGGCCGTCACGCCCGCGACCTCATCTGCGGACCCTGCCGGCCACCAGGTGACCTACACCATCACCGCCACCGGCAATCTCACCGGCAACGTCCGCTACATGAACACCGATCCGCCCAGCCAGGCGGCCTTCAACGCCAACTCGTCGCAGTACTTGAACAGCGTGCAGACGGCGTTCAGCGCGGGGCAGCCGCTCGTCTACAACACGACCCTGGCCGACCCGAATCAATGGGCGTTCGTGAACGCGAGCGGCGGGTGTCACTGGCCGGACTGCGATTCGTCGAACATGCCACAGATTCAGTGCCAGATCGCCGTCGACGGCCAGGTCGTGGTGACGCAGAGCGCCACCACCGGCGTCACCTGCTCGACGCGGCCCTGGTGAACCGGTAGCAGCCGCTTATCGGTGCACGCGCAACGCGAGGTAGTACTCGTGCCGCCGCGTGTTGTCGACGGTGTAGCCCACCGCCCTCGTCACCCCGTCGTGGTCGGACTCCAGCCAGCGTTCGGTGTGTTGCCGGCTGAATTCGGTCCACGACGGCACGGTGAACCTCTCGAGGACCGTGTCGGGATGTTCCAGGCTGTGGTAGAGCCCCCAGCTATGGCCTCCCGTTCGCAACCGTGAGCGCCTGACCGCGCTCATCGCCTCCACGAAGTCCTGCAGGGTGTCCGTGACGACTCGATAGCGGACGGTCACCAGCACGGGTCCGTCGTTCGGGCACGGTTCGAACACGACCATCGGCGACGGCCATGCCCGCGAAATATCGCGGCTGAGCTTCCCGGTTTCCGGCCGCAACCCGAGCGGCACGACGCTGAGAGCGGTGACGCCGAGCAACGCCGCCGACAAGGTCAGCGCCACACCCAATCCTTCCCGCGTGGCGATCACACCCCAGAGATACGAGCCGACCGCCTGCGAGCCCGTGAAGACCAGCAGGTACATCGCCAACCCCCGGGCCCGGACCCAGCGCGGCAAATGCAGCTGCGCCGCGGCGTTCAACGTCGTCAGCGTGATCAGCCAGGTCATCCCCGACAACACCAGGAAGGGCGCCGCCGCGGCGAACGGCAGCCAAACCACCGCGAGCGTGGCCGCCCCGTACGCGGCCGCGCAACCGGCCAGCAGCGTGTTGGGCGGCAGCTTCTGGCGTAACGGTGCGGGGACCGCGACGGCGAGCACCGCGCCACAACCGATGGCGCCCAGCGCCATACCGTAGCCACTGGCCCGCAGGTGCCAGGTGTCGGCGGCGGCCACCGGCAACAGGGCCAGCAGGGCCGATGCGGGGAAGACGAAAAGGGCGGCGCGCAGCAGGATCCTGCGAAAGATCGGGCCGTTGACGGCGTAGGCCAACCCGGTGAGGATCGCCTGGCCGAGGTGTTCTCGTTCGACGGGCGCGATCTGTTTCGGCCGCCGCCAGGCCGCCAGGGCGATGATGATGCCCACGAACGAGATCGCGTTGATCGCGAACACCGCTGCTGGACCGACCAACGCCAGGACGACGCCGCCGATGGCGGGTCCGACCACCCGGGCGATGTTCACCGAGACGCTGGCCAAAGTCGCGGCGGCCGTGATCTGCTCGCGCGGAACGACCTCGGGCTGAATCGCCTGCCAGGCCGGCGCGGTCAGCGCGGAGGCGACGCCGATGGCCAGGGTGAACAGCAGCAGCGCGGTCGGGGTGAGTCGGCCAAAGTAGGTCAGTCCCGCCAGCACCAGCGCCACCACCACCGCATACGACTGCAGCACCATCAGCAGCCGCCGCTGGTCGAACACGTCGGCGAGCGCGCCGGCGAACAATCCCAACAGGAGCGTCGGCCCCAGACTCGCGGTCTGGACCAGTGCCACGACGGTGGCGCTGCTGTGACCTTCGACCAGAAACCATTGCGCCGCAACGCTTTGCATCCATGTTCCGACGTTGGAGACGAACTGCGCGATGAACAGGGCGCGGAAAACCTGATTGCGCAAGGGCGCCCAGACCGACACCTCCGCGGTGTCGGTGCGCTCCTGCGTCAGATCCGACATACGAGCCTTTCGCGTCGTGCGGCGGGGTAGAAGTCTAAGACACGCACCCGACGTGCGCATGGCGGATCGGCATCGTCGCCGGGGGACTGGCTACGACCGTGAAAGCGGGGCGAAGCGGGCCGCCGCCATCAGGTCTAGCGGCGGTCGCGAGCGCGGCGGGACCGGGCGAAGCGGGCCGCCGCCATCAGGTCTAGCCGAGGCTCGGGGCGGAGAATGTGTCGCACTGCTTCGGGTCGCCCGTTTGGTAGCCGACGGTGAACCAATGCTGCCGCTGCTCCGACGAACCGTGCGTCCACGACTCGGGATTGACCCGTCCGGTCGATTCCTTCTGGATGCGGTCGTCGCCCACCGACGCCGCGGCCGAGAGGGCGTCTTGGATGTCCTGGTCGCTCAAGGGCTGCAAATAGGGGACGCCGGTGCTCTCCTGCTTGACGGTCGACGCGTAGTGCGCCCAGATGCCCGCGTAGCAGTCCGCCTGTAATTCCGTGCGGACACCGTTGCCGCCTGCGCCCTTCGCCCCTTGCTGGGAGCGGCCCAGGACGCCCTGCAGTTGCTGCACGTGGTGGCCGTATTCGTGGGCGACGACGTACTCCTGCGCGAACGGCCCACCGCTGGAACCGAATTTGTCGACGAGCTCCTGGAAGAAGTCGGTGTCGAAGTACGCGGTCTGGTCCACCGGGCAGTAGAACGGGCCCACCGCGGTGGTAGCCGGCCCGCAGCCGGTGTCAACCGAACCGGTGAACAGCCGCACGTGCGGCCGGGTGTAGCGCGGCATCAGCTGATGCCACACCGCGTCCACGGAGTTGCCGGTGGCGACCACGCGGCACTGCACGTACTTGTTGGCGTCGGCCCCAGTCTTGCACTGGCTCAGGTCGAACCCGGGCACCGAGTAGCCGCTGGTGTTTCCCTGCTGGTTGAGCACGCGGCCCGGATCGACGCCCAGCAACAGGGCGCCGATGAGGATGAGCAGGCCGAGGCCGCCGCCCCCGATGGCCATCCCCATGCCGCCCCCACCCGAGGAGGACGCGGTGCTGGTGTCGATCTGCATTCCCTCGTTGAAGCTCATGGCACGCTCCTAATGTTGCTGGGTCGCGGAGTAGCGGGCGTCGGTGTAGCTGCGCAGGTTTCGCAGGAACCGGCGAAGGCCCAGATTGAGCAGCGGCCCCACCACGTACATCGCCAGCCTGGCCGGGCCCGCGGGCTTCTGCGCCATGGTCCACGTCAACCGGCAACCACCCGGGATGACTTCGACCCGGTAGTCTTCGACGAACGCGGCGACGGCTTGGGTAGAGCATTCGTTGAACCGAAAAGCCATGTGGCTGAACGGTTCCCACGCCAGGAACTCCTCGTTGCCGACCATCCCGCCGCGCATCTCGACGACGCGGGTGGTGCCGACACCGCGCGGCTCGGGGCTGGTCCAGGTCACCTTGGTGATCACGCTCGCCCAGCGCGGCCACGCCTGGGCGTCGGCGAGCACCTCGAACAGCTGCTCGGGCGCGATGGCGAGATCGACGCTGTTGCGGAACACGAAAGGCGCGCTGTCGATGAAGCCCAGGCCGACGCGCTCGCAGGGGAACATGGAATTAATCTAGCCGGGGCCGTCGCTCGCCGCGGCCAGCAACGGCACAATGACGTCGCTGATCGGCGTCGCCAAGTTGTGGGCGCGGGCCTTACGGATGATCACCCCGTTGCGGATGTCCCATTCCATCGGCCGACGGTTCTCCCTGTCGGCCAGGATCGAGGTGCCCATGTCCTCGGCAACGTGGCGAAACATGCCGGCCAACTCGTCGACGATGCCGTCGGGCAGCCGGGCGCCCTCGGCGCGGGCTACCGCCAGGCATTCGGCGACGTAGCGTCGCGACAGTTCGGTCACGTCGTCGCGGCGGAACATGCCGGACCGCCGCCCGGACAGCGCCATGAACCCGGCCAGCGCGTTGGTGAGCAGCTTGCGCCAGGCCGCCGTGATGAAGTCGGGGTCGCACTCGACGCGGCAGCCGGCCCCGCGCAGCAGCTCGGCGAGCGTCTGCGCCGACGGCCCGCTGGGCAGCACCAGGGACGCTTCGGTGCGCAGCCGGACCCATCCCTCGGGCTGGGTCTCGGCCGAATACCAGACGATCCCGGGCACCACCGGTGACGACGGGCAATGCGGCTGCACCTGTTCGACCTGCTCCACGCCGTTCTGCAACACGGCGACGATCGTGTGCGGGCCGCAGAGGCGCGCCAGCCATCCGGCGGCGGCGTCGTTCTGGGTGGCCTTGACCGCCAGCACCACCACGTCGACGGGGCCGGTGACCTGGCCGGGATCGGTGTGCACCGGGCCGGGCACCACGATCGGATCCGCGCCGTCGGGTCGCAATTCGATGCGTTCCCGGGCCGTGCGGCCGCACACCTGAACCGCGTGCCCGGCCTTGTGCAGCAGCGCGGCGACCGTCGTGCCGACGGCCCCGGGGCCGACTAGTGCGATTTCGGTTGGGGGGTTGGTGGCAATAGGTCCGAAAGTACCTCCTCTAGACTGGTCACTCGTCCAAAGCCCGCTGAAAAAGGAGTGTTTGTGCTGCGCAGCCACGCCGCCGGTTCGCTGAGAAGCAGCGACGCCGGGCAGCAGGTGACGCTCGCGGGCTGGGTGGCTCGCCGCCGCGACCACGGCGGGGTCATCTTCATCGACCTGCGCGACGCCTCGGGTATCGCGCAGGTGGTGTTCCGCAACGCCGAGGTGCTGGCCCAGGCGCACCGGTTGCGCGCCGAGTTCTGCGTCGCGGTGACCGGCGTCGTCGAGATCCGCCCGGAAGGCAATGCCAATCCCGAGATCGCCACCGGCGACATCGAGGTCAACGTCGCCTCCCTGACCGTGCTCGGCGACAGCGCGCCGCTGCCGTTCCAGCTCGACGAACCCGCCGGCGAGGAGCTGCGGCTGAAGTACCGCTACCTCGACCTGCGCCGCGATGGCCCCGCCGCGGCACTTCGCCTGCGCTCCAACGTGAATGCCGCCGCCCGTGCGGTGCTGGCGGGCCACGACTTCGTCGAGATCGAGACACCGACCATCACCCGCTCGACGCCCGAAGGCGCGCGCGACTTCCTGGTGCCGGCCCGGCTGCACCCCGGCTCGTTCTACGCCCTGCCGCAGAGCCCGCAGCTGTTCAAGCAATTGCTGATGGTGGCCGGGATGGAGCGCTACTACCAGATCGCCCGCTGCTACCGCGACGAGGATTTCCGCGCCGACCGTCAGCCCGAGTTCACCCAGCTCGACATGGAGATGAGCTTCGTCGACGCCGAGGACATCATCGCGATCTCCGAGGAGATCCTGACCGCGTTGTGGGCGTTGATCGGATACCAGGTCCCAACGCCGATCCCGCGGATCACCTATGCGGATGCGATGCGACGGTTCGGCTCCGACAAGCCGGACATGCGGTTCGGGCTCGAGCTCGTCGAGTGCACAGAGTTCTTCTCCGACACCACATTTCGCGTTTTCCAGGCACCGTACGTCGGTGCGGTGGTGATGCCCGGCGGGGCGTCGCAGCCGCGGCGCACGCTGGACGGCTGGCAGGAGTGGGCCAAGCAGCGCGGGCACCGCGGGCTGGCCTACGTGCTGGTCGGTGACGACGGCACGCTCGCCGGCCCGGTCGCCAAGAACCTCAGCGACACCGAACGGGACGGGTTGGCCGCGCACGTCGGGGCGAAGCCAGGGGACTGCATCTTCTTCTCGGCCGGGCCGCCGAAGTCGTCGCGCGCCTTGTTGGGTGCCGCGCGCGGGGAGATCGCCAGCCGGCTCGACATGATCGACCCCGACGCGTGGGCGTTCGTCTGGGTGGTGGACCCGCCGCTGTTCGAGCCCGCCGACGAGGCGACCGCCGCCGGTGACGTGGCCGTCGGCTCCGGCGCCTGGACCGCGGTGCATCACGCGTTCACCTCGCCCAAACCCGAATACTCCGACGTGGTCGACACCGATCCCGGCAGCGTGCTGGCCGACGCCTACGACATCGTCTGCAACGGCAACGAGATCGGCGGCGGCTCGATCCGTATTCACCGGCGCGACATCCAGGAGCGGGTGTTCGCCGTGATGGGCCTGGACCAGGCCGAGGCGGAAGAAAAGTTCGGATTCCTGTTGGAGGCGTTCACCTTTGGCGCGCCGCCGCACGGCGGGATCGCCTTCGGCTGGGACCGCATCAACGCGCTGCTGTCCCGGGTGGACTCGATCCGCGAGGTGATCGCGTTCCCGAAGACCGGCGGCGGCGTCGACCCGCTCACCGATGCGCCCGCGCCGATCACCGCCCAGCAGCGCAAGGAGTCCGGAATAGACGCCAAGCCAGAAAAGGTTGACCGGGCATGACCGAAATGCCTGACACCGCGACGATCAACAACTTCAACAGCGCCATCATCGACGAGTTCCGGACCAACGGCGGCAAGGTGGGCGGCCAGTTCGAGAACGCCAACCTGTTGCTGCTGCACACGACCGGCGCAAAGTCCGGCGAGCTGCGGGTGTCGCCGCTGGCCTATTTCCGCATCGACGGCAAGCTGATCATCATCGGCTCCTTCGCCGGTTCCCCGGTAAGCCCGGCGTGGGTGCACAACCTGCGGGCCAACCCGCGGGCGCGTGTCGAGATCGGCGCCCCGGAGGGAGTGCAAGAGTTCGCCGTCACGGCGCGCGAGTTGCCGTCCGACGAGCGCGACGCGCTCTTCGAGAAGGTCACCGCGGCCGCCCCCGGCTTCGCCGAATACCAGTCCAAGACCAGCCGGGTCATTCCGTTGTTCGAGTTGCAGCGCACCTAGGCCCGTGGGCACCTCGCGGCGGACGATGGCTCCCGCGGCTCTCGCCGCCGCCCGCGCGGGTCTCAAACGGCTGCGTGTGGTGTGGTTCAACCTGGTGCAGACCGCGGTGGCCGCGGGCCTGTCCTGGTACCTCGCGCACGATCTCCTGGAGCACCCGCAGCCGTTCTTCGCGCCGATCGCCGCCGCGGTGTCGTTGTCGACGAGCAACGTGCTGCGCGCGCAACGCGCCGTCCAGATGATGGTCGGGGTCACCCTGGGGATCGGGGTCGGCTCGGTGGTGCAGGGCCTGCTGGGACCCGGGGCGCTCCCCATCGGAGTCGCCGCGCTGGTCGCGCTGGGCGCCGCGGTCTTCATCGGGGGCGGCTTCATCGGGCACGGGATGATGTTCGCCAACCAGACCGTGGTGTCGGCGATCCTGGTGCTGGCCCTCTACCGCGGCGGCGTCGGCCTGGAACGCATCTTCGACGCGCTGATCGGCGGCGCGGTGGCCATCGTTTTCGCCGTATTGCTGTTCCCCGCCGACCCGCTGCAGCTGCTGCGCACCGCCCGCGTCGGCGTGCTGAGCGTGTTGCACGACGTCTTGTCGCGAGCCGCGGACATCGCCGCCGGGCGCAGAGCACCCCCTCCCGACTGGCCGCTGACGGCCGTCGACCGGGTGCACGAGCAGCTCAGCGGACTGCTGGAGGCGCGCACCACCGCCCGCCACGTCGTCACCATCGCCCCGCGACGCTGGGGCCTGCGGGACACCGTCGAGGCCGCCGACCATCAGGCCGTGCACGTGGCCTTGCTGGCCGGTTCGGTGCTGCAACTCGCCCGCGCCGTCGCCAACAACGCCGACGGCTTCCACGAGGGGCTCCCGCGGCCCGTGCACACGGTGTTGGTGGTGCTGGGGGCCGGAACCGCTCTCGCCGACCGCGATCCCGCCGGCGCGTGCGCGTACGCCGCGTCCGCGCGTCATCACGCTTCGGAATTGCAGTCAGCCGCACGCGAGAAGACCCAGTTGATCCTGGCCGACGTCGTCAGCGCCTGTGTCGACGATCTGCAACGGGTCATCGACCTTCGGCACGTGTGACCGAGTCAGCGCGAGTCGGCCAAGAACTCCTGGACCAACTTCCTCGGGGCCTGCGTCAGCCACGCCTCGGTGATCAGATCCTCGAGGTCGCGGACCGCGATCTTGGCGAGCCTGACCAGCACCACCGGGTAGCCGTCGAAATGCGGCGTCGTGAAATACACGCCCGGCTCGTCGGCGATCAACCCGAATTTGACCCCCTCGTCGGACACCCGCACGCCGAGAATTTCGCCGTCGGGCGGTTCCAGGCCTTCGTGTTCAAGCGCCTCGCGTTCGGAAGGGCGCAACGGTCGCTCCCAGGCCAGCAACTTCTTGCCGACCCGCCACTCATGCGGTGACGGCTCCGAGGTGAGTGCCAGCTCACGAACGATGCGGGCGACGTCGTACCACGTGGCCACATCTCGATTGTGCTCCCGGTTTCGCCCGCGTGCCGCCGTATCGGCAAACGGTTTTGCGCCGCGGACGGCGCGGGATGGCCCGGTGTGATGTGATCAGCCTTGTGTCTGCAGCCGACGCCGGGGCCGCCCGCCGCCATCGAGTCACCCACCGCACCGAGTACCGCTACTCCGACGTCGTGACCAGCTCGTATGGCCGCGGCTTCCTCACCCCGCGGGATTCGATGCGGCAGCGGTGCATCGTGCACGAGCTGACGATCGATCCCGCGCCCGCCGACGTCTCCACCAGCAGCGACGTCTACGGCAACATCAGCTCGTACTTCCACGTCACGGAGCCGCATCACACCCTGACCGTCACCAGCGACTCCATCGTGGACGTGTATCCACCGGCTCCCGGGCGCTACACCAGCGGCCCGGCGGTGCAACCGTGGGAGGCGGCCCGCCCGACGGGGGGCAGGGGAGCGCTCGCCGCGGAATTCACCCTGGATCTCAACCCGCCCGAGATCACCGACGAGGTCCGCGAATACGCGGCGCCCAGTTTCGTCCCGGAGCGCCCGCTGGTCGACGTGCTGCGCGACCTCGCGTCGCGGATTTTCGCCGACTTCACCTACCGCTCCGGGTCGACGACGATTTCCACCGGGGTCAATGAGGTTCTGGCGGCCCGGGAAGGGGTATGTCAGGACTTTGCACGGCTGGCGATCGCCTGCCTGCGCGCCAACGGTCTTGCGGCCAGCTACGTGTCCGGCTACCTGGCCACCGACCCGCCACCGGGGAAGGATCGAATGATCGGTATAGACGCCACCCACGCCTGGGCGGCGGTGTGGACACCGCAGGAGCCCGGCCAGTTCGAATGGCTGGGTTTGGACCCCACGAACGATCAGCTGGTCGACGAGCGCTACATCATCGTCGGACGCGGCCGCGACTACGCGGACGTGCCGCCGCTGCGGGGCATCATCTACACCGATTCCGAACGTAGCGTGATCGACGTTGCGGTCGACGTGGTGCCCTTCGAGGGGGATGTGCTCCATGCGTGACTTCAACTGCCCCAATTGCGGCCAGCGCCTGATGTTCGAGAACTCCACCTGCCTGAACTGCGGCAGCGCGCTGGGCTTTTCGCTCGAGCAAATGGCCCTGCTGGTGATCGCCGAGGAGAACGCCGGCGAGCACGCCGGTTTCGTGGACGCCGCCGAGTATCAGCTATGCGCCAATCTTCAGCTGGCCGAATGCAATTGGCTGGTGCCGATCAACAATCCGCGGCTGTTGTGCCCGTCCTGCGCGCTGACCACGGTGCGGCCCAACGACTCCGACGCCGCCGGCCTGGCGGAGTTCGCCCGAGCCGAGGCGGCCAAACGGCGGCTGATCGCCGAGCTGCACGAGCTGAAGCTGCCGATCATCGGGCGCGATCAAGATTCCGAGCAGGGATTGGCCTTCCATCTGCTGTCCAGCGCGCACGAGAAGGTGATGACCGGGCACGACAACGGCGTCATCACACTGGATCTGGCCGAGGGCGACGACGTGCACCGCGAGCAGCTGCGGGTGGAGATGGAGGAGCCGTACCGCACCCTGCTGGGTCACTTCCGGCACGAGATCGGGCACTACTACTTCTACCGGCTGATCGCCCCGTCCAGCGACTACCTGGCGCGGTTCAACGAGCTGTTCGGTGATCCCGACGCCGACTACCAGGAGGCGCTGGACCGGCATTACAGCGAGGGGCCGCCCGAGGACTGGCAGGAAGACTTCGTGTCGTCGTACGCCACCATGCATCCCGCCGAGGACTGGGCCGAGACGTTCGCCCACTACCTGCACATCCGCGACACGCTGGACACCTCGGCGTGGTGCGGCTTCGCGTCGGCGTCGGCCACCTTCGACCGACCAGCCTTGGGCCCCAGCGCTTTTCAGATGATCATCGACATGTGGCTGCCGTTGTCGTGGTCGCTGAACATGGTGAACCGATCGATGGGCCACGACGACCTGTACCCGTTCGTGCTGCCGGTTGCGGTGCTGGAGAAGATGAAGTTCATCTACACCGTGGTCGACGAGGTGACCTCCGAGTCGCGGGGGCCCGCCGCTATCGCGGGCTAGCCCGCGACGGTGTGCTTTCCCATCACGGCGGTCCTGGTGTTGGTGCGTATGGTGCGTCGCCGGCGACTGCCCGACCCGCACCGCTACCGGGAGGTGCCATGGATCCGGCGGCGTCGAACGTGTGACTTTCTATCTGTAATCCCTTGTGTCACTTGGGTTTCTTTGGTCACAATGTGGTCTTTTTTGTCGGTGGGTGTTCGTAGGGTTTGAGGGGTGGGTGTCAGTAGTCGTGAGGAGATCGTCGAGGTTTTCGACGCGCTCGACGACGACGTGGATCGGTTGTGCGGGTTGTCTTTTGA